>CP075528.1:3360726-3666247 GCA_025808875.1 Enhydrobacter sp. | reverse complement strand
ATCGCCGACAACAAGGTCGGCATCGCCGCCGCCAAGAAGCGCGATCCGCTGATCAACGAGGCGCTCGAGACGGAGCGCCTGCAGCTGTCGCTGCAGACCAACATCTTCACGCCGTACGTCAAGGCCAATGGCATGGGCGACGTCGATCCGGCGCGCTTTGCGCGGTCGGTCAAGGACGTGTCCGATGCCTACGGCCTGCCGAAAGCGCCCGATCCGGCGAAGGTCTTCTCCGGCAAGTACCTGCCGCCCAAGGCCGACCGGATGGTCGCCAAGTAGTGACCTTCGTCGATCTGAAGGGTGTCAGCCTCACCTACAGACTCGGCAAGGAAACGACACTCGCCCTCGCCGATGCCACGTTCGGCATCGACAAGGGCGAGTTCATCGCCGTAGTTGGCCCATCGGGCTGCGGCAAGTCGACCATCATGAAGCTGGTCACCGGCCTTTTGCCGGCAACCAGCGGAGAGGTGCGTGTCGGCGGGCAGAGGGTGACGGGCCCGATCAAGGGCGTCGGTATGGCGTTCCAGAACCCGACCTTGATGCCGTGGCGCACTACCCTCGACAATGTCCTGCTACCCATGGAGGTGGTCGAGCCGCACAAGCGGCGTTTCCGCAGTCATCGCGCCGAGTACGTTGGTCGCGCCATGAAGCTCCTCGGAACGGTCGGGCTCGCCGACTTTGCCGAGAAGTACCCTTGGCAACTCTCGGGCGGCATGCAGCAGCGTTCCAACCTCTGCCGCGCGCTGATCCATGAGCCCGAGCTCCTGATGCTCGACGAGCCGTTCGGCGCGCTCGATGCCTTCACCCGCGAGGAGTTGTGGGGTGTGATGCAGGCGCTGTGGATCGAGAAGCGCTTCACGGGAGTGCTGGTGACCCACGACCTGCGCGAGGCGGCGTTTCTCGCAGACACAGTCTATGTAATGAGTCGGCGGCCGGGCCGCATCGTTCTCAGCAGGAAAATC
This sequence comes from Enhydrobacter sp., assembly GCA_025808875.1. Classification (NCBI taxonomy): domain Bacteria; kingdom Pseudomonadati; phylum Pseudomonadota; class Alphaproteobacteria; order Hyphomicrobiales; genus Enhydrobacter; species Enhydrobacter sp. The sequence goes on along the minus strand of CP075528.1, from coordinate 3,665,288 downwards.
GACATTCCCCGGCCACGCACGCTGGCGACAACCTTCGAGCCTCACTTCGTCGATATCGTCCACGAACTGCGCGACCGCATCCACCAGGAGCATTCATGACCGCCGACATCCGGCGCGAGGCACTGAGGCACGCCATGCCCTGGCTGGTCATGGCCGGCCTGCTGATCGTATGGGAGATCGCCTGCGTCGTGTTCGACGTGCCGGAGATCATCCTGCCGCGTCCGAGCAAGATATTCGTCGTGTTCTGGGAGCGCCTCGACATCCTGCTTCGGTTCTGCTGGGACACGCTGTGGACGACCCTCGTCGGCTTCCTTATGGCGATCGCGGGCGGCCTGTTGCTCGGGCTGGCGATCGGCGCCTCGCCGTTCGTCTATTCGGGCCTCTATCCGCTGCTGATCGCGTTCAATGCCATTCCGAAGGTCGCGATCGTGCCCATCCTGATGATCTGGGTGGGCGTGGGCGCGCTCCCGGCCATCATCACTGCTTTCGTCATCAGCTTCTTCCCGATCGTGGTCAATGTGGCGACCGGCCTCGCCACGATCGAGCCCGAAATGCGGGACGTCCTGCGCAGTCTCGGCGCCACGCGCACCGAGATCCTGACCAAGGTCGGCATTCCGCGCGCCATGCCCTATCTCTTCGCCAGCCTGAAGGTCGCGATCACGCTCGCCTTCATCGGCTCGGTGATCTCGGAGACGGTGGGTGGCAACCGCGGCATCGGTTTTTTGATGCTGTCCGCCGGCGCCCGAAACGACGCCCCCACCACCTTCGCCGGCCTGTTCGCCATCGCCATCATGGGTGTGCTGATGTACGCCGTCTGCGCGTTGGTCGAAAAGCGCATGACGCGCTGGGCGTTCCGCGGCGAGATCGTGAGCTGACACTCCCGCGGGAGGCGCACTCCTCGGCCCCTCCCCGCGCGATGGAGAGGGGCCCTGCCGGCATCATTTCGCGGCGAGCTCGCCGGCTTCCTTGCGGACGGTGTTGACGGCGGCCCGCGCGGCCTGCGCCATCAGGCCGGAATCGTTGGCGATGGTCACGAACCGGAAGCCCTTGCCGATCATCTTGGCGGCGTAGGACGCCGTGCCGTTGTGCAGGCCGGCGAACAGGTTGCGCTTCTTGGTGGCGGCAAGGAGTTTGTCGTAGATCGCCATGATCTGGGGCTCCTCGCGATCGAGCATCGGCTTCAGGCCAAGCGAGAGGCCGAGATCGGACGGGCCGACATAGATGCCGCTGATGCCCGGCACGTCGAGGATGGCGTCGATATTGTCGATCGCCTCCTGCGTCTCGATCATGGGGATGACGAGCACCTCGTCGTTGGCGATCGCCTGATAGGGCGTCGCCTCGCCGTAGGCACCGGCGCGGATCGGGCCGTTGGAGCGCTTGCCCTTGGGTGGATAGAGGCAATAGGAAGCCAGCGCCTTGGCCTCTGCGGCATTGTTGACCATCGGGCAGATCACGCCCCATGCGCCGCCGTCCAGCACCTTGCCGACGATGCCGGGCTCGTTCCACGGCACGCGCACCAGCGGCGTGACGGGATGGCGGTCCATCGCCTGGAAGCATTGAACCATGGAGAGGTAGTCTTGCACGCCGTGCTGCATGTCGACGGTGACGCTGTCCCAGCCGCACTGCGCCATCGTCTCGGCCGAGAAGCCGTTGGGAATCGCCAGCCAACCGTTGACGCAGGCCTTGCCCGCCTGCAGGCGTCGTTTCAGCATGTTCACCGACATTTTTGCGTTTCCTCGCTCGCGTTGATCGCGGTCGAGTTTACACAGCGGCGGAGAGATGGGTGACGGTTTTGTCGTTGAGTGCGGGCCGCCTGGCGGTCGATCTGGCGCCATCCGCCGGAGGGTCCATCCTGCGCTTCACCGTCGATGGTGCCGATATCCTGAAGCCCGCGGCGGCGGGCACGGTCGATTCGGGACGCGGCAACGAGGCGGCATGCTATCCGCTCGTTCCGTACTCCAATCGCATCGCGAATGGCCGTCTCGCCTTCGGCGGTCGGCGCGTCGAGGTCGAGCCGAACTGGCCCGGCATTCGGCATCCCATGCACGGTGACGGCTGGTCGGCGGCCTGGCAGGTCGAGCACGCCGATGAGAGCACCGCCGATTTGCTCTACGTCCACGACGGCCGGTCCGGCTGGCCCTTCCGCTATCGGGCCCGGCAAACCTTCCGGCTGACCGGCGATGCGTTGACCGTCGCCATGACGATCGACAACCGTGAACCGCATGCCGTGCCGGCGGGCCTCGGCCTGCATCCCTTCTTCGTACGCGATCCCGATACGCTTCTGACGACCCGTGCGCGCCTGGTATGGCTCGCCGACAAGGAAGTCCTGCCGGTTCGACAGGCGCCGCTGCCGCCGCACTGGGACTTCGCCAATGGCGGCTCGGTCGAAGCGGCCGCGCCGCTCGATAATTGCTTCGAAGGCTGGGATGGGCGTGCCGTCGTCGTCTGGCCGGGCCGGCGGATCCGCCTGCACCTCGAGGCCAGCGACCTGTTTCGTTGCCTCGTGATCTTCGTGCCGCCGGGCAAGCCGTTCTTTTGCGTCGAACCGGTGAGTCATCCCAACGGACAGGTGACGCGGACGTTGCTGGCGGCCGGAGGCCGGCGCGCCGGTCACGTCGCTTTCCGCATTTCCACGCCATGAGGTAGCCATGCCAGACTTCGCGATCTATCCCAGCCTCGAAGGCCGTTCGGTCTTCGTGTCCGGCGGCGGCAGCGGCATCGGTGCTTCGATCGTCGAGCACTTCGCCCAGCAGCGTGCCAAGGTGGCCTTCGTTGACATCGACGAGGCCGCGTCGACGGCATTGGCGGCCAAGACCGGCGCGCTCTATCGGCACTGCGACATTCGCGACGTGGCGGCCTACCAGGCCGTTCTCGACGAGATCGCCCGAGCCCATGGCTCGATCACCGTTCTGGTCAACAACGCCGCGCGCGACGATCGCCACAAGCTCGAGGAGGTGACGCCGGCGTTCTGGGACGAGCGGATCGCGGTCAATCTGCGCCACGCTTACTTCGCCATCCAGTCGGTCGTTCCCGGCATGAAGCGGGCGGGCGGCGGTTCGATCGTCAATTTCAGTTCGGTCAGCTATCACGTCATGACCCCGAACCTCTCCGTCTACCAGGCAGCCAAGGCCGCGGTGATCGGCATGACGCGCGGCTTGGCGCGCGATCTGGGACCCGACGGCATCCGGTTGAACGCCATCACCCCGGGCTGGATCATGACCCAGCGCCAAATCGATCTCTGGCTGACGCCCGAGTCCGAGAACGCCCTGATAGCGGCGCAATGCCTCAAGGAGAAAGTCTATCCGCCTGACATCGCGCGCATGGTGCTATGGCTCGCCGCCGATGACAGCCGGTTGGTGACCGCACAGAACTTCACCGTCGATGGCGGCCGATCGTAGTGGCGTCGATCGCCGATCCGACCTGGCGCCGCATCTCCTGGCTGATCCTGGGGATCGGATCGCTGATCGTGGCCGGCGGCCTCGCGCTGGGCTGGGGCAGCTTGCGGCTGGTGCTCTACGGCGATCGTGCCGACGGCCGTGTCGTCGAGATGGTGCGCGAAGACGACATGTACGCGCCGGTCGTGCAGTTCCGACAGCGCGACGGCACGCTCCTGCAGGTGACTGACCTGGGCAACGGCGTCCCGGACTTCGCGGTCGGCGATCGCGTCACCGTCTTCTATGCGCCCGATGATCCCGGCCGCTTCAGGCTCGACACGTTCGGTCGCCTTTGGGAATCGGCGGTGCTTCTGGCGGGCTTCGGTTGCTTCTGGCTGATCTTCGGCGGCATCGCCTGGGGCCTCTCGACCGGCGCCGATCTACCGGTCTTGGGGGAACGCGCCTTCGCCTTCATCGCCGCGGCGGCGGGACTGGTCGGGATCCTGGCCACATGGAACGCGCTGTCGCTCTATGCCGGTGGAACGCATACCGAGGGCGTCGTCGTCGAAATCCGCGAAAGCCGCTCCGTAGAGCGTGAGACGTCGGTATCTTCGACAGGCCGCGAAACGAGTCGTAGCGTCGAGCGCACGACTCACACGCCGATCATCCGCTTCCGCACGCAGCAGGACCGCGAGATCGAATTCTTCGGACGCGGCGGCACGGGCGCATCCTTCGAGGTGGGGGAGCGGGTGCCGGTCGTCTACGATCCGGCGGATCCGATGCATGCCCACATCGTGTCCTTTGCCAATTTGTGGCTTCCCGCGGCGATCTGCTGGGCGATCGTGCTTCTGTTCGGCGGCGCCGTCTGGTTGTCCCGGCGGTCACGCAGGGCTGCGCCCACATAGGTGTCTTCCTGCGAGTTCCGCCTGTCCGCCGGAAGACGGACAGTTTCGGCCCTTGCGGACTTTCCGACACTCATGCGCCAGCGAGACATCCGGGTGAATAATCAGTCGGATCAAGGGCTTGTGATGTCTCGCGCGATGAGACATCGATGACACATCGGCCTGTGGATGAGTGGACTCGCTGGACTCCGGGGACGATGAGGATTCGTGGACGAATCGCCTCGGAGGCCGATGCCATCGGCATCCGGCCCGTCCACGGCGAGTGGACGCACCGAGGACGCAGCGCACGCCAATGGCCGACGAGTATCCGTCCCCGACGGCAGGATTCTAGAGATCGGCGCCCATGATCCAGTCGGCGAGCAATGCGGCGAGCTCGCGCGGCCGTTCAAGTGGTGCCATGTGACCGCAGTCCTCGATCACCTCGAAGCGTGCGTATGGCAGATGCCGGGCCATGCGCGCGGTTTCGTCGAAACTGCGCAACCGGTCCTGGCGGCAGGCCACGACCAAGGCCGGACATCGGATACGCTCGAGGTCCGCATAGCCGTCGCACCGGACAAGGGCGGCTTGACGCTTGCGTACCTCGGGACCGAGTCGGCGCTGCATGCTGCGCAGACGATCGAGCAGCGCGGGATCTCGCTCGCGATCCGGATGCAGGCCGGCCGCGACGCCGTTGGCGCGAGGTGGGAGGTTGCCGGGCCTGCCGCCCGACTGTCGCGCGATCCGCTCGGCTTCGGAGTAGCCACGTGCCGAGGAAGCGACGAAGGCGACTCCGGTCACGCGCTCGGGCGCCATCAGCGCGAGCACGCGTGCCACGAAGCCGCCCATGGAGAAGCCGATGAGCACGAACCTCTCCGGCGCTCCCCCCAGCACGCGCCGGGCCATGCCCTCGAGCGTATCGTCGGCATAGACGTTGCCGTGGTGCAGAGCGCCCAGTCGCTCGAGGTCGTGCGCCATGTCGGTCCACAGGTCGGCGTCGCACATGAAACCGGGCAGGAGGACGAGATGCCGTGTCACGCTTCGAGGCGCCACTTGCGCAGGGTGATGAAGCGGGCTGCCGCAAGTCCCACCGCCATGGCACCAACCACGAAGCCCGCCAGCACCGCCGATTCGAGGCCGCGGGTCACATCGCCCGTGGCGAACAGCACGATCGCCTGGAAGGCATAGATTCCGGGCACCATGATGATGATGCCGGGCACGGTGAGCGCCATGCGCGGTTCGTGCAGGTGCGGCCGCAGCCACGACGCCAGCAGGCCGACGGTCAGGGCGCCGATGAAAGTCGCCAGCGGCAGGGCCATGGCGTGATCGTGCAGCGCGAGCCGAACTCCGTTGCCGATCAAGGCGAGCCCGCCGACCACCAACACGGTGCGCGACGAACTGTTGTAGAGGATGGCGAAGCCGGCGCCGCCCAGGAAGCAAGCGACGGCGCGCAGCAGATATGTGGCAGCGTCGACAGGCGGCGGCGGTGCGTCGGAGATACCGGGAGGCACGATGGCCGCAACGATGGAGAGGCCGAGAGCGGCGGCGAGCAGTATGAAGAACGCGTAGCCGAGCCGCACGAGGCCAGCGACGGTCTGATGCTGGATCAGGTCGAGCAGGGCGGCGACCAGCGGGAAGCCCGGCACCAGGAACAGCGCCGCCGCGATGAAACCCGCCGCGCCGAGCGGCGGCATCCCGCCGCGCTCCAGCAGAACGGCGGCCACGGTGTAGAGGCCGGCGGCGATGGCGGCGCAAAGCGCGGTGACGGCATACTGATTGAGCCGGCCGCGTGCCAGGAAGAGGCGCAGCAACTGCCCGAGGCTCCCCGCCGCGAACGCGGCGAAGACGCCAGAGGGATTGCCGCCGTTGAGATAGGCGAAGGCGCCCGAGGCGACGCCGACGGCAAGCGAGACCACGACGGCCGGCCGCAACGGTTCGGCGGCGGCGATGGCATCGAGGTCGGCCGCCAGGGTTCGAGTCGTCAGATCTTCCTTGGCATCGCGCGCCAGCCGTTCGAGGGCACCCAGCCGCCATGCGTCGATGCCGGGCGGGCCATTGTCGCTCGCCAGCGTCACGTGCATGCCATCGCGCCAGGCGGTCGCGACCATGCCGTCGACCGAGATGTGTACGACTAGACGCTCGATACCGAGCCGGGACGCCACCGTCTCCATCCATTCGCGGACGCGAAAGGCGGCACTGCCGGCCTGCAGCATCATGCTGCCCAGCCGCATCGACGCTTGCAGGGCTTCGTCGAGGGACGATACGGCGTTCAAGCGTTGTGCAGGCCCAGGACCTCTGCCGTCTCGGCGCGGACCCGCTTGAGCAGTGTGGCGTCCTGCCTGAGATCATGGCCGTAGGACGGGATCATCTCCTTGAGCTTGGGCTGCCAGTGACCGACGAGCTGCTGGTGGAAGCAGTTCTCCAGCATGTGGACCATGATCCACGCCGCCGTGGATGCGCCCGGCGAGGCGCCGAGCAGCGCCACGATCGAGGAGTCGGCCGACGATACGATCTCGGTACCGAACTCCAGTGTGCCCGTGCGCAGGCGGTCCTTCTTGATGATCTGGACACGCTGGCCGGCAACGGAGAGCTCCCAATCCGCCTCCCTCATCTCGGGATAGAACTCGCGCAAGGCCTTGTAGCGATGGCTCGAGGTCTGAAAGACCTGCCCCATCAGGTACTCCTCGAGCGGGAAGTTGTCTCGCGCGACAGCCAGCAGGGGCAGGATGTTGGCAGGCCGTATCGACATCGGCAGGTCGAAGAACGAGCCGTGCTTGAGGAACTTGGTCGAAAAGCCGGCGTAGGGGCCGAACAGCAGCCAGCGCTTGCCGTCGATGATTCGGGTGTCGAGATGGGGTACCGACATCGGCGGCGATCCCGCCGCCGCCATGCCGTAGACCTTGGCGACGTGGCGATCGACCACCTCGGGCTTGTCGCAGCGCAGCCAAATCCCGCTCACCGGGAAGCCGGCAAAGCCGCGCGACTCGGGAATGCCGGATTTCTGCAGGAGCGGTAGCGCACCGCCACCCGCTCCCAGGAAGACGTAGTGCGTGTCGATCGACCGCTTCTCGCCGGTGGCCTCGTTCTTGACGTCGACGCGCCAGCCGCCGCCAGGCAGGCGATGGAGATGTTCGACGTGCTGCGAGAAGTGCACCGAAAAGCGGTCCTGCTTGCGCAGATAGTCCAGCAGGTTTCGGGTCAGCGCGCCGTAGTTCACATCGGCCCCGTTGACGATGTGCGTGGCGGCCACCGGCTGGCCAGGGTCGCGGCCGCGCATGACCAGCGGCGCCCATTCGGCGATCTTCGAATAGTCCTCGGAATACTCCATACCGTGATAGCAGGGGTGGGCGCTCATCGCGGCGTGACGCTTCTTGAGAAAAGCCTGGCGGTCGCCTCCGATCACGAAGCTCATATGCGGCACGGGATGGATGAAGCTGTCGGGCGAGGCGATGGCGCCTTTCCTGATCAGGTACGACCAGAATTGCCGCGACAGGTCGAACTCGACGTTGACCTCGAGCGCCTTGGCGATGTCGATGCTGCCGTCGGCGCGCATCGGCGTGTAGTTCAGCTCGCAGTTGGCGGCGTGGCCGGTGCCGGCGTTGTTCCAGGCGCCCGAGCTCTCCTGGGCCTCGCCCGGCATGCGCTCGATCATCTCGAGCCTGAGGTGCGGCTGCAGCTCCTTGAGAAAGACGCCGAGCGTGGTGCTCATGATGCCGGCGCCGACCAACACCACGTCGACTTTGTCGTTGGTCATCGATCGACCTCTCCCGCCTTGAAGGGGACCTCGGCGCCCGGCCCCAGCACCACGTAGATGCGCCGCCAGGGCTCCTCGTCGATCAGCCGCCAGGAATGGCCGCCGCCCGAAGTGTCCTCGGCCAGCAGGACGACACCGGGCTCGAGGGTGAAATGCTGCTCGGCCCGCGTCTGGAAATCGAGCGTGCCGCTCAGCGTGATCACCAGTTGGCGCACCGGCGCCGTGTGCCAGTCGAAGGTGCCGCCCGACGCCGTTTCCTGCATAGATACCGAGATCGCCGGGATCTTGCCGCTCAGCAGATCACCGCGGGTGCCACCACCGAGGGTGATCCAGCCCTCCTCGAAATGCGATTGCTGGTCGTCCCCCGTCCATATGCGGATACAGCGTATCATTGCCCTGCCACTCAACTCCCCAATCGCAGCGTAGCGCTCTTTCGTGCGTTCGTCGCCTTTGTTAGCGTGTTTGGGGACAGTATAGCAGCGGGAATATCCATGGCCGATATGCGCAAGGAAACCGACAGTCTGGGCGAAGTCAGCGTGCCGGCCGACAAGCTGTGGGGCGCGCAGACCCAGCGCTCGCTCGAGCATTTCAGCATCGGCAAGGACCTGATCCCGCGTGAGATGATCACCGCCTATGCCCAGCTCAAGAAGGCGGCGGCCAACGCCAACCGCGCCGGCGGGCGGCTCGACGACAAGGTCCACAAGCTGATCGTGCAGGCCTGCGACGAGATCCTGGCGGGACAGCATCACGACATGTTTCCGCTGCATGTCTGGATGACCGGCTCGGGCACGCAATTCAACATGAATGTCAACGAGGTGATCTCCAACCGCTGCTGCCAGCTCGGCGGCACGCCGCTCGGCAGCAAGAAGCCGGTGCATCCGAACGACCACGTCAACATGTCCCAGTCGTCGAACGACAGCTTCCCGTCGGCGATGTATGTGGCGGCGGCGGTCGAGACGACGTCGCGGCTCATTCCCGCGGTCAAGGCACTGCATGACGCCATCGACGCCAAGGCGAGGCAATGGGACGACATCGTCAAGATCGGACGCACCCACATGCAGGATGCCACGCCGGTGACGCTCGGCCAGGAATGGTCGGGTTATGCCGGCATGCTGGCTGACAATCTCGAGCGGCTGCAGGACGCGCTGAAGGGCGTCTACCACCTGGCGCTGGGCGGCACCGCGGTCGGTACGGGCATCAATGCCGCGCCGGGCTTTGCCGCGGCCGCGGCCGCCGAGCTTGCCAGGCTCACCAGCCTGCCGTTCGTGTCGGCGCCCAACAAGTTCACGGTACAGGGCGCGCACGATGCGCTGGTGCAGCTTTCCGGCACGTTCCGAACGCTTGCCAACTCGCTCTACAAGATCGCCAACGACATCCGCCTGATGTCGTGCGGCCCGCGCGCCGGCTTCGCCGAGCTGCACATCCCGGAGAACGAACCCGGATCGTCGATCATGCCAGGCAAGGTCAATCCCACGCAGGCCGAGGCGCTGACCATGGTCGCCGTTCAGGTCATGGCCAACGACGTTGCGGTGGGTTTCGGCGGCGCCGGCGGCTATCTCGAGATGAACGTCTACAAGCCTTTGATCATCTACAACATCACCCATTCGATCACCCTGATGACCGACGGCTGCACCAACTTCCGCAAGTTCCTCGTCGAGGGCACGCAGCCGAACACGAAGAAGATTGCCGAGTATGTCGAGCGTTCGTTGATGCTCGTGACGGCGCTCGCGCCAGTGATCGGCTACGACAAGGCATCCCAGATCGCCCATTACGCGATGGATCACGACCTCACACTCAAGGCGGCGGCATTGAAGCTCGGCTTCGTCAACGAAGCCGAGTTCGACCGCGTCGTCGACCCGAAGAAGATGGTCCGACCCTACGTCGCAACAGAGAAGTGATCAGCGGACGGAGCGTGCCAGCCGCGCCAGCGCCACCGTCGCGGCGAGCGCGACCGCGGCGATCAGGAAGCAGAGGCCCAGCACGCCTTCCGCTCCCGCTTCGGCCATGACGAAGGCGAGCACCGGAGGCGCGGCCGCCGAGACGATACCCTGCGGCAGGGCGAGCCGCCCCATGTAGCTGCCGAATTGCGCGCGGCCGAACAGGGCGAGCGGCAGCGTGGCACGCAGCACGGCCTTCAGGCCGTTGGCGATGCCGTAGGCCACGATGCAGATCAGCGCGACCACGAAGCTGCCGCCGGCCAGCCAGGCGAGGCCCAGCCCCAGCGGCAAGGCCGCGGCGGCGAACAGCGCCGAATTCATGATCGAGTAGCGATGACCGAAGCCGAGCTCGATCAGACGCACGCCCACCTGGGCGGGGCCGATCAGCGAAGCGAGCAGCAGCGCCGAAGCCGCATCGTGGCCGAGCCCGCCCAGCATGCCGATGGCATGCACGATGAAGCCGGTGAAGATGAAGGCACCGCACGAGAAGGCCAGGGAGAGCAGCAGAAACAGCCGGGCGTGGCGCGCCGGGGTGGGGTCGGTGCCGATCGTCGCCGACTCGGCGGCCGTCACGGGCGGCGGGCGGCGCGGCAAGGTCAGCAGATGGATCGGCGCACAGGCCAGGAGGTGTATGCCGGCATAGGCCAGCAACACGCCGCGCCAACCGGCGAGCGCGGCCAGCGCCTCGGAGATCGGCCAGAACACCGTCGAGGCAAAGCCGCCGATGATGGCGAGCAACGCGATCGCTTGGCGCGCCCGCGCTCCCGCCGCCTGGGCAAGGGCGATGCTGGCCGGCGTGTTGAGCGCCAGGGTCGAAGCCACGCCCATCGCCGCCCAGCAGGCGAGGTAGCTCACGATGCCCTGAGAAAAGGCCAGCGCCGCGAGCGCCAGGGCGTAGAGCACCGAGCCCACCGTCATGAGGCCGCGCGCTCCGTTGCGGTCGATCAAGCGGCCGACGCGCGGCGCGAACAGCGCACCGACGCTGAACATCACCGTAATGCCGCCATAGACGACCTCGCTCGGGATCGCGAGATCCTGCTCGATGCGGCGGCCGAGCACAGATGGCATCAGGAAGGTGGTGCCCCAGCCGACGATCTGGGTGAAGCCGAGGCCGAGAGTGACGCGAGCCGCGGGGATCGTGATCACGCCGCCTCGGTCACGCTGCGCTCGCCTGCTCCGGATAGAGCGTCAGCAGGCCGGCCTCGCTGGCGGCGCAGACGCCGCGCTCGGTGATCAGGGCCGTCACGAGGCGTGCCGGCGTGACGTCGAAGGCGGGGTTGGCGGCGGCGCTGCCCTCGGGCAGCACGTCGACCGTCACGACCTCGCCGGACGGCGTACGTCCGGCGATGCGCGACACCTCGGCGGCACTGCGCTCCTCTATCGGGATGTCGCGATGTCCGTCCTCGATCGTCCAGTCGATGGTGGGGTAGGGTAGGCCGACGTAGAACGGCACGCCGTTGTCGTGCGCAGCGAGCGCCTTCAGGTAGGTGCCGATCTTGTTGCAGACGTCGCCGCGGCGGGTTGTGCGGTCGGTTCCGGTGATCACGAAGTCGACCTTGCCATGCTGCATCAGATGGCCGCCGGCGTTGTCGGCGATCACGGTGTGCGGCACGCCGTGCTTGCCGAGCTCCCAGGCCGTCAGGCTGGCGCCCTGGTTGCGCGGCCGCGTCTCGTCGACCCAGACATGGATAGGGATGCCCGCGTCGTGCGCCTGGTAGATCGGCGCCAGCGCCGTGCCCCAGTCGACGGTGGCGAGCCAGCCGGCGTTGCAGTGGGTCAATGCATTGATCCGCTCGCCGCGAGGCTTCAGCCCGCGGATGATGTCGAGGCCGTTCTTGCCGATGCGCCGGCAGATCTCGGCATCCTCGTCGCAAATTTCGGCCGCGCGCCGGTAGGCGGCCTCGCGTCGCTTCGCCAGTGGCAGAGGGTCCAGAAGGGCGCGCAAATCGTCGAGCGCCCAGCGCAGATTCACGGCAGTGGGCCGCGAGCCAAGCAACACGTCGTGGGCATGGGCGAGCATCCCGTCGGACGGGTCGGCCGACATGGCGAGCGCCACGCCGTAGGCCGCGGCCGCGCCGATCAGCGGCGCGCCCCGGACGATCATGGTGCGGATCGCCCGCTCCGAATCCTCCATGGTCGCGAGGTCGCGGACGACGAAACGGTGCGGCAGCAGGGTCTGGTCGATGACCTGGACGGTGCGGCCGTCGGCACCGAGCCAAATCGTGCGATAGGATTTCCCGTCGACTTTCACGCCTCGTTATTCCGCGCTCGCCCGGCGCAGGTCAAGCGCACTAGGATCGCGGCATGGGGAGCAGGATCGCCTGGGCCGTGCTGTCGGCCGTGCTGTTGACGTTTGGCGGCTGCACCGCACCGTCGCCGGCGGGCGACGACCCTCCGCCGGTCGCCTGGACGCAGTTCGGACATGGCGACGACCCGGAACTGATCGCACGGGTGCTGATCGGGCCTGACGGAAGTTGTCCCACGATCACCGTCGACGGCATCACTGCGCCGATGCGCGAGCGCGCCGATCCCAGGGCGGCGATTTTCGGGCGCATGTGCGAGGAGCGGCGACCGCTCGGTGCGACGATGCGCCTTCGCATCGCCTCAGGCGGGCACGTGCTGCTCGATCAGTCGATTTCGCGGGACCCGGCGCGCATTGCGGTGCTGGGAGATACCGGCTGCCGCGTCACATACTACAAGCAGCAGGCCTGCACCGATCCGCGCGAATGGCCGTTTGCCCGCATCGCCGATGCCGCGTCGGCGCGCGATCCCGGCCTCATCGTCCATGTCGGGGACTACTACTATCGCGAGGCGCCGTGTCTCGGTGATTCGAAGGAGTGCGCGCCCGGCCTCTACGGCGACCGTGGAGAGACTTGGCGTGCCGAGTTCTTCGCTCCGGCACGCAATCTCCTGCCGAAGGCGCCCTGGGTGTTTGTGCGCGGCAACCACGAGGATTGCGAGCGCGGCGGCTTCGGCTGGACCTACTATTTCGGCGACGGTCCCGTCGCGTGCGAGGTCGTGCATCGTCGCGCCATCGTGCGCTTGACGGGCCTCACCTTGGTCAATGTCGATTCGTCGAACGCCGACAATGCCTTCCCGGCGGTGCGCAGCGCCGTCCATGGCGCCTGGCGGGCGCTCGCCGACGACATCGCGCGCGACGCGGGATCGCTGCTGGGACCGCCGGCCTCCGCCGTACTCGTCGTGACCCACGACCCCGCCTATTCGGTCTGTGCGCGGCGCTGTTCGGGCGAGGCCGTCGCCGACAGCGGCGGCCTGCGCACCATCGCCGACCGTATCAGAGCGAGCGGGTGGCGCACGGTGGTGCTCGCCGGCCATATCCATGCCTTCCAGAGCGTTGACGTCGTGCCCGCGACGCTGGGCGGCGATCGCGTCGTGACTCAACTCACCGTCGGCAATTCCGGCACCGCACTCGACTCCTTCCCACTCCATCTTCAGCCTCCCGGCGCGGCGGTCGTCGCCTTCGACGATCACCGCCTCGAGGCGGACCGCGACGGAGTCTGGCGACCGGTCGCGCGAGGGCGCACCACCCTGCGCGCCCAGGTCTGGGCGAAATTCGGCTTCGGCGTGCTCGTACCCGGGCCCGACGCTTCGCTCACGATCCACGATCCCGACGGCGAACGGCAATTCGCCTGCGATGTCGCGCGGGAGGCCCCACCCGGACCGCGTTGCCGCTAGACTTCGGCGTCCCCGCCGAGTCCTCACCGGCGAGGACCGCTCCGATGCCGATGGCATCGGCATCCGAGGCGATTCGTCCACGAATCCGCACAGTCCCCTGCAGTCCTCGGTGTCCACTCATCCACAGGGGCGGCGATGCGTCGCCGATATCTCGGCCGAGCGAACCGCCAAGTCACCGAAAAGAAAGGATAGTCGGGCCGGCTTGCGGACCGCTCAACGCACAGATGTTCGTGCGAACACATCGAAAGTGTCGAGCTTTCCCACCGCCGAGTAGTTTCGTCGCCAGTCCGGCGAAAGCTCGTCGAAGAACTCGATGTCGAGCGGGTGCAGCAGCAGATAGTCGAAGGCGTTCGATTGGATGAACTCACCGATCTTGCGATTGCGCAGCGCCTGCAGGACGTCGAGCCGCATCTTGCCGTCGAGATTGACGACCCGGTCGGGGTAGAGGAACCCGATCCGGCCCGATTCGGCGATGCCGAGGCGGAGACCCTCCCTGGAGTAGGGCGAGCGGACGATCGCGTGCGCCTGCTCTCCCATGTATCCCCGGAAGGGCAAATGATAGTCGCGCCATATCCAGTAGAGATTCGAGGCGATGGCCATCACGGCAAGGACGGTCGCGGCGGCTTGTCCGGCCGCGACCGCCTTCCGTCCCTCGAAGGCGCGGGCGACGGCCAGCGACAGCAGGATGGCGACCATCAGTTTGACCGGCGTGAAATAGCGCTCGAAGAAGTAGCCGGCGCGGCTGAAGATCACGTAGTAGGCGACGAGCAACGCGGTGCCCGCAGCAAAGCCGATCAGGACAAGGCGAAACCCGCGACGCGTCGTCGGCATCCATGCGCGGCGAACGGCAATCAGGACGCCCACGCAGGCCGGCACAAGCCATCCGAGGACGAGCCAATGTTCTGCGACGATTGTCCTGGCCTTCACGACCTGCATCGGCAAGACGCTCATGACGAGCGTGCGCAGCACCGTCTCCAGGTCGGGGCGCACCTCGCGAAGCGCGATCGATGTGGCGATTGCGCTTTGCGGCATCAGTTCGCCGGACAGCCAGTAGCAATAGGCCAGCCACGGCGCCACCATGAGGGAGGCCACGGCAACGATCACAAGTGCTTCCCGCGCGGCCCTTTTCCAGTCGCCGGCCAGCAGGGTCACGCCGATCAGCGCGGCACATATGAAGACGGCATCGTTTCGTGCGAGCATCACTGTGCCGCACAGCGCGCCAAGCCAGATCGCCGCTTTCCAGCTCGCGGCGGGCGGAGGGCGATCGAGATGTCGCTGGAAGGCGAGTAGCAGCACGAGACATAGCGTCAGGTACAGGCCGGTCTCGAGCCCGTTGATGTAGTTCTGGCCGAGCTGCGTTTCGCACAGGAAGAGAGCGACCATGACGGCCGTGGCAGCCGGCGCCGGGCGACTCCCGGTGGCCTCGCGGACGAGCCTCACCAGAAAAAAGGCCCCGGCAAACCAGAGCACGAGACTCACCGCATAGATGACCGCCAAGGCGCCTCTGTCATCCGTGACGAGCCAGGCCAGACTGCACAGGAAGGTCCACAGCGGCTGGAAGCCGGTCGTCCAGTTCACCTGGTCGATGGTGGCGCCGTGCCCGGAGGCGATGTTGCGAGCGACGGTGAACACGTAGTAGCCGTCATCGCCACCCTCGGCGAACGCCACGGCAACCATGTCCGGGCTCCGGATGCGGTGCAACAGATCGGCACTACGCGCGGCGACAAACCCGACGACGAGCAATCCGATCAGTACGGCGACGTGCACGACCTTCTGCCCCGACTCCCCGCAACTCTATAAAGGCTCGAGACCGCGCCGCCAATAGAAGGTCCCGCCGTGCCGCTGCCGCGGCGGCGTCGCGACAGCCGCGCAGGCAGCGGGAGGCGTCAGTCCAGCGAGCGGGCGACGGCGTCGACGATGGCGGCGGCATCGAGCCGGTAGGCGCGATAGAGGTCGGGAATGTCGCCCGACTGGCCGAAGCTCTCGATGCCGAGTGGCACGACGCGGTGGCCGCGCACCGAGCCCAGCCAGGAGAGCGCCAGCGGATGACCGTCGAGCACGGTGACCAGTCGTGCATCGCGCGACAGGGGCGCGAGCAGGCGCTCGATCGGGCTGGGTCGGCGGTCGACGATGCCGGCCGTGCGGCCACGCTCGCGCTGCGCCGTCAGCCAGTCGGCATGCAGACGGTCAGGCGAGGTCAGCACCAGCAGGCCCGCGCCGGCGAAATCGCGCGCCACGCCCTCGTGCGCGGCGATTGCCTCGGGTGTGACGGCGCCCATGCTGACGATGGCGACGTCGCCGCCGGACTCGGGCGGCGCGTACCAATAGCCGCCCGACACGATGTCGGCGTCCTGCGCAGGTGTGAGGTGCCGGTCGGGCTGGACGAGCGAACGCGTGGAAAGCCTGAGATAGATCGACGAGCCCGTCGAGGCCTGCATGTGTTCGAGGCCGAAGCGCATCAGCACCGCCAGCTCGTCGACGAAGGCCGGCTCGTAGGACAGGAGGCCCGGCTGGCCGATGCCGACGAGGGGCGTGTGAATGCTCTGGTGTGCGCCGCCCTCGGGGGCCAAGGTGACGCCCGACGGAGTCGCCACCAGCATGAAGCGCGCGTCCTGGTAGCAGGCGTAGTTCAGCGCATCGAGGCCGCGCGCGATGAAGGGATCGTAGAGCGTGCCGATCGGCAGCAGCCGGGTGTCGAACAGCTCGTGGCTCAAGCCCAGCGCCGCGAGCTGCAGGAAGAGGTTGTTCTCGGCGATGCCGAGCTCGACATGTTGGCCGCGCGGCGTCTTGCGCCAGAGCTGCGCCGACACGACCTTGAGCTCCCGAAACACGTCCTCCGCCTCGGTGTGGCCGAACAGGCCGCGCCGGTTGATCCAGGCGCCGAGATTGGTCGAGACCGAGACGTCCGGCGACGTGGTGACGATGTGGCGGGCGAGCTCGCTGTCCTCGGAGGCGATGGCGTTCAGGATCTTGCCGAACCCTTCCTGGGTGCTGGCCCTGCGGTCGCCAGGCTTGGGCAGGGCGGCAGGGATGGCGACGGTTGGGGCTTCGGTGCGGCGGCGTCCTCGGGCGTTGAACGGCACGTGGTCGATGAAGGCCTGCAGCTCCGCGGCCGGCACGGCGAGACCCGCGAACTTCTCCCATTCGCGTCCATCCTCGATGCCCATGCCCTTCTTGAAGCCCGCCATTTGGTCCGGAGTCATCAGGCCCGAGTGGTTGTCCTTGTGGCCCGCGAAGGGAAGGCCCTGGCCCTTGATGGTGTAGGCGATGAAGCAGGTCGGCCGATCGTCGGCAACGCTTTCGAAGGCATCGAGCACGGCCTGCATGTCGTGACCGGCGAGGTTGGTCATGAGTCGATGCAGCGAGGCATCGTCGTGCCGATCGAGGATGCGGCGGATGCCGGGATACTGATTGAGGTCGCGGGTCAGCGCCTCGCGCCAGCCCGCGCCGCCCTTGAAGACGAGCGCGGAATAGAGCGAGTTGGGGCAGGCGTCGATCCAGTCGCGCAGGTGTCCGCCGTCGGGCTGGGCGAAGGCCGTCTCCAGGAGCTTGCCGTACTTCAGCGTGACGACGCGCCAGCCGACCAGTTCGAACATCTCGCCGATGCGGCCGAACAACCGGTCGTTGACCACGCCGTCGAGGCTCTGGCGATTGTAGTCGATCACCCACCACAGGTTGCGGACATCGTGCTTCCAGCCTTCCAGCAAAGCCTCGAAGACGTTGCCTTCGTCGAGCTCGGCGTCGCCGACCAGCGCCACCATGCGGCCGCCGGGACGATCGGCCGGCGCGAGCTTCTTCAGGCGCACGTAGTCCTGCACGAGCGAAGAGAACAGCGTCATGGCGACGCCGAGCCCGACCGATCCCGTCGAGAAATCGACATCGTCGACGTCCTTGGTGCGCGACGGGTAGCTCTGCGCTCCACCCAGCCCGCGGAAGCGTTCGAGCTTGGCCTGCGTCTGGCGGCCGAACAGGTACTGGATCGCGTGGAACACCGGGGAAGCGTGGGGCTTCACCGCCACCCGGTCCTCGGCCTCCAGCACCGAGAAATAGAGTGCCGTCATCACTGTCGCCAACGAGGCGCAGGAGGCCTGGTGGCCACCGACCTTGAGGCCGTCGCGATTTGGCCGCACGTGGTTGGCGTGGTGGATGGTCCACGACGAGAGCCAGAGGATCTTGCGCTCCAGTTCGCGCAGGTACCTGAGCCGCTGGACGGGAGCGAGCGTGGTCATCGACATCGGATACTCCCACCTTGCGGGAAAATCCTTGCGTTCCGGCCTGGAATCCAAATGTATAAGGTACATTTTGCCGCGAATGATGGACTTTAAGCAATGATCTCCCTGGACGATATAGATCGGCGCATCCTTCAGCGCCTCCAGCAGGAGGGGCGTCTCTCCAACACCGAACTCGCCGACAAGGTTGGCCTGTCCTCGTCGCCGTGCTGGCGGCGGGTCAAGGCCCTGGAGGAGGCGGGCGTCATTCGCGGCTACGCCGCCCTGCTCGATGCCAAGGCGGTCGGACTCGGCGTCAACGTCTTCATGTCGGTGTCGCTCTCGACCCAGGTCGAGAAAGCGCTGAAGGAATTCGAGCGTGCGGCGGCGGCGCGTCCCGAGGTGATGGAGTGCTATCTGATGACCGGCGACAGCGACTATCTGCTGCGCATCGTCGTGCCCGACCTCGAGGCCTACGAGCGCTTTGTCATGGACTTCACCAAGATTGCCGGCATCGCCCAGATCAGGAGTTCCTTCGCCTTGCGTACCGTCAAGCAGGCAACGGCGCTACCTATGGACACGGCGCAGCGCTAGACTCGCGGCGCTTCGGGAGGAGTGCGGCAACCGGAAGGGCAGGACAGGAGCGGCCAGACATGAGCGAAACGACGACGACCGGCGGCGGCTTTCCCTACGGCTTCGCCGTCGTGATGGTGCTGGCGCTGTTTCTCTATGCCGGACTGGCGATGAACCTCGTGAGTCTGCGCAGCAGCGATCCTGCCGGCAACGGCCTTGCGGCGGCCTATGCCGCCGTGGCGGCCGTGCTGCTGTGGATCGCGCTCGCCGTCGCGTTGCTGCTGGCGCGACCGCTGGGCGCGGTGCCGGCCTGGGCGACGGCCTCGCTGGTCGTGCTGGTGCCGTTGTCGGCGCTCGCCGCCTGCATCGGCATCATGCTCAACGCCGAGAAGATGAACTGGACGATCGTGGTGCCCTTCGTCGTGCCGCTGGCGTTGGCCGCCTACGCGGCGTGGGCCCGCTTTCCCGGCCTGCAAGGGGGCGTCTCGCCCGATGTCGGCGCCGCAGCCATCGTGGCCGTGCTGGTCGCGGGCACCGTCCTGCCCTTCGTGTCGCTCTCGTCCTAGCCGAGTTCGATCGTGCCCTTGAGCATGGGCACGCACCTGCCGCCGATGTAGGTGGTGACGACCTTGCCCGCCTTCTTCACGGCCGAGGCTTCCAGGATGCTGGGCCGGCCCATGTCGAAGCCCTGGCCGATGGTCGTCGAGAGCGTGAGGTCGGGCCGGGAGTCGCGATGCGCCAGCAGGCCGATCAGGGAGATGTTCGCGCTGCCGGTCGCGGGATCCTCGGGCACGCCATAGAGCGGTGCGAACATGCGGGTCTGGATCTCGACACCGTGCTCCTCGGCGGCGACGTGGAGATGCACTCCGACCGTGCGGTTCATCGGCAGGTGCTTGACGAAGACGTCCATGATGTAGGTCGCCGCCTTCAACGCTGCCCGCGACGCCACCTCGGCGAACAGGAAGTTATTGCCGGTCGAGGCGATCACCGGCTGGCCGATGACGTCGCCCGGTCCGAGCCCGACCGCGGCCGCCACGATCTCGGGCGCGATCAATTCGCCGAGCGTGAGAGGCTGCGGAGCGGCGAGGCGCGCCGCCACCACGGCGCCGCCCTCGCGGCGCAAGTCCATCGGCACCAGCCCCGCCTGCTCCTCGAAGACCAGGGAGTCGCCGGTCACCCGGCCCATGCGGGCCAGCACGAAGGCCGTCCCGACGTTGGGATGGCCGGCGAACGGCATCTCGGCCTTGGGCGTGAAGATGCGCACTTCCGCTGTATGCCTTGGATCCCTCGGCGGCAGGACGAAGGTCGTCTCGGCGAGGTTGAACTCGGCGGCGATGGCCTGCATCTGCCCGGACGAGAGGCCGCGCGCGTCGGGGATGACGGCCAGCGGATTGCCTCCGAACTTCCGGTCGGTGAAGACGTCGACGGTCTCGAAGGCGAGTTTCATGATTCCAAATCTGCCACGGGGCGGTAATCTCGCCGCATGACCTCTGCTCAGCCTGTCCCTCGAATCTCTTATGACCACGGCGTCTCCGACAAGAAGCTGATCGGCGAGACGATCGGCCTGTTCTTCGACCGGCAGGTCGAAAAGTTCCGCGATCGCGAGGCGCTGGTCGTCAGGCACCAGAACGTGCGTTGGACGTGGCGCGAGCTCGGGCGGCGGGTCGACGATCTGGCGGCGGGCCTGATGTCACTGGGGCTCGAGCGCGGCGACCGCGTCGGCATCTGGTCGCCCAACAACCACGAATGGACACTGACCCAATTCGCCACCGCCAAGGCCGGGCTTGTGCTGGTCAACGTCAACCCGGCCTACCGGCGCGCCGAGCTCGAGTACGCCATGAACAAGGTCGAGTGCAAGGCGCTGGTCCTGGCGCCGGCGCTCAAGACTTCGAACTATCTCGAGATCGTCGGCGACCTGGTCAAGGAGAAGAAGCTGCCGCACCTCAGGCACGTCATCCGGCTCGGCAGGGAGAAGACCCCGGGCATGCTGAACTTCGACGACGTGGCGACGGCCGGCGGCAATGCCGAGCGCGTCAGGCTCGCCGAGCTTGCCGGCAAGCTGCAGTTCGACGACGCCATCAACATCCAGTTCACGTCGGGCACGACCGGCTTTCCCAAGGGCGCCACGCTCAGCCACCACAACATCCTGAACAACGGCTATTTCGTCGGCGAGGGCCTGAAGCTCGGACCCGACGACCGGCTCTGCATCCCGGTGCCGCTCTACCACTGCTTCGGCATGGTGATGGGCAATCTCGGCTGCCTGACTCACGGCGCGACCATGGTCTATCCGGCCGAAGCGTTCGACCCGCTGGCCACCCTGCAGGCGGTGTCGGAGGAGCGCTGCACGGCGCTCTATGGCGTGCCGACGATGTTCATCGCCCAGCTCGACCATCCCGAGTTCGCGAAATTCGACCTCAAGAGCCTGCGCACCGGCATCATGGCGGGCTCGCCGTGTCCGATCGAGGTGATGAAGCGCGTACAGAGCCAGATGAACATGCACGAAGTCACCATCGCCTACGGCATGACCGAAACCTCGCCGGTCTCCACGCAGTGCGCCACCGACGATCCGGTCGAGCGCCGCGTCTCGACGGTGGGCCAGGTACTGCCCCACATCGAGATCAAGATCGTCGACAGCGAGGGCAATGCGGTGCCGCGCGGCACGACCGGCGAGTTCTGTACCCGTGGCTACTCGGTGATGAAGGGCTACTGGAACGACGAGGACAAGACGCGCGAAGCGATCGACGAGGGCGGCTGGATGCACACCGGCGACCTCGCGACCATGGATGAGCAGGGCTACGTCAACATCGTCGGCCGGCTCAAGGACATGGTGATCCGTGGCGGCGAGAACGTCTATCCGCGCGAGATCGAGGAGTTCCTCTACAGGCACCCCAAGGTGCAGGACGTGCAGGTGATCGGCGTGCCCGATCCGAAGTACGGCGAGGAGATCTGTGCCTGGATCAAGTTGCGCGACGGCCAGGCGGCGACGGCGGACGAGATTCGAGAGTTCTGCAGGGGCCAGATCGCCCACTACAAGATCCCGCGTTACATCGAGTTCGTCGACGCCTTCCCGATGACCATCACCGGTAAGATCCAGAAGTTCGTCATGCGCGAGCAGACGATCGGCAAGCTCGGCCTGAAGGTGCAGAAGACCGCTTGAACGGCGGAAACTGGCATCGCCACTGAAGCATTCCCTTCTCAGCGGTATGTCTGCGGCATGGTATGGTCAGGTACGGAGAGCGTAGCCATGCCCATCTACATGGAGATCTCGCGGCTGCATCGGCTGGTGACGATCGTCGCCCGCGGCAAGATCGGCCCGGACGAAATGCGCGGCGCCGCCCAGAAACTCTTCGACGCCCAGGTGCCGGAGTTCGCCAAGCTCGTCGACGTTTCGTGGGCGACGGGCGAGTTCACGCAGCAGCAGATCGAGAACATCGCCGCTTTGCTGCGCGGCGGCCCGCAGGCCAGGCGCGGTCCCGTCGCCTTTCTCGTCGATCCCAAGCGTGGCGAATTCGCGCGCGCCTTCAAGGCGACCCAGGGCGAACGTCCGGTCGACCTGTTCCGTTCCCTGCACGAAGCGCGGGCGTGGTTACAGAAAGTCAACGAGCAGGAGCAGCTGGCCGCGAAGGCGCCTTATCAGGACAACTCGCCCTGGACCGATCCGGAGCGCGAGGCGGTGATGTTCCGCGGCACCCGCAGCCGCGACGTCGCCATCAAGTCGGCGGCCTGACCGACCGGTGGCGGCTCACTCCGCCGCCGCGCGCCGCTCGTTCGCCGCCGCCGCCGGCCGGTTGGCCCGCAGGAACGTCCTGATGTGGCGCACCGCGAGCGGAATCTTCTCCGGCGTGTCCTTCCAGGGATACAGGCTGACCTGCGCATAGGGCGCCAGCATCGCCGATTCCATCGCCACCTCGTAGGGATGGGGCGGGATGTCGTCGGGCAGGATCAGAACGGGTGTCTTGCAGCTCCTCACGAAGTCGCGCGTCACGGTGAACACGAAGTCAGCGCGCTTGCGGTACATGCTGGTGAGGAACGCATCCACCTGTTCCATCGTGATGTCGGGCCGTCGCTCGACCAGCGCAGGCCCCCAGTTGGCGATGTTGTTCTGGTAGAACTGGTCGGGCGCCGAGGGGCGATGACCGGACGGCTGGGTCAGCACGCCGGCAACCACGCGATCGGGCGCGCGCCGGATCATGTTCCAGATGAACGGCCCGCCGATGCAGTAGCCCAGCACCAGGAACCGGCCGATGCCGAGATGGTCCATCAGGCCGAGATGGTCGTCGGTGTAGGCGTCCCATGGCCGGTCGACCTCGAGCGGGCCGCTCGACTGGCCGTCCTTGGCGTTGCGCGAATCGAGGCTGATGCAGCGGAACTCGTCGGCGAACTCCTTCAGCGCGTTGAAGGGATGTGTCGTGTCGAGCCCGGCGATGGTCGCGTTCAGCCCACCGCCGGGGATGACCAGCAAGGGAAAGCCCGAACCCCGTTCCTCGTAGTGGATGCGAACGGCGCCTCTTTCGTAGAACGGCATGGCATTCCTCCCCTTCTGTCGCCCCGGTGGGCGACACGGTGCCATGTCGCCGCGTCCCCCTCAATCGGGCGCATTTGAATTGCCGGGCCGAAAGCCCTTCGCCATCATCCGCGGCTTTCCCGGAGGCCCTCCCGCCCATGGATCTGTCTCGTTTTCCGCGCCGCCGCTACACGGCGGCACCGACGCCGATCGAGTACCTGCCTCATTTCACCAGGGCGCTGGCCGCCGGCTGCCCGGGCGGGAAGGGGCCCGAAATCTGGATCAAGCGCGACGACATGCTTGGCCTGTTCCCCGGCGGCAACAAGACGCGCAAGCTCGAGTTTCTCGCTGGTGACGCGCTT
Source organism: Enhydrobacter sp. (assembly GCA_025808875.1). Taxonomy (NCBI): domain Bacteria; kingdom Pseudomonadati; phylum Pseudomonadota; class Alphaproteobacteria; order Hyphomicrobiales; genus Enhydrobacter; species Enhydrobacter sp. Next base: position 3,642,002 of record CP075528.1, on the reverse strand, counting down.
GCGCAGGGCGCCGACACGCTGATCACCTGCGGTGCGCCGCAGTCGAACCATTGCCGCATCACGCTCGCCGCCGCGCTGCGCGAGGGGATGAAGTGCCGGTTCGTCATCGAGGAGCGCGTGCCCGGGTCCTACCGGAAGGAGGCCGGCGGCAACAATTTCCTGTTCGAGCTGATGGGCGTCGAGGCGATCACGGTGGTGCCGGGGGGCTCCGACATGGCGGCGGCCATGTCGCGCGTGGCGCAGGACGTCGCCTCGCGTGGCCGCAAGGGCTACGTCATTCCGGGCGGCGGCTCGAACGCCATCGGCGGACTGGGCTATGTCGCGTGCGTGCAGGAGATGCAGCAGCAATGGCTCGACATGGGCGTGTCGTTCGACGTCGTCGTCGTCGGCTCGGGCAGTTCGGGTACGCATGGTGGCATGGTCGCGGGCTTCTGGGGCAACAACATCCGCGTCCCGTTGATCGGCATCGGCGTCAGCCGCGATCCCGCCGACCAGGAGCCGCTCGTGCACAGGGAGGCGCAGGCGGTGGCCGACCTGCTCGGCATCGGGCCGATCCCGCGCGACGCGGTGAGGAGTTTCGGCGGCTACTGGCAACCCAAATACTCGGTGCCCAATGCCAGGATGGTCGAGGCGGTGCAGATGCTCGCGCGCACCGAGGGCGTGCTGCTCGATCCCGTCTACACCGGCAAGATCATGGCCGGCCTGATCGACCTGGCGCGGCGGGGCCATTTCGAGCCGGGTGCCAGGGTGTTGTTCATGCATACCGGCGGCTTGCCCTCGTTGCACGTCTACGAGGACGTGGTGCTCGGCCGCTCGCCGGTGCAATAGGCGCAGTGGTCCCAGAATAGTCACCGCCGCGCCCGTAATCTGGCGCCATCCGACGTGACCTTCGGCGTCGAACGGGTGGGGCGAGGATGACGGATCGTACTTCGGCCGCAGGCGCGAGGCCCGATGCCATGGCGCCGCCGGAACGACGGCGCAGCGCGCGCGAGCTCTATCGGCAGCTGGACGGGCCGGACGACGATTCGTTCCGCCGCTCGCTCGCGGGACGGATGCGCGGGCTCGGCGAACGCGCAGTTCATCGCGCGGGGGCCGATCCGCTGGCGGCGGCGCAGCAGCGCCGTGCCGCGCTTGCCGACTACGACCGCGTGCGTCGCCGCCGGTTTCGCTGGATCCTCGCAGGCGGGGTAGCCGCGCTCGTCGCGGCGGAGGTCGCCTATTTCGAGTTCGTCGCCATACCCGGGAAGACCCCGCCCCCCACCCAGGTCGCGGAGGCTGTCGCCATGCCCGCGTCGCCGGCACCCCCAAGGCCACCGCCGGTAATCGTCAAGGCAAATGTCCCGGCGGGGCCGTCTCCCGCGGAGAGCCCTCTCACCCAACGGCCGCTGTCGCGCGACGACGTGCGCGAGGTGCAGCGCCGCCTGCACGGCTTCGGCTTCAATGCCGGACCAGTCGACGGTGTGGTTGGCCGCACGACTCAGGGCGCGGTGATGCACTACCGCCAATCGCGCGGCCTACCACAATCGGGAACTGTCGATCGCGCGCTGCTGGAGCGATTGCGCGACGATGGCGCGCCGCAATCCGCACCGCCGCGGGCCGCCCGGCGTTCCGCTCCGCCATCGCCGCCGCCGCGCTCGACGGATCCCTTCGAGCCGGTGCGCGTTGAGTTCGAGCGCTTCGAGCGCTGGGTCCAATCCCTCGGACGGTAATTCAGCCCAACAGCCGGCGCACCACGTCGAGCTGGATTTCCGCAGCCTCGACCATCTCGGCGATCGGCACGCTCTCGTTGGCGGCGTGGCCCTGCGCACCCGAGCCCGGGCCGAAATTGATGATCTCTATGCCGTCGTCGGCGTAGTAACGGCCGTCGCTCACGCCCGTGGCGTTGAGGAACTTCGCCTTGCGCCCGGCCTTCGCCCTGACCGCGGCCTCGAACGCGGCGACGGCCCGGCCGTTCTCGGGAGCGAAGAAGCCGTTGGTGCCGGTCAGGAACTCGACCGTGTAGAGCGCTTTCGACTCGCCGACATTCTCGACGACGCGCTTCAGCTCGGCGAAGGCGTCCTTCACCTTCTCATCGGGCAGCAGGCGGCGATCGATCTCGACGGCGCAGGCCGACGGCACGACGTTGGTGTTGTGGCCGCCATGGAACATGCCGATGTTGACCGTCGACTTCATCGCACCTGCGGTGCGCGTGGCGAGCGCCTTGTCGTAGTAGGATTGCAGCGCGCCGACGAGCCGCATCATGCGCAGGATGGCGTTGTCGCCGGCGGCGGGGTTGCCGGCGTGCGCGGCCTTGCCTCGGGTGAGGATCCTGGCCCACATCACGCCGCGCTCGGCGACGATCAGGTCATTCTCGGTCTGCGCACCCAGGATGAGCGCGTCGGGCCGCACCTTGCCGCTCTCGCGCAGGTATGCCATGCCGTTGGGGCCGAGATTCTCCTCGTCGGCGACGAAGGTGAAGATCAGCTCGCCGCGCGGCGGCCCGTCGCGGCGCGCGATCTCCTCGGCAAGCCAGAGCTGGACCGCCATGCTTCCCTTGCAATTGCCGGCGCCAAGCCCGTGGACGAGACCGCCCTTGACCACGGCCTTGAAGGGATCGCTCTTCCAGTTGCCGCGCTCGCCGACGCCTACGGTGTCGACATGGGCATTGAAGGCGATCACCGGGCCCCTGCCTTTGCCTTTCATGCGCGCGACGACGTTGTCGACGCCCTTCTGCCTTGCGGCGATCTCGACCTTGTAGCCCGCCTTCCTCAAGCGCTTCGCCGCATAGGCGCAGATCTCGACCGAGGTGCCCGGTGGATAGGGGCTCGGTATCGCGATCAGGTCCGAGAGAATCGACACCAGCTCTTTTCTCATCGTCATTCCCTAGCGATTGGCCAGCGCCTCGAGCACCTCGACCAGCACGCGCGTGCCGGCCGCGAGGTCCTGCGGCGTGGCGTTCTCGATCTCGTTGTGGCTGATGCCACGTTCGCACGGCACGAAGACCATGCCGGTGGGGCAGAGCCTAGCGATGTGCATGGCGTCGTGGCCGGCACCCGAGGGCATGTCCATGCTGGAAAGCCCGAGCGCCCTGGCCTTGTCGCGCACCAGGTCGATCACCCCGGGATCGAAGTCGGTCGGGGCCACCTTGGTGACGCGCTCGATGCCGGCGGGGCAGGGTGCCGCCTTGCTCGCCACGATGTCGCGCAGCTTCTTCTCGTGCGCCTCCAGAACGGCATCCCGCGGGTGGCGCATGTCGATGGTGAAGACGGCCTTGCCCGGCACGGTGTTGGGCGAGCCGGGCGCGACCTCGACGCGGCCGATGGTGAAGCGCAGCGTGTCGTCGGCATCGGTCGTCGCCTCGTACATCGCGGCAGCGATGCGTGTCGCCGCCGCGAAGGCGTCCTTGCGCGCGGCGCGCGGCGTCGTCCCGGCATGCGCCTCCTCGCCGTCGACCGTGACGATGTAGCGTCGGCTACCCTGGATCGCCGTGACGACGCCGATGGTCTTGTTCTCGTTCTCGAGCCGCGGACCCTGCTCGATATGCGCCTCGACGTAGGAATCGAGGGCGAAGCCCAGCACGTCCCGCATCGGTGCCGGTGCGGCCTTCAGCGTTTCCGCCAGCGCATCGCGCAGCATGACGCCCTTCCAGTCCTGCACGCCCAGCATGTCGTCGAGCTTGTAGATGCCGGCGAAGACAGCCGAGCCCATGGCGCCGGGCTGGAAGCGCGAGCCTTCCTCGTTGGTCCAGGCGACGGCGACGATCGGGCGCCTGGTTTCGATGCCCGCGTCCTCCAGCGCTTCGAGCGCCTCGAACGCCGCCAGCACGCCATACATGCCATCGAAGCGGCCACCCGTCGGCTGGCTGTCCATGTGCGAGCCGCTGGCCACGGGTGGCACCCCGGGGTCGGTGCCGGGGCGGCGCACGAAGAGATTGCCGATGGCGTCGGTGGTGACCTCGAAGCCACGGGCCCTCGCCCAGGTGGCGAGCTGGTTGCGTGCGGCAGCGTCCTCGGGTGACAGCGCCTGGCGGTTGACGCCGCCCCTCGGCGTGCCGCCGAGCCTGGCCATATCGGCGTGCCGCTGCCACAAACGGTCCTCTTTGACCGCATTGGCACCGCTCATGCATCCTCCATCGTCTGCGCGAGCTATAGTCGGGAGACCTTCGATGCACAATCACCTCGACCGCAACCTGATCGGCTACGGTCCGAACCCGCCCGATCCGCAATGGCCGGGTGAGGCGCGCATCGCCGTCAGCTTCGTGCTGAACTACGAGGAAGGCGGGGAGAACACGATCCTGAATGGCGACGCCGGCTCGGAGGTGTTCCTGACCGAGACGCCGGGCGGCACGCCGATCCTGGGCGGTCGCGATCTGTCGACCGAATCGATGTACGAGTACGGTAGCCGCGCCGGATTCTGGCGCATCCTGCGCCTGTTTGCCGAGCGCGACATGAGGTTCACCTCCTGGGCGGTCGGCCGTGCGCTCGAACTCAACCCCGTCGCCGGCAAGGCGATGGCGGACGGCGGCCACGAAGTCGCGAGCCACGGCTGGCGCTGGATCAACTACAAGGACTTCACGCTCGAGCAGGAGCTCGATCATATGAAGAAGGCGGTGCGCGTCATCAAGGAAACCGCCGGCAAGGCTCCGGTCGGCTGGTACACCGGCCGCTTCGGCATGCATACGCTCAAGGCGGTGATCCAGCACGGCGGCTTCCTCTATTCGAGCGATTCCTACTGTGACGACCTGCCGTACTGGGTGAGGGTCGACAGCACGCCGCATCTGGTCGTGCCCTACACGCTGGAAGTGAACGACATGAAGTTCGGCGTGCCACCGGGCTTCACCGCGGGCGACGGCTGGCTCCAGTCGATGAAGGATTCATTCGACGTCCTCTACGCCGAGGGTGCGCGCAGCCCCAAGATGATGTCGATCGGCCTGCACTGCCGGCTGGCCGGCCGCCCCAGCCGGGCCGCGACTCTGGCGCGGTTCATGGACTACGTCGCCTCCAAGCCCAGGGTCTGGGTGGCGACCCGCGAGGAGATCGCGCGGCATTGGATGCAGGTCCATCCGGCGCCGGCATGAGCGGCGCGCTGTTCGTCTTCGGCCTGGGCTTCAGCGGGCTCGAGGTCGCGCGACAGGCGACGGCGGCGGGGTGGAGTGTCGCCGGCAGCGTGACGACGACAGACAAGGCCGCCCGGCTGCGGGAAGAGGGCATCGACGCCGTCGTCCTGCCATTCACCGGTCTTGGCACCTTCACTCACGTTCTTGGCACCGCGCCGCCGCGGCCGGCGGGCGATCCGGTCGTGGCCCATGTTCGGTCCCTGAAGCCGTCGTGGCTCGGCTATCTGTCCACCACGGGGGTTTACGGCGATCGCGGCGGCGCGTGGGTGGACGAAGAGGACGAGCCGGCACCGGGCCAGCCGCGCAGCCGCAACAGGCTCGCCGCGGAGCGCGAATGGCAGTCGCTGGGCGTGCGTCTGGGCGTTCCGGTTCACGTCTTTCGCCTGCCGGCGATCTACGGCCCGGGCCGCAGCGCCTTCGACCAGGTACGCGAGGGCCGCGCGCAGCGGATCGACAAGCCCGGACAGGTCTTCAGTCGCATCCATGTCGAGGATCTCGCGCGGACGGTGCTCGCCTCCATGGCACGGCCGGCGCCGATTCCCGGGGCGGTCTACAACGTTTGCGACGACGATCCGGCGCCCCAGGCCGACGTGATCGCGCTGGCCTGCCAGTTGCTCGGCCGTCCGGCGCCGCCGCTCGTCCCGTACGACGAGGCGGCCGGGCGCATGAGCGACATGGCGCGCTCCTTCTATGCCGAAAATCGTCGCGTGCGAAACGACCGCATCAAGCGCGAGCTCGGTGTCGCGCTGCGATATCCGTCCTACCGCGACGGGCTGCGCTCCATTCACGCGCGAATGGGCTAAGCTCGGTTCCGGGAGGACCGGATGAACGAGACGATTGCGCGGGCGCCGACCGGCACGACCATGATCCTGCGGGCGCTGGCACGCTTTCCCGACCGTACGGCCTTCGCCTGGGAGGGTGGCAGCCTGACCTATCGGGCGACCGCGTCGCTGATCGGCCGCTTCCAGGCGGCGATGGCGGCGGCCGGCGTATCGAAGGGCCGCACCGTTGCCTTGCTGAGCGCCAACAGCGCGCCGGCCTGGTGTGCCGGCGTCGCCGCCTCCGGGTTGGGCGCGATCGTCACGTGGCTGCATCCGCTGGGCTCGCTCACCGACCATCTCGACGTCATCGACGATGCCGGCGCGAGCGCACTGGTCGTCGATCCTGCGACGCACGCCACGCGCGGCGGCGAGCTTGCGACCAAGGCGGGCGACCGGCTCACGCTGGTGCTGACGATCGGCCGCGCGGATTTCGGCCGGGACCTGATGGCGGCCGCCGGCGCCGTCGGCGAGGCGAGCCCGGTCGACATGGCCACGGCCGACGACTACGCCATCATCAACTACACCGGCGGCACGACGGGGAAATCCAAGGGGGCGATCCGACGCCATCGCTCGTCTGCCGCGAGCTCCGTCGTGATCGCCGCCGACTTCGAATTTCCGCAGGTGCCGCGTTATCTCGCCGCCGCGCCGATCACCCACGTGTCGGGAACAAAGGTCGTGCCGTCGCTCCTGCGCGGCGGCACCGTTCATCTGCTGAAGGGCTTCGATCCAGAGAAGTTCCTCGCCACCATCGAGCGCGAGAAGATCAATTTCACGCTCATGGTGCCGACCATGATCTACGTCCTGCTCGACCATCCGAAGCTCGGCGGGACCGACCTCTCCTCGCTCGAACTGGTCCTCTATGGCGCCTCACCCATGTCGCCGTCGCGGCTTGTCGAGGGGTTGGAGCGCATCGGGCCGGTGTTCAGCCAGCTCTATGGTCAGACCGAATGCTATCCCGTGAGCGTGCTGCGCAAGGCCGATCACGACACGAAGCGTCCCGAGCTGTTCGCGTCGTGCGGCTTCCCGGTCGCGTCGTGCGAGGTCACGTTGCGCGACGAGGACAACGAGGAGGTGAAGCCCGGCGAGGCAGGCGAAATCTGCGTGCGTGGGCTGCACGCCATGGAGCGGTACTGGAAGCGCCCGGAGCAGACGGCCGAGACCTTCAAGGGCGGCTGGCTGCACACCGGTGACATTGCTCGTGCCGACGAGCGCGGCTACCTCTACATCGTCGATCGCAAGAAGGACATGATCGTGTCGGGCGGCTTCAACATCTTTCCGCGCGAGGTCGAGGACGTGATTTCGTCGCATCCCGATGTCGCGATGGTGGCGGTGATCGGCGTGCCCCACGAAAAGTGGGGCGAAGCGGTGACCGCGCTCGTGGTTCCGAAGGAGGGTGCGAAACCCCAGCCCGAGGCATTGACGCAGCTCGTGAAGGATCGCAAGGGTGGTCCTCACGCACCCAAGCACATTGAATTCGTGGAGCAATTGCCGCTCACCGCGGTCGGCAAGGTCGACAAGAAAGCGCTGCGTGCGAAATTCTGGGCGGGCCGCGAACGCATGGTCGGTTGAGCAGTCACAAACAATTCACTCGCGGCAATTCACGCGTCGGCCCTGCGAATTGGCGACGATTCAGGTTTACTTGCCATACCAAATCAGGCAGCAACGCGCGATGATGAGCTTCCGCCGGCCCATCTCGGCACTCGCCGTCCTGTTCGCCGCGCTCGCGGCGACTGGATGTGCGGGCCGCCCCGAGCCTGCATCGCAGCAGATGTTGTCGCTGCATGTCGTGCCCGACGTTCGTTTGACGGTCCTCGAGGAACGCAAGGATGAAGTGATCCGCCAGCTCTCCCATTGCGAGAGCGGCGGCTGGGGGCCGTCGGATCGCAAGATCTACGGTGGGCGCGGCGCCTATCATGGGCGTCTTCAGTTCACCATCCGCACGGTGCAGGCCTACGTTCGCATGCGCGACGGCCTGCAGCTCAGTGCCAGGGACGCATCGGAACTCGCGCACGACTACGATCGCGCCGCCGACCTCGCCAAGTACATGATCTTCGATCTCGAGGAGCCGTGGCACTGGCCCGTGTGCTCGCGCAAGATCGGCATGGTCGCCGAGCTGCGCGCGATCAAGACCAGCTACGAGGCGCTCAACCGCTGACTGCGTGATAGCCCTTGGAGCCGACGGCCTGCGCGAGCGGGCTGCGCAGGTCGCCGCCTCGGCTCAGGCGCTCGACCACGGACCTGAAGTCGTGACGCGGCCGCCAGCCAAGGTCGCGTCGCGCCTTGTCGTTGACGTAGACGCGATCGATGTGCGCGGCCATCCTCCAGCCGCGCCGCGCATACTCGGCCGCGTGCTCGGGTACCAGCCGGCGCACGAGCCCGGCCGCATCGCTGCGCAACGCCGCCATGTCGCCGTAGTTGAAGGGCGTTGTCGCGCTCACGATGTAGCGGCCGAAGCCGATTTCGGGCGCGCGCTCGGCCGCCAGCAGATGCGCCTCGACGACATCCTCGAGCTCGACCCGCCGGTGCAGGAACTCGTTGGTCTTGAGATTGGCGTCGTCGAAGGCAGCGCGCACCGCAGGTTCGTCGTCCTCCTCGGGGAAGAACCGCGAGGTGCGCAGCACCACGCAAGGTAGGCGCTGGTTGCGGTGGAAGAGCTGGCAGAGATCCTCGGCCGCCGCCTTGGTGACGCCGTAGATGTTCTTCGGCACCGACCGGACTTCCTCGGTGATCCAGGCGGCGGGCTCGCCCGGCGGCGGCACCAGCGCGTCGCCGAAGGCGCTGGTCGTGCTGGTGAAGACGAAGGCGCGCACCCGCGTCGCGGCGGCCGCCTCCAGGAGGGTCAGCGTACCGGTCACGTTGGTGTCGATGAAGATCTGGCGGCCGTGCGTGGCGACGTGCGGCTTGTGCAGGGTCGCGGCATGGAACACGGCCTCGACGCCGCGCAGGCTGCGGGCGACGCAGGCGGCATCTGCGATCGAGCCCACGTCCGTGGTGAAGGGCGAACGCACGAGGTCGAGCCCGACCGCGTCGTGCCCGCGCTCGCGCAGGACGCGCATCAGCGCCTCGCCGAGATGGCCGGCGCTTCCGGTGACCAAGACTTTCATCCGCGCTTTCTTGCACTTGGGTGGGCCAGGCGCCAAGCACAGATGTGTGCGCTGCAGCTGCGGTGGTGGCGGGAGCGGCCGATCGGAGTGGACGACCTATGCGCGGTTGGTCGAGGCGGTGTCGTCGCGCAACCAGACATAGATCGCCGGGATCACCAGCAGGGTCAGCGCCGTCGAGGACGCCAGTCCGAAGACCAGCGAGATGGCCAAGCCCTGGAAGATCGGGTCGGCGATGATGAAGGCCGCGCCGATCATCGCCGCCGCCGCGGTCAGGAAGATCGGCTTGAAGCGGATGGCGCCGGCGTCGAGCAGTGCATCGCGCAGCGCCGCGCCCTGCGCGCGCCGGTGCTGGATGAAATCCACCAGGAGGATCGAGTTGCGTACGATGATGCCGGCGAGCGCGATGAAGCCGATCATGGACGTGGCGGTGAAGGGGGCGCCCAGCATCCAGTGGCCGAGCACGATCCCGATCAGGGTCAGCGGCACGGGAGTCAGGATCACCAGCGGCAGGCGGTAGGAGCCGAACTGCGCCACCACCAGGAGGTAGATGCCAAGGATGGCGACCATGAACGCCGCCCCCATGTCGCGGAACGTGACGTAGGTCACCTCCCACTCACCGTCCCAGAGCAGCGCCGGCCGCGCCTCGTCGGTCGGCTGGCCATGGTAGTGGATCGGTGGCGGGCCCGTCTTGCCCCAGTCGAGCTTGGTGATTTCGTCCTCGACCGCCAGCATGCCGTAGATCGGCGCCTCAAAGCGGCCGGCGACCTCGGCTTGCACCATCTCGGCGAAGCGGCCATTGCGACGGAACAGGGTGTAGGACGCGGGCTCGCGCTTGACCGTGACGACGTCGCCCAGCTCTACATTGGCGCCCTCGCGGCGTGTGCCGCCGGCCGGCAATGGCGTTGAGAGTATGCGTTCGCCGAGCCATTCGGCGCTGCGCGGAAGTTTGACCACGATTTCGATCGGCTTGGTGCCGTGGCCGCGCTGCGAGTAGCCGACCTTCACGCCACCGATGATGGCCGCGATCGTATCGTACACGGCCTGCTCCTCGACGCCGTAGAATTCCAGGCTTTCCTGGTCGATCGAGAAGCGCAGCCGCTCCCCCGGCGCGCGCAACGTGTCGTCGACATCGACCACGAACGGCACCCTCTCGAACGCGTCGCGCACCTTGCGTGCAGTCTCGCGCCTGGCGGTCTCGTCCGCGCCATAGATTTCGGCGAGCAGGGTCGAGAGGACGGGCGGACCGGGTGGCACTTCGACGACCCGGACGGCCGTGCCGGCCGGCTTGGGCAGGTCGGCCAAACGCCGGCGGACATCGAGGGCGATGGCGTGGCTGACGCGCCCGCGCTCGGCCTTGGGCTTGAGGTTGATCTGCATGTCGCCCTGCTCGGGAAAGCGGCGGAGATAATAGTGGCGCACCAGACCGTTGAAATTGAACGGCGCGGCGGTGCCGGCATAGAGCTGCATGGATGTCAGCTCCGGCAGATCCGCGAGGCGCCGGGCGGCATCCATCAGGAAGCGCTCGGTGTCTTCCAGAGTGGAGCCCTGGGGCAGATCGACCACGACCTGCAGCTCGGATTTGTTGTCGAACGGCAGCAGCTTGACGGTGACGTCGCGCGTGGCGAACAGCACGCAGGCCGCAACCGTCGCCGCGGTGACGCCAGCCAGGAAGAGCTTCGAATTGCGCTGTCCGGCCAGGAGCGGGCGCGCGACCCAGAGGTAGACGCGGCCCATCGCGCCGACTTCGTCGTGACCGGTCGAAGGATCGCTCGACACCTCCCCGAAATGCCGGCCGGCGATGTGCAGCAGCAGCCACGGCGTGATGATGACGGCGACGAAGAAGGAAAACACCATCGCCATCGAGGCGTTCGCGGGAATGGGGCTCATGTAGGGTCCCATCAGGCCGCTGACGAACATCATCGGCAGGAGCGCCACGATGATGGTGAGTGTGGCGACGATGGTCGGATTGCCGACCTCCGCGACCGCCTCGACGGCGCTTGCGGCCAGGTCGCCGCCCCGCCGGGCCCGCCAGTGGCGTACGATGTTCTCGACGACGACGATGGCGTCGTCGACCAGGATGCCGATCGAGAAGATGAGGGCGAACAGGCTGACGCGATTGATCGTGTAGCCCATCAGCCAGGATGCAAACAGGGTGAGCAGGATGGTGGTCGGGATCACCACCAGCACCACCAGACCCTCGCGCCAGCCGACGGCGAAGGCGATCAGGAGCACGATCGAGACAGTGGCGAGGCCGAGATGGAACAGAAGCTCGTCGGCCTTCTCCGTGGCGGTCTCGCCGTAGTTGCGACTCACCGTCACGGTGACGTCGTTGGGCACCAAGCTGCCCTGCACCGCCTGCAGCCGCGCCAGCAGATGATCGGCGACCACGACTGCGTTGGCGCCGCGCCGCTTGGCGAAGGCGACGGTGACCATCGGTCGGTGCTCGACCGCGCCGCTTGCGCCGCGCGTCAATGTCCAGGTGCGATGACCAGGTTCGGCGGCGCCCACGATCACCTTGGCGACGTCCCTCACGTAGACCGGCCGTCCGTCGCGCGAGGTGAGCAGCAGCAAGCCGACGTCGGGCACACCCTGCAACGTCTGGCCGGCCACGACCGGCATGTTGCGGTCGAGCTGGCGGAAGGCGCCAACCGAGAACGAACGGTTGGCGTTGGTCAGCTTGTCGACGAGCTGATTCAGCGTGACGCCGTAGAGCGCCAGTCGCTCAGGGTCGGGCTCGACGCGGATCTGGTTGGGGCTGCCGCCGACGATGTAGGTGAGCCCGATATCGTCGACCTTGACCAGTTCGTGCCGCAGTTCGTCGGCGATCTGGAACAGGCCGTTGTCGGTCCACACCGCCTGGGCGTCCGGCTTGGGCTCCAGGCTCAGCGTGACGATTGCCACGTCGTTGATGCCGCGGCCGACGATCAGCGGCTCGGGGATGCCCTTGGGCAAGTCGGTGATATTGGCGCGAATCTTCTCATGGATGCGCAACAGGGCGGCGTCTTCCTCCGTACCGACGAAGAAGCGTGCCGTGACCAGGACCGAATCGTCCTGGGTGAAGGAGTAGACGTGCTCGACGCCGTTGATGCCCTTGACGACGTCCTCGAGCGGCTTGGTGATGAGTTCGATGGCGTCGCCCGCCCTGTAGCCGTTGGCTGTCACCAGGATGTCGACCATGGGCACGCTGATCTGCGGCTCCTCCTCGCGCGGCAGGGCGAGCAGCGCCAATGCGCCGACGATCAGCGCGGCAACCAGGAAGAGCGGCGTCAGCGGCGAGCCGATCGACTCCCGCGTCAGCCAGCCGGAGATGCCGAGCTTCATGGAGCGACCACCTCGTCGCCCTGTTGCACGCCAGCCAGGATTTCGATGCCGTCGTTGACCGGCTGGCCGACCTGAACGACGACCTCTCGACCGTCCCCGAGCTTGAGATAGCTGACGCCGAAGCGGCGATAGACGTAGCCGATCGGGACGACCAGCGCGTCACGCAGGCCGGTTGCGACATAGACCCGTGTGCGCTCGCCGACGAAGTAGTCGCCGAGGCCCTCGACCTCGGCGTCGGCGATCACGCGGCCCCGGTCGATCTGCGGATAGACCAGCCGCACCGTGCCGCGGCGCAGCGTCTCCTGTTCCTGCTGCTGCAGCCCGCGGGCGCCGACCAGGATGATATCCCCCGCCTTCATGAAGCGGGCATGGCGCTCGGGAAGCTGCAGCCGAAGGATGTAGTTGTCGGCCGCCAAGGAGGCCACGGTCTCGCCCGGCATGACGACGCTGCCGACCGACACCGGTACCGTCAGCACCCGGCCGGCCCCAGGCGCCAACACCGCCCCCTCGGTGGACTGCTGTTCGACGACCTCGCGGTCGGAACGCAGGGCCTGCAGCGTGCGCTCGGCGACATCGAGCCGCGTGCGGGCCTGGTCGAGCTGTGCCTGTGATACCGTGCCCGACGCGCGAAGCTGCTGCATGCGATTGTAGTCGATCAGCGCCTGCTCGCGGGACGAACTCTGCGCCTGCATCCGCGATTCGAGCGCCTGGATTTGCAGCGCGAGCTTGGGATCGACGACCAGCGCGATGCGGTCGCCGGCGGCGACGCGGTCGCCCTCGCGTACGGTCAGCTGGGTGATGGTGCCATTGATGCGCGAGCGGGCACGCAGTTCGCGAACCGGCTCGACCGTGGCGATAACGGCCTTGCGGTCCTCGACCTGCTTGAGGGCGACCGCCTGCTGCGCTTCGGAGGGCAGGGCGAGCCCGACGAACAGCAGGGCAGCGGCGGTGAGGGCAGTACGATTCATCTTCTGCTGCTTCCTTTCCCGGCATCGGTCAGGCTTGACAGATATATGAGTGATAACTAATTTAGCAACTATGAATGTTGACGAGGTCAAGTCGCGAGCCAGAGAGGCCGCCGATTTCCTGAAGTCGATGGCCAACGATCGGCGACTGGTCGTGCTGTGCGAGCTGGTAAAGGGCGAGCGCACCGTGGGCGAACTGGAGGCCGTCGCCGGCCTCAGCCAATCGGCGCTGTCGCAGCATCTCGCCAAGCTGCGCGAGGCAAAGGTGGTGAAGACGCGGCGCGAGTCGCAGACCATCCACTATTCGCTGGCCGACGCCGGCGTGAAGCGGCTGATCGACGTTCTGTACGAACTTTACTGCCGGCCGGCACGTGGCCGCCGGCGTCGTTGAGAGGAGCAAGTCATGTCCATCGATCGCGCCGTCATGGCCTTTGCCGGCCTGATGATCCTGGTGAGTCTCGGGCTCAGCCAGCTTCATAGCCCCTATTGGCTGCTGTTCACGGGCTTCGTCGGCCTGAATCTCGTGCAGGCGTCGTTCACCGGCTTCTGCCCGGCGGCGATGATCTTCAAGCGCCTCGGCGCCAAGGCGGGCTGCGCCTTCTCGTGACCTGAACTCCCGGGCCGTCGCGAAGATCCTCACAGTTTCAGGATGCCGCGACGGTGCGGGCACGCCTTGATGCACGTCAAGGCGCGGCGACCCACGCCGCGCGATCCTGACATACAGCCAGGATCGGGAGGACTTGATGCCCAAGATCGTCGTGCTCGGCGCCGGTATCGGCGGCATTTCGATGGCCTACGAGTTGCGCTCGACCGTCGGCTGCAAGGCCGAGATCGTGGTTGTCTCCGACTCGGAATGGTTCCAGTTCGTGCCGTCTAACCCCTGGGTGGCACTGGGTTGGCGCAAGCCCGAGGAGATCAAGGTTCATCTGCCGGAGACGCTGGCAAAGTACGACATCGGCTTCGACGCCGCAGGCGCGAAACGGGTGCTACCTGCGGAGAATGCCATCGAGCTTAACGATGGTCGCCGGCTTTCCTACGATTATCTGGTGATTGCGACCGGCCCGGCACTGGCCTTTGACGAGATTCCCGGGCTGGGACCCGACGCCAACAGCATCTCGATCTGCCATGTCGACCATGCCGCCAGGGCGGCGGAGCGCTGGGAGCGTTTCTGCGAAAGCCCGGGTCCGATCGTGATTGGCGCCGTCCAGGGCGCGTCCTGCTTCGGACCGGCCTACGAGTTCGCGATGATGGTCAACACCGACCTGCGTCGCCGCAGGATCCGTGACAAGGTGCCGATCACCTTCGTCACCTCGGAACCCTATATCGGCCATCTCGGCCTCGGCGGCGTGGGCGACACCAAGGGCCTGCTTGAATCGGAAATGCGTGAGCGCGACATCAGATGGGTGACCAGCGCCCGCGTCGACCGCGTGGAGCCCGATGCAGTGGAGTGCACGGAGATCGTCGCCGAAGGCAGGCCCGGGCCACAGCACCGGCTTTCCGCCAAGCTCGCCATGTTCATCCCCGCCTTCCGCGGCGTGTCGTGCCTGATGGGCGACGACGGCAAGGGCTTGCCTTGGCTCGCCAACCCGCGCGGCTTCGTGCTGGTCGACAAGCACCAGCGCAACCCGACCTACAGGAACATCTTTGCGGTCGGCGTCTGCATCGCCATCCCGCCCTACGAACAGACCCCGGTGCCGGTCGGCGTGCCCAAGACCGGCTACATGATCGAGTCGATGGTGACGGCGGTCACGCACAACATCGCCGCCCTGGTCGACGGCAAGGAGCCGATCCAGGAGCCGACCTGGAACGCCGTGTGCCTGGCGGATTTCGGCAATGACGGTGTGGCTTTCGTGGCCCTGCCGCAGATCCCGCCGCGCAACGTCAACTGGTCCGGCCAAGGCTACTGGGTGCACGCCGCCAAGGTCGGCTTCGAGAAGTACTTCCTGCGCAAGGTGCGCAACGGCACCAGCGAGCCCGGCTACGAGCGGCTGATCATGAAGCTGCTCGGCATAAACAAGCTGCGCAAGGACGCGGCCTGACGGCCGGCCCTAGTTGCCCAGACGATAGAGCTTCATGGCGTTGTCGCGCGTGACTTTGCGGCGCACGGCCGCGCTCGCGCCGCCGAGTTCGCGTTCGATGAACTCCCGGCTGTCTGGCCAGATGCCGTCGGGATGGGGGTAATCCGACCCCCACATCACGTTGTCCTCGCCGAGATGGTGGAGCAGTTCGACGCCGACCGGATCGGTCTGGTAGGTGGCGTAGAACTGACGATGCCAATACTCGCTCGGCTTCATCTTCAGGTCGAGGTCCTTGAACTGGTCCTCCCATTCGAGGTCCATGTGCTGCAGCACGTAAGGAATCCAGCCCAGCCCCGCCTCGCCGATCACGATCTTGAGGTTCGGATATCGCTCCGGCGCGCCGCTGAAAATCAGGCCCATCAGCATCGTGCTCATGTGCATCTGAAAGCCGGTGATATGGACGGCAAAGACGCGCCGCTGGATCGGCACCGGCATGTTCGACACGTCGGGCGAGCGGCCGCCGATCGTGTGGAAGTGGACCGGGATGCCCGTCTCGTGCGCGCATTTCCACAACGGTTCCCAGAACGGATCCCACAACGGCGTCATGTCGGGGCGGTTGGCCACGTCGAAGCCGCGCACGCCGCGCCTGGCGTTGCGCATCATCTCGTCGACCGACGCGGCCATGTCGTAGTTCGGGATGTTGGCTAGGCCGACGAGGCGGTCGGGCGCCGCCGCGCAGAAATCGTGCAGCCAGTCGTTGTAGATCCGCAGCATCTCGTGGGCCGCCTCGGGATCGTTGAGCCGCCCGCTCGATCCAAGGATGCCGTACAGCACCTCGGCCTGGACGCCGTCGCGATCCTGGTCCTGCAGGCGCAGGTCGACTTCGGTCAGGCGGCGCCGGCCTGCCTTGCCGTCGTCGTAGAGGCCGGTCGAGGCCATGCGGTCGGAGCGATGAATGACTCCGGGCACGTATTCGCGGCCGGCCGAGCCCATGCCGTTCATCAGGCCGAACTTGGCACCCTTCGCGCTGATCCACTCGGGACCCTTCGGTCCGTCGACGACATACGGCATGCGGTTCTTGAGAGGGGCCGAGGCGTTCTTCGTGAAGAGGTCGGGCGGCAGCCAGATCAGGTCGACATGCCCGTCGGCGGAGATGACGTCGTACTTCATCGGGCGTTCCTCCTGCACCCGATCATCCTCCCTTTGCCGCGTCTTGTCAGCGCGGCCGCACGATGGTGAGCGCGATGCCGCCCAGGATGGCGAAGGATGCAATCGCCAGGCGGCTCGTCAGCGGTTCGGCCAGCAGCATCACGCCGCCAAGAGCAGCGATGGCCGGGACGCTGAGCTGGATGATCGCCGCTGTCGCGGCCTGGAAGGAAGGCAGGACGGCGTACCAGAGCACGTAGCCGAGCCCCGACGTGACGGCGCCCGAGGCGACGGCGTAGGCAACGCCCACGCGGTCGAGCTCGGCGGAAGGCAGGGTGGCGAGGCTGAGGACGACCGTGAAGGGCACGGCCAGAATGAAGTTGCCGGCCGTTGCCCCCGTCGCGTCCTGCACGCCGCGCCCAATCAGCGAGTAGCCCGCCCACGACACGCCCGCCGCGATCATGAACGCCGCGCCCAGCAACGGCGGGGCCGCGAGCCCCGGCAGCAGCATGTAGACCAGCCCGCCGACCGCGACGGCGAGGCCGGCCGCCTGAAGCGTGCGCAGGCGTTCGCCGCGCGCCAGGCCGAAGCCCAGCATGCTGGTCTGCACCGTGCCGAACAGCAGCAGGGCGCCGGTGGCCGCCGTGAGATCGCGATAGGCGAAGGAGAAGAAGGCGGCGTAGCCGAACAGGCAGGCCGCGCCCCACCAGCTGCCGCTGGCGAGCGGCCGGCCGGCACGGCTCCATATGATCAGCGCAAGCACCAGCGCACCCGAGACGAGGCGGATCGACGTGAAGCTCGCCGCGTCGATCGCGGTGTCGCGCAGCGCCACGCGGCACAGCAGCGAGTTGCCGGCGAAGGCCAGCATCGTCAGCGCCGTGAGCAGCGCGATGCGAACGGGATTGTGCATACGCTGCCCGGCATATAACGGAGACGCCATGTCCACCAGTGAAACCGTCGCCGACTGGCTCGACCGCTGCTCCTCCGCGCTCTCGCGGGGCGACGTCGATGGCGCCCTGGCGATGTTCGAACCCACCGTCTGCTGGCGCGACCTCGTCGCCTTCACCTGGAACATCGTCACGCTGGAGGGATGCGACGCGATCGCCGCGATGCTGCGGGCGCGCCTTGCCGCCGTGCGGCCCGGCGCGTTCCGCCGCGAGGGCGGCGAGGGCTGGTTCACCTTCGAAACCGCGCTCGGCCGAGGCCGGGGCCGCGTGGTTCTAAGGGAAGGCCGCGCCGCGACCTTCTTCACCGCGCTGCTCGAGCTCAAGGGCTTCGAGGAGAAGGCTGGACCGCGCCGCGATCTCGGTACCGAGCACGGCGCGATCCGCGGCCGCGTGACCTGGAGCGATCGGCGTCAGGCCGATGCCGACGAGCTCGGCTTCACGCGCCAGCCCTACGTTCTGGTCGTCGGCGGTGGGCAGGGCGGTATCGCGCTCGGTGCGCGGCTCAAACGCATCGGCGTGCCGGCTTTGATCGTCGACGCCAACGAGCGGCCGGGCGACGCCTGGCGCAAGCGCTACAAGTCGCTCTGCCTGCACGATCCGGTCTGGTACGACCATCTGCCGTACCTGCCGTTTCCCGACCACTGGCCGGTCTACACGCCCAAGGACAAGATGGGTGACTGGCTCGAATCCTACAGCCGGATCATGGAGCTCGACTATTGGTGCTCGAGTCCGTGCCGCCGCGCCGCATGGGACGCGGCACGTGGCGAATGGCGCGTCGTCGTCGAACGCGCCGGCCGCGAGATCGTCGTGCGGCCCAGGCACCTGGTGCTGGCGACCGGCATGTCGGGCTTTCCCGAGGTACCCGACTTCCCCGGCCGCGAGCTCTTCAAGGGCACGCAGCACCATTCGAGCCGCCATGCCGGCGGCGAGGGCTGGGGCGGCAAGCGCTGCGTCGTCGTCGGTTCCAACAACTCCGCGCACGACATCGCCGCCGATCTGTGGGAGCACGGCGCTGCGGTCACCATGATCCAGCGTTCGCCGACGCTGGTCATGCGCTCCGAGACATTGGCGCACTACCGTCCGCTCTATTCCGAGGCCGCGCTCGCCAACGGCATCACGACGGACAAGGCCGATCTCACGGTGGCGTCCAATCCCTACGCGCTGCTGCGCGAGGCGACGCAGCCGACGGTCGAGAAGATCAGGCGCGAGGATACGGCCTTCTACGACCGACTGGAAGCGGCGGGCTTCCGCCTCACCTTCGGCGAGGACGAGACCGGCATCTGGCCGATGTATCTCAGGCGCGGCTCGGGCTACTACATCGATGTCGGCGCCTCCGAATTGATCGCCGACGGCTCGATCGGGCTCAAGGCAGGCGAGGTGGCGCGGCTCACCGAGGATGCCGTGGTGATGCGGGACGGCACGACATTGGAAGCCGATCTCGTCGTCTATGCCACGGGCTATGGATCGATGAACCAGTGGGCTGCCGCGCTGATCTCCCAAGAGGTCGCCGACAAGGTCGGCAAGTGCTGGGGGCTCGGCTCGGGCACGGTCAAGGATCCCGGTCCATGGGAGGGCGAGCTGCGCAACATGTGGAAGCCGACGGCGCAGGAAGCGCTCTGGTTCCACGGCGGCAACCTGATGCAGTCGCGCTTCTATTCGCGCTTCCTTGCGCTGCAGCTTAAGGCGCGGTTCGAGGGCCTGCCGGTCGAGGTCTATGGTCGCGGTCCCGTACACCACGAGGTTTGACGCATGAAGACGATCGCCGCGTTGCTTCTCGTCCTGCTGGCCGGCGGATGCATGAACCACGCGAGCGACCCGCCGCGTTCGACGCAGGAGTTCACGGCGGAGCTGTCGGGAACGGGCGCGGCGCACGGCAGAGTGACGGCACTCTATTCGCCGGCCACGCGCATCCTGAAGTGGCGGATGAACTTCCGCGACCTGAGTGGTCCGGTGACATGGGCGTTCTTCCAGGGGCCGGACGGCGTTGGCAACGAGCGGGCCGACATCGTGCCGATCAACCCGCCGTTCGAGGCCGGCGCCCATCGCGGCGGCGCGACCCTGACCGACCGGCAGGGTGTCGACCTCGTGGCCGGCCGCTGGTCGGTCGCCATCAGGACGGAGAAGTATCCGGCCGGCGAGCTCATCGGCGTCCTCGTTCCCGTGCCGCGTTAGTCGAAGCGGTAGTTCCAGCCGATCCAGGCACAGAGGCCGCGGCCCATCACCTTCTCGAGGTCGCGGCCCTTGAGCCACGGCAGCTCCTCGGTGAAGAAGGTCACGCACTGGCGGTACGTGCACGGCATGCGGGTGATGTCGGTGCCCCAGAAGAAACGGTCGGGTCCATAGACGTCGAAGATGCGCTGCAGCCCGTCGTGGAGATTGCGGAACGGGTAGGGCTGCGTCGAATACCCGGGCGCCCCGGTCGCCTTGACGGCGACATTGGGCAGCTTCGCCAGCGAGCAGAGCTCGGCGAGGTTGCCGAACGCCTTCTCGTCCTTCTCGAGCCGCAGCAGCCCGCAATGGTCAATGATGAGTTTCAGCTCGGGATGCGCCTCGGCGATCCTGCGGAACTGCGGCAGGAAGAGCCCGGCCATGGTGGCGACCGGAACGCCGGCCCTCTCGGCGGCCGGCCACACCCAGTCGAGCTTGCCCTCGTGCAGCGCCTTCTGCTGGTCGGGATAGAGCAACGCCCAGCGCAGTCCCATCATGCCGGGCTGCTTGCGCCAGTCCCTGATGAGGTCGCGATTCTTCGGCTCGTCGAAATCGAACTGGCCCATCACGGCGAAGCGGTCGGGATATTTCTGCGCCGCCTCGAGCGCGAGCTGGTTGGAGTCGGGATCCCAGCTGTAGGGTGGATGGATCAGCGCGCCGTCGACACCGGCCTCGGCCATCTCCTTCAGTGCCTGCTCGGCGGTGAACTTCTCGACCTTGCGATGCGTGCCCGAGGGCGGCACCACGGTCTTGCCCCAGATGTGGATCTGCGCATCGACGATCTTCATTTCTCTTCTCTCAGTTCGGGGTCGGCGCCGCCGGGTCGAGCAGCTTCTCGCGTTTCAGTTCGCTCCACAGCTCGGTCGGAATCTTGACCGACAGGCGGGCTGCGTTTTGTTTCACTTCGGCGATGCTGAGCGCGCCGGGGATCACCGAGCAAAAGGCGGGATGGAACAGCGGGAACTGCAGCGCCGCGGCGCCGAGCTCGACGCCATGGCGCTTGCACACCGCCTCGATCCTGCGGGCCTTGTCGGTCAGCGGCGCGGGCGCCGGCACGTAATCGTGCGTGGTGCCGCCGGTCAGGATGCCCGAATTGTAGGGACCGCCGAGGATCACCGAGACGTCGCGCTTCACGCATTCAGGGAGGAACGCCTCGAGGGCGCCCTGTTCGAGCAGCGTGTAGCGGCCGGCGAGCAGCATGCAGTCGAAGTCGCCGGCCTGGATGAAGCGCAGGCTGGTGTCGGCCTCGTTGATGCCGACGCCGATGGCGCCGATGACACCGGCGCGGCGCAGTTCGTCGAGCGCCTTGAAGCCCGAGTCCATGACCATCTTGAAGCGCTCGTCGAGGACCCGGCGATCCTTGATCGTCCAGAAATCGACGTCGTGCACCAGCGCGATGTCGATCTTCGCCAACCCGAGCCGGAGATGCGAATGCTCCAGCGAACGCATGACGCCGTCGTAGCTGTAGTCGAACACCGGGGCGAAGCCCGGCAGGCCGTTGTCGCGAAAATCCGCTGGCGGCTGCTCACCCGGCTTCATGGCATGCAGGATGCGGCCGATCTTGGTCGACAGCACGAAGCTCTCGCGCGGCCTCTCGCGCAGGGCGGCACCCATGCGCAGCTCGCTCCTGCCGTAGCCGTAGTAGGGCGAGGTGTCGAAGTAGCGCACGCCCGCGTCATAGGCGGCATCGGTCAGCGCCACTGCCTCGGCCTCCCGGATGGTGGCGCGGAATCCGCCCATCGGCGCTCCGCCGAGGCCGAGTGTGGTGACTTCGAGAGCCGTCTTGCCGACGCGACGTTTGGCAAGGGTCATGCCGCCTCCTGGGCCACGGTCGGTCCGGTGCCGCGTATGGTGGTGCGGCGCACATCGCGCACGATATTGAGATCGTCGAAACGGCGCACGCGGTGCATGGTCGTTCGGTTGTCCCACATCACGAGATCGTGCGGCCGCCATTTGTGGACGTAGACGAACGCCGGCTGGGTGGCGTGCTCCATCAGGTCGCGGATGAAGGTCATTGCTTCGGGTTGCGGCCAGCCGACGATCGTGCCGATGTGCGATCCCAGGAACAGCGACTTGCGGCCCGTCGTGGGGTGGGTGCGCACCAGACGCTGGCGCGCCGGCTTCATCGCCACGCGCTCGTCCGGGAGGAACTCGGTGAAGCCGAGTTGGCCGCGCGAATAGATCAGCGAATGCTCGCACACCAGGTCCTCGATCTCGGCCCTGGTCCGGGCGTCGAGCGCATCGTAGGCCGCGCGCATGTCGGCGAATTCGGTGTTCGGCCCGCACTCGGGCACGATGCGCCCGCTCAGGATCGAGTACTGGGCGGGCACGGCGCGGAACGAGGCGTCCGAGTGCCAGAGCCGATTGCCGAGCGACGACATGCGCCGCTTGGCGTCGCGCGCCAGCTTGCGGCCGTCCCGATCGAGATTGGAGACATCGGCGAAGTGCGGGTCGAGTCGCAGTTCGGCGTTGCGCACCGTCGAGTTGGCGCCTTCCTCGAGTTCGCCGAAGTTGCGCGTGAAGGCGAGTTGCTGGTCGTCGGTGATGTCCTGGCCGGGCAGGACGAGCACGGCATGGCGGTCCATGGCGTCGTCGATCGCCCGCACTTCGTCGCGCGTCAGCGGCCGGCACACATCCACGCCCGTCATGCGCGCGCCGATGTGGGTCGTGAGCGATGTGACCTTCATGGTCATCTGTTCCTCCCGGAGGACGCATGATGCGCCACCGGGAGGCTCGCTTCCATGCGCTTATCGCAAGGCAGCCGCGATGTTGCCGCCGTCGACGGTCAGCACCGCCCCGGTCGTCTTGGGAGACTTGGCCAGCGACAGGAAGGCTTGGGCGACGTCGTCGGCCGTGACCTCGAGTGCCAGCAGATTGCCGCCCATGTACTCCAACTCGCTCAAGCCGCGCGCCTTGGAACGCTGGGCGATCATCTGGTCGGTCAGCAGGCCGGAGCGGATGCGATCGGCGTTGACGGCGTTGGACCGGATGCCCTCGGCGCCGTGGTCGAGCGCGTACTGACGCGACAGGAACAGAGTCGCCGCCTTGGGCAGGCCGTAGGGGCCGAAGTCGGGGCCCGGATTGACCGCCTGCTTGGAGGCATTGAACAGCAGGCAGCCGCCGAGCCCCTGCGCGCGCAGGATGCGCACGGCGTTCTGCGCCACGCTTTGATGCGCCCAGAAGTTCAGCTCGAAGCTCTCGCGCAGCGTCGCCTCGGCAACGTCGCCGATCTTGCCCTGCCAGGCGGCGCCGGCGTTGGAGACGACGACGTCCACGCCGCCCAGGGTGGCCGCGATCCTGTCGAAGGCCGCACGCACCTCGTCGGGTCTGGTGACGTCGCAGGCGATGGCAAGGCCCTTCACCTTGCTCACGTCGCGATCGAGCACGACCACCTCGGCGCCGTCCTTCGCGAAGGCGGCAGCGGTCGCAGCGCCGATGCCCGAGGCGCCGCCGGTGATCACGACGATGCGCCGCGCCAGCGGTTTCTCGGCCGCCGCGCCGAGCTTGGCCTGCTCGAGCGACCAGTACTCGATGTCGAAGATGTCGGCCTCGGGAATGCATTCGTAGCGGCCGACCCGCTCGGCATCGCTCACCACCTCGACGGTCGTTTCGAAGAGGTCGGCGGCGATCTTGGCATCCTTGCTGGTGTTGCCCACGCCGAACAGGCCGAGTCCCGGCACCAGCACGACGCGCGGGATCGGATCGAGTTCCTTCTTCGGTACGAGCTGCTTGGCGTTGTGGCGCTCGAAATAGGCATGGTAGCTGGCGGCGAACTTGTCGAGCGCCGCCTTGGCGCCCTTGCGGAAGTCGTCGAGCTTGCCGGCCTCCGGCGCCGGCACCACCAGCGGCCAGCCCTTGGTGCGGATGGCATGGTCGGGAGTCACGGGCCCCTGCTGGCTGTAGCGGGCGACCTCCTTGCCGTTCACATAGGCGAGAATCGCGGCGTCCGTCCGAAACTCGAACACGAAGCGCTGCGCGGCCTCGCGACCGCCGCTCCTTGCCGGAAGCGACAGCAACCCGCGCAGGATCGGCGCGACTTCGGCGACGCTCGCCGTCTGCGCTGGAAGCGATACGCCCGGAAAGATCTTGCGCGTCGCCTTGGCCAACCGCTTCTCGGCGAGCGTCACCAGGTCGATCATGCGCCCATAGGCTTCCTCGGCCGTGGCGCCCATCGAGAAGATGCCGTGCTTCAGCAGGATGAGGCCCTCGACGTCGGGGTTGGCCTTGCCGACCTCGCTGCACTTTTTTGCCAACGCGAAGCCCGGCATGACGTAGGGCACCAGCGCGGCGCGCTTGCCGTAGACGTCGCGAGCCAGCTCCGCACCGTCGGGCTGGTCGGTCAGCGCCAGCACGGCGTTGGAATGGGTGTGGTCGATGAACTTGTGCGGCAGGAAGGCGTGCAGCAGCGTCTCGACCGATGGGTTGGGCGCCTTGGCGTCGAGCAGATTGCTGCGCTGGACGTTGACCATGTCCTCGTCGGAAAGCGCCTGCAGGCCCTCGAGCTCGCGCAGCGGCACGAGCCGCACCGCCGGCAGGCCGGGCGCCTCGATGCTGCCCATGTCCCAGCCGCTGCCCTTGACGCACAGCACGTCGATCTCGCGGCCGGTGATGTCCGGCATGCGGGTCTTCACCGAGGTGTTGCCGCCGCCATGAAGCACCAGCCTCGGCTCGCCGCCGAGCAGCCGCGTCGTGTAGACGCGCAGCGCCAGATCCTCGCCGATGCCCTGCCTGGCATGGCGGGCGATTTCGGCCTTGGCGTCCGCATTGGACCAGAGATTCTGCATCTTACTCCCCGGGCTGGACGCCGGCGTCTTTGGCGATCTTGATCCAGGTGGCGATCTCCTGCTCCTGGTACGGCCGGAACGCCGCGGGGTCGCGCGGGTCGACGGTGAAGCCGAGCTTGTCGATGCGTTCGACGATTTCGGGCTTCCTGAGGCTCGTCAGGATCTCCTGCGACAGCCGGTCGAGGATTGGCTTCGGCGTGGCGGCCGGCGCGAAGAAGGCGGCCCACGACGCGGCGTTGGCGCCGGTCACGCCCTGCTCCTCGAGCGTCGGCACGTCGGGCAGTTTGGCATTGCGCCTGGGGCTGCCGATGGCGAGCGCGCGCATCTTGCCGCCCTGAATCTGCGTCAGCACGCTGGGCAGCGTGGAATTCGAGATATCGACGCGGCCGCCGATCAGGTCCTGCACCAGCGGCGCGGCGCCGCGGTAGGGCACGTGGGTCATCTTGATGCCGGTGCGCGCCATGAAGAGTTCGGTCGACAGGTGCGAGCCCGAGCCGATGCCGGTCGAGCCGTAGTTCAGGCTGTCGGGTTTCTCCTTGGCGAGCTTGATGACGTCCTGGATGGTCTTGGCCGGCAGGTTGTTGCGCACGACGAAGACATGCTCGAAGGCGCCGGCGCCGGCGAGCGGCGCGAAATCCTTCACTGCGTCGTAGCCCGGCTCCTTCAGCATGAACATGTTGTTGCCGTGCGTCTGGTTGTTGCCGAAGGTGATCGTCAGTCCGTCGAGCTTGGCCTTGGCGACGGCGCGCGTGCCGATCGCGCCCGACGCTCCCGAGACGTTCTCGACGACGACCTGCTGGCCGAGCCGGTCGGCGATGTCGGCCGCGACGATGCGGGCGATCGCGTCGGTCGGTCCGCCCGCGGGATAGGCGACGACGAGCTTGATCGGGCCCGACGGCGACCACGCCTGGGCCAAGGCGGGCCCGGCGGCGACGGTGAGCGCCAGGCCGGCGGTGAAGCTGCGACGGTTCAACATGACTCTTGTTCCTTACGAATGTGAGATGACGACCTTGCCGAAGTGGCTCTGGCTCTTGAGGTGCCGATAGGCCTCCCTGGCCTCGGCGAAGGGGAATACCTTGTCGATGACGGGTTTCAACCCGGCCGCGGCGATGGCACGGGTCATCGCCTCGAACATCTGCGTGCTGCCGACATAGAGGCCCTGGACCCGGAGGTTCCGGCGCAGCATCGGCATGGGGTCGATCGTGGCGCCGAGGCCGGTCAGCAGGCCGATGACGGGGATCGTGCCGCCGATGCGCGCGGCCATGAAGGAGCGGGGCAGGGTGCCGGCGCCGCCGACCTCGACCACGATGTCGGCGCCGCGCCCGCTGGTCAGCCGCGTCGTCTCCTTGTCCCAGTCGGGGATGGCCTTGTAGTCGATCACCGCCTCGGCGCCCATCTTGCGCAGGCGCTCGGCCTTGATCGAGGAACTCGAGGTGGCGATGACGCGTGCGCCGAAAAGGCGTGCGAACTGCAGCGCGAAGATCGACACGCCGCCGGTGCCCTGGATCTGCACGACGTCGCCCGCCTTGATGCGGCCGATCTCGACCAGCGCATTCCAGGCCGTGACCCCGGCGCAGGGCAGGGTGGCGCCTTCCTCGAAGCTGAGGTGGTCGGGCAGCTTCACCACGCCGTCCTCTTCCAGCACGGCGAACTCGGTCAACATGCCGTCGATCGCGCCGCCCATCGCCGAGGTCATGGCTTCGGGGTGGAATTCACCGCCGAACCAGCGCTGCATGAAGCAGCCGGCGACGCGGTCGCCTGCCTTCACGCGACCGACACCCGGGCCGACCGCGACGACCTCGCCGGCGCCGTCGGACAGCGGGATCAGGTCCGGCTTGGGCGCGGCGCGGGCATACGAGCCTTCGATCGTGATCAGGTCGCGGTAGTTGAGCGAGGTGGCGCGCACCCGGACCAGCACCTGGCGCGGCCCGGGCTTCGGCTCGGGCCGCTCGACCATCTTCAGCGAATCGATGCCCTGCGGCGAGGGGATGACGTAGCACTTCACGAGTTGCTGCCCTTCAATTCGATGATCGTCTTGGCCATCACCGCCTCCTGGTCCCATGGGAACAGGATCCATGTGTCCTGGCTGACCTCGGTAATGTAGCTGTCGACCGTCGGCCGGCCGGCCGGCTTGGCGTAGACGGTGGCGAAATGCGCCTGGGGCAGCAGCGCGCGCACGCTCTTGGCGGTGACGCCCGTGTCGACCAGGTCGTCGACGATCAGCCAGCCCTTGCCCTTGTCCTGCTCGGCGGCGGTGCCCTTCAGCAGCTCGACCTTGGCGCCGCGCTCCATGCGGTCATAGGTCGAGCAGCAGACGGTGTCGATCAGGCGAAGGTTCAGCTCGCGTGCGATGATGGCGGCAGGCACCAGCCCACCGCGCGTGATGGCGACGAGCCCCTTGAAGGGCCCGAGATCGGCCAACCGCCAGGCGAGAGCCCGCGCATCGCGATGCAGTTCCGTCCACGAGACGGGAAACATCTTGCTGTAACCCGCGCCGCCCGCCATCCGATCCGCTCCCCGTTTCGCTCCACCCGGTCGGGCTTGCCCCCCGGCAAGCGCTGAACTAACACCTTCCGCCGACGCAATGAAGGTCGCCGGAAGCTTTATCAGGACGGGAATCGCGTAGCATGGGATTCGAGGTGACACCGGCGTTCTGGAGCGGCCTCGTCCAGATCATCCTGGTCAACATCGTCCTCTCCGGCGACAACGCCCTGGTCATCGCCCTCGCCTGCCGCAATCTGCCCAAGGGCCAGCAGAAGCCCGCCATCCTGGTCGGCAGCGCTGGTGCCATCGCGCTGCGCATCGTCTTCGTCCTGATCGTCGACCAGCTATTGCAGATCGGCTTCCTCAAGCTGGTGGGCGGGCTGCTGCTGCTGTGGATCGGCGTCAAGCTGGTGCAGGGCGAGGACGAGCACGGCGACGGGGTGAAGGGCGCGGGCTCGCTGTGGGCGGCCGTCCGGACCATCGTCGTCGCCGATGCCGTGATGAGCCTCGACAACGCCATCGCCATCGCCGCGGCGGCGCACGGCAACACCGCCCTCATCGTCCTCGGGCTCGTCGTCAGCGTCCCGCTGATCGTCTTCGGCGCCACGCTGATCATGGCGCTGCTCAACCGCTTCCCCGCCATCGTCATCGCCGGCGGCGGCCTGCTCGGCTGGATCGCCGGCGAGGTGCTGGCGACCGACCCGGCCTATGCCGACACGCTCGCGGCCGCGCTGCCCAACGCCAAGACCTGGTTCGAGATGGGCGGTGCGATCCTGACGGTCGCCATCGGCTTCCTGCTGCAATATCGTGCGCGCAAGCGGGCCGAGGCGCATGACGAGCCGGTCGACCTGGCCGAGCACGGCAGCGGCGGCAAGACGGGCAAGGAGTGATCGACATGGCCAAGTTGAAGGCGATCCTGGTGGCGGTCGACGGTTCGCAGAATTCGGACCGCGCGGTCGGCCACGCCCTCGACCTGATGTCGGGCGGCCTGGCGACCGAGCTGCACTTCCTCAACGTGCAGCCCAATCTCGGCGGCGCCATCTCCTCGTTCGTGTCGCGCCAGGACATCGATTCCTACCACCGTGACGAGGGCAACAAGGCGCTGGCCTCGGCGGTCGAGCTCGCCCGGAAGGCGGGCGTCGCCGCCACGGTCCATATCGGCGTCGGCCGGCAGGGCGCGATCGTCAACGACTTCGCGCGCAAGCTCGGCGCGGGCCTGATCGTGCTCGGCACGCGCGGACATACCGGGCTCGCCGGCGTGCTGCTGGGCTCGGTGGCGCAGGACGTCATCGCCCATGTCGACGCGCCGGTGACGTTGGTGAAGTAGTCCGGTGGCCGGGCCGATGCCGAGTCGCCACGCGCTGGCGCCCTATGCCACCCTGCCGTGGCGGAGCCGCGGCCGGCTTCATCCCGAACCCGAGGCGCCGCCGCGCAGCCCGTTCCAGCGCGATCGCGACCGCATCATCCATTCGACGGCGTTTCGTCGGCTGAAGCACAAGACGCAGGTCTTCGTCTTCCACGAAGGCGATCACTACCGCACGCGGCTCACCCATTCGCTCGAGGTTGCCCAGATCGCGCGCACGATCTGCCGCACGCTCGAGCTCGACGAGGATCTCGGCGAGGCCGTCGCGCTCGCCCACGATCTCGGCCACACGCCGTTCGGCCATGCCGGCGAGGAGGCACTGCACGCGGCGATGAAGCCGTTCGGCGGCTTCGACCACAACGCCCAGACGCTGCGCATCCTTACCAAGCTCGAGGAACGCTATGCCGAATTCAACGGGCTGAACCTCAGCTGGGAAGCGCTGGAGGGCGCGGTCAAGCACAACGGTCCGCTGCTCGAGGGTGGCCGCACGCTCGACGACCTGCCGGCCGCCATCGTCGAATACTGCCGCGACCAGGATCTCGAGCTCGCCGGCCATGCCGGGCCGGAGGCCCAGGTCGCCGCCCTCAGCGACGACATCGCCTACAACAACCACGACATCGACGACGGCCTGCGCGCCGGCCTGTTCGAGGTTGCCGATCTCGCGGAGTTGCCGCTGGTCGGCGAGATGTTCGTGGCGGTCGAGAAGAAGTATCCCGGCATCGGTCAAACACGACTGATCCACGAAGCCGTGCGCCGGGTCATCAATGCCATGGTCGAGGACGTGCTGGCCGAGACGCGCCGGCGGCTGGCCGACGCCGCGCCGAAATCGGTGACCGACATCCGCGCACTTGGCCGGCCGGTTGTCGGCTTCTCCGACGCGATGGCGGCCAACGACCAAGTCATCAAGGCCTTCCTCTACAAGCGCATGTACGAGCACTGGCACCTCGAGCGCACCCACTCCAAGGCGCGCCGCGTGGTGATGGACCTGTTCGGCCTGTTGTTCGCCGAGCCCAACTGCCTGCCGCCGCCCTGGCGCGAGCGCGCCGAGGCGGCCGAGCGGCCGGCGCGGGCCCGCATCGTCGCCGACTACATCGCCGGCATGACCGACCGCTTCGCCCTGGACGAGCACAAGCGGCTCTTTGATCTCTACCAATAAAGTGCAATACCCCGGCGCATGAACCCGTACCGCCATTTCATCGGCGAGATCGAGGCGGCGCTCAGATCCATGCAGGCGGCCGGCGAACTGCCGGCGGCGCTGGATTTCTCGGCCATCACCGCGGAGCCGCCGCGCGATCCGGCGCACGGCGACATCGCCACCAATGCGGCCATGGTGCTGGCCAAGGCGGCGGGCAAGAAGCCGCGCGACATCGCCGGGCCGCTGCTCGCCCGCCTCGAGACCAATGCCGATGTCGTCGACGGCTCGGTGGCGGGGCCGGGCTTCATCAACCTCCGGCTTTCGGATTCGTTCTGGCGCGAACGGCTGCGCGATTGCCTGAAGGCGGGGATCGCCTACGGCGATTCGACGCTGGGCGCCGGCCGCAAGGTGAACGTCGAGTACGTGTCGGCCAACCCGACCGGGCCTTTGCACGTGGCGCATGCCCGGGGCGCCGTGGTCGGCGACGCGCTCGCCAACCTGCTCGCCAAGGCTGGCTACGACGTCACCAAGGAATATTACATCAACGATGCCGGGGCCCAGGTCGACACTCTCGGGCGCTCGACCTACCTCCGCTACAAGGAGGCGCTGGGCGAATCGATCGGGGCGATCCCGGAAGGGCTCTATCCCGGCGAGTACCTGAAGGAGGTCGGCGCGGCGATCGCCGGGCGCGACGGCGCGCGCTGGGTCGACAAGCCCGAGGCCGACTGGCTGGCACCGATGCGGGCCTTCGCCATTTCGACGCTGATGGAGGAGATCAGGAGCGACCTCGCGACCATGGGCGTCGATATCGAGGTCTATTCGTCCGAGCGCGCCCTGGTCGAATCGGGCGCCGTCGATCGCGTGTTCCAGGAACTGTCGCGCCAGGGCCTGATCTACCAGGGCCGGCTCGAGCCGCCGAAAGGCCAGAAGCCCGACGACTGGGAGGACCGCGAGCAGACGCTGTTCCGGGCGACGAAGTTCGGCGACGAGGTCGATCGGCCGTTGAAGAAGTCGGACGGCAGCTGGACCTACTTCGCCAACGACATCGCCTATCACTTCGACAAGTTCCGGCGCGGCTTCGCCGACATGATCGACATCTGGGGGGCCGACCACGGCGGCTACGTCAAGCGCATGAAGGCGGCGGTGAGGGCGATCACCGAGGGCAAGGGCGAGCTCGACGTCAAGCTCTGCCAGCTCGTGCGCGTGATGAGGAATGGCGAGCTGGTGCGCATGTCCAAGCGTGCCGGTACTTTCGTCACCCTGCGCGATCTTC
Organism: Enhydrobacter sp.; assembly: GCA_025808875.1. NCBI lineage: Bacteria > Pseudomonadati > Pseudomonadota > Alphaproteobacteria > Hyphomicrobiales > Enhydrobacter > Enhydrobacter sp. The sequence goes on along the minus strand of CP075528.1, from coordinate 3,611,338 downwards.
TCGACGAGGTCGGGCCCGACGTCGTGCGTTTCACCATGCTGACGCGCAAGAACGACGCGCCGTTCGACTTCGATCTGGTGAAGGCGACCGAGCAATCGCGCGACAATCCCGTCTGGTACGTCCAGTACGGCCATGCCCGCACGCGCTCGGTGATGCGCCAGGCGGCGTCGGCCGGCCTGTCGACGGACGGGCTGGCGGGCGCGCCGCTCGACAAGCTGACCGACCGTGACGAGCTCGCCATGGTGCGGCTGATCGCCCAGTGGCCGCGCCAGGTCGAGGCCGCCGCCGCGGCGCACGAGCCGCACCGTATCGCTTTCTACCTCTACGACCTCGCGGCTGCCTTCCACGCCCACTGGAATCGCGGACGGGAGGAGCCTGCGCTGCGTTTCGTCGTCGAGGGCGACCCCGAGCTCAGCCGGGCACGCCTCGCATTGGTACAGGCCGTCGGATTTGTGATAGGATCAGGATTAAAGGTCTTCGGCGTGAAACCCGTCGAGGAAATGAGATAAGGACAAATGCACATCCGCCGGTCCCCCCCCGGCGACGGTCCAACGATCTACCGACCCAACGAGTCGGTTGCCGTAAGGCTTGATCCGCAGCCCCGGCCCGTCGCTCACGAACCCGATTCGATTCCGCCGCCGCCGCGGGATTCCCTGCTGTCGCGCGTCAACCGTCGGCGCGGCCAGATCCTGACCGTCATGGTCTCTGTCGCCGCCATCGCGAGCTTCGGCTCGGTCGTCTGGTGGGCCCATAACCAGGACGTTAAGGCCGGCGGCCAGGGGCTCGAGCCGCTGGTGGTCCAGGCGCCGACCACGCCCGCCCGCGTGAAACCCGAGAATGCCGGCGGCCTCGTGCCGCCCAACCAGGACAAGGAAGTCTTCAACCGCATCTCGCCCGGCACGGTGCCGACCCAGCCGGAGAAACTCCTGCCGTCACCGGTCAAGCCCAGTCTGCCGCCGACCGGCCTGCCGGTCCCGTCGGTGCCCAAGGCTCCCGACACCGAGGTCGCCAAGGTGCCCGCGCCGCTGCAGCCGACCGTGATCACCCCCACTCCCGGCAACACGCCCGCGGCGACGGCGCAGCCCGCCGTCGCCGCGCCGGCGCCGACCGGCGCGGGATCGGGGCCCAGCATCGCCAGCCTGATCGACAACATCTCCGGTCCGACCGGTGGCTGGCGCGTGCAGATCGCGTCGGTGAAGACGGAAGACATCGCCAAGTCGACCTGGGCCAAGCTGCAGAATGCCCATGGCGACGTGCTCGCCAGCCTGCGCATGCAGCCAGTGCGCGTCGACCTCGGCGACCGCGGCGTGTGGTATCGCGTGCAGGCCGGTCCGCTCGACGAGAAGCAGGCGCAGGGCGTGTGTGGAACGTTGAAAGGCCGCAAGGCCGACTGCGTCGTCATCCCGCCGGCGCGATGAGCCGCCGGGCCGCGCTGCCTTGAGGCCGAGGGCCGTCATCTTCGGCTGCTCGGGGCCCGACCTCACCGCCGACGAGCGCGCCTTCTTTCGTGACGCCGATCCTCTGGGCTTCATCCTGTTCGCGCGCAACATCGACACGCCCGAGCGCGCGCGTCGGCTGACCGACGATCTGCGCTCCAGCGTCGGGCGGTTCGACGCGCCAATCCTCATCGACCAGGAAGGCGGCCGTGTCGCGCGCCTGAAGCCGCCGCACTGGCGCAAGGCGCCGCCGGCGCGGGTTCTGGGCGAACTTTATCGCAGAGATCCGGAGCGGGGGCTCGAGGCGACGCGCCTCAATTCGCGACTGCTCGCGGCCGACGTTGCCTCGATCGGTTGCGACGTCGACTGCCTCCCCGTGCTCGACATCGCCTTCCCCGAGACCCATGCTGTGATCGGCGATCGTGCCTATGCCTCGGCCCCCGAGCCGGTCGCCGCGCTGGGGCGCGCCGCCGCGGAGGGACTGCTCGGCGAAGGTGTCATGCCGGTGATCAAGCACATCCCCGGCCACGGTCGCGCGACGGTCGATTCGCATCACCACTTGCCGCGTGTCTCGGCCTCGCGTGCCGAACTCGAACGGCACGACTTCCTGCCCTTCAGGCTCCTGGCCGATCTGCCGTGGGCGATGACCGGACATCTGCTGTTCGACGCCGTCGATCCCGAGCGCGCCATCACCGTTTCGGCAGGGGGCGTGAAGGATGTGATCCGCCGCCATATCGGCTTCGATGGGCTGCTGCTGTCGGACGACCTCTCCATGCAGGCCCTCGGCGGCACGCTGGGCGACCGCGCCGAGCAGGCGCTCGCCGCGGGATGCGACATCGCCCTGCACTGCAACGGCCGGATGGACGAGATGCGCGAGATTGCCGCGCGGACCGGACCGATGAGCGCTGCGGCACAGCGCCGCTTCGATGCCGGTCGCAGCCATCTGGAGCGCCATCGGCGACCGCTCGGCAAGGCCGGGTTGGCGGAAGCGGCCAGGCGACTCGCCGCGTTGCTGCCGGCATGGGGATAAGGCCGCCAAATCCAGTGGCGGCCGGACCTGCCGCTGATAAAACCAAAGCGGATGAGCCAGACAGAAAGCCCGCTTCCTCCTGACGGATTCGCCGCCGCCGGCCCCGACATGATCGCGCCGGGCGAGGGCGAGTTGATCGTCAACCTCGAGGGCTTCGAGGGGCCTCTCGATCTCCTGCTGACCCTCGCTCGCGACCAGAAGGTCGATCTGCGGCGCATCTCGATGGTGGCGCTCGTCGACCAGTATCTGGCGCACGTCGCACAGGCGCGCCGGCTGCGGCTCGAGCTCGCCGCCGACTATCTGGTGATGGCCGCATGGCTCGCCTACCTGAAATCGCGCCTGCTGCTGCCCGAACCTCCGGCTGGCGAGGAGCCGTCGGGCCAGGAGATGGCCGACGCGCTGCAATGGCAGTTGCGCCGCCTCGAGGCGATGCAGGAAGCCGGCGTGCGCTTGATGGCGCGTCCCCAGCTCGGCAAGGATATCTTCTCGCGCGGCCAGCCCGAGGGCGTCGTCGTGGTGCGCCGCGCGATCTGGGACGTCAAGCTCTACGACCTGCTGCAGGCTTACGGCCACCAGGTGCGGCCCAAGGATGCCGACACCTATCAGATCGAGCCGATGCAGTTCTTCTCGGTGGAGGAGGCGGCAGAGCGGCTCGGCCGCATGCTCGGCATCGCCATCGACTGGCAGTCGCTCGAGGCCTTTCTGCCGGCGGGCCTCACCGATCCGACGCGGCGGCGTTCGGCGCTCGCGGCGACCTTCGTCGCCGGCCTCCAGCTCGCCAAGGACGGCTCCGTCGAGTTGCGCCAGGCCGAGCGCTTCGGCCCCATCTATCTGCGCAAACGTAACGAGCAACGGTGACGGTGCTCTCCCATGTCTGAAGCCGAGAACCAAGTGACGGACGTCTTCTCCCCCGACCACGCCCAGCATCTGCGCCTGCTGGAGGCCCTGATCTTCGCCGGCACGCAGGCGCTCGACGAAAAGGATCTGGCGGACCGCCTGCCCAACGACGCCGACGTGCCGCGCCTGCTGGCCGACCTCGGCGAGATGTATGCCGGCCGCGGCGTCAACCTGGTGAAGGTCGCGGGCGGCTACGCCTTCCGCACGGCGCCCGATCTTTCCGAGAAGCTCAAGATCGAGCGCCCGGTGACGCGCAAGCTGTCGCGCGCGGCAATCGAGACTCTGGCGATCATCGCCTATCACCAGCCGGTGACGCGCACCGAGATCGAGCAGGTGCGCGGCGTCGGCCTGAGCAAGGGTACGCTCGACCTGCTGTTCGAGCAGAACTGGATTCGCCCGATGGGCCGCCGCCGCGCGCCGGGCAAGCCGGTGACCTGGGGCACGACGGATTTCTTCCTCGAGCATTTCGGCTTGCCGAGTCTCGACGATCTGCCGGGCAACGAGGAACTCAAGGCCGCCGGCCTCTTGGACCCGCGCGCCCAGCCCCCCATATTCAGGCCTGAGGAGCCCGATCTGCCGTTGGAGCCGGGCGAGGATGAGGCCGATGAACCTTTGGCCGCCGACGAGGCGAGTCGGTAAGACAGGCCGATAGGCCGCATTTCGGCCGCATTCGATGTGTTGCCGGGCCTTCGGCCCGGGTGCCATAATCGCGCGACGGCGATCGCAATCGTTTTCTGGGAGCAATTTCATGGGTAGCTTCAGCGTATGGCACTGGCTAATCGTGCTGGCCGTCGTGCTGCTGCTGTTCGGCGGTCGCGGCAAGATCTCGCAGCTCATGGGCGACTTCGGCAAGGGCCTCTCGGCCTTCAAGAAGGGCGTCGGCGGTGGCCAGGAAGAGGCCCAACCGCCCGCCGGTCAACCTGGCGACACGGCCAAGCCGATCTCGGCCCAGGCCACCACAAACCCGCCGAGCGGCGAGGTTCGCCAGGACAGCACCGCCAAGGTGTGACGGCCGGTCCGGCCGTCCGGTAGCGCCCGATGTTCGGAATCGACAGTCCCGAGCTGCTGGTCATCGCGGTCGTGGCCTTGATCGTGATCGGCCCCAAGGAACTGCCCGGCATGCTGCGCTCGTGGGGCAGCTGGATGGCCAAGATGCGCGGCATGGCGGCGGAATTCCGCGGCCATGTCGACGAGATGGTGCGCCAGTCCGAGATCGATCAGGTCAAGAAGCAGCTCGAGTCGGCGCCTGGTCTCGATCTGCAGGCGCTCGACCCCACCCGCGAGATCAAGAGCGCCATTCAGGAAGGCATGACCGAGACCGAAAAGGCCATCGCCGAGGCCAAGAGCACGTTCGACAATCCCCTGGCCGAGCCCGAGTCGGCGCCGCAGGTCGCGGCCGAAACGCCTGCGCCCGCCCTCGAGGCGCCGACGCCGGACGCTTCGACCGCTCCGGATCAGCAGAAGTCTGTAAAGGCCGCCGCCGAATAGGCGCCAATTCGCGCTTTGAATTGTGGCGCAAACGGCGGCATAAGGCGGCTCCACCATTGGTCGCTTTCCCTTGACCGAAGCCACGCACGACGGACCCGAAGACGACAAGCCGATGCCGCTGCTCGATCACCTGATCGAGCTGCGCAAGCGGCTGATCTATGCGCTGGTCGCGTTCTTCGCCGTCTTCTTCGTCACGTTCTATTTCGCCAAGCCGATCTTCTCGTTCCTGATGCAGCCGGCGCTGGCCGACGGCTACAAGGTCGTCGTCCTCGACATCTTCGAGTTCTTCTTCGTCACGGTGAAGCTGTCGGCCTTCGTCGCCCTGATCGTCGGCTTCCCGCTGATCGCCGTGCAGATCTGGCTGTTCGTCGCGCCGGGGCTCTATCGCCACGAGAAGCGCGCCTTCGTGCCGTTCCTCGTCGCCACGCCATTCATGTTCTATGCCGGCTGCGCGCTGATGTACTACGTCGTGTTGCCCTACGTGATCAACTTCATGCTCACGCAGTACGCGCCGCCCGACATCGAGAAGACATTGCGCTCGTCCGACTACCTCGAGCGCATCCTGCAGCTGGTGTTCGCCTTCGGATTTGCCTTCGAGGTGCCGGTCCTTCTGACGTTGCTGATCCAGGTCGGCATCGCCTCCTCCGAGGGGCTGCGCTCCAAGCGCCGCTACGCCATCGTCGTCGCCTTCGTCATCGCCGCCATCCTGGCGCCGCCCGACGTCATCAGCCAGATCGCGCTCGCCATCCCGTTGATGGCGTTCTACGAGCTCAGCATCGTGATCGGCCGGGTGATCGAGAGGAAGCGCGAGGAGGCCGACAAGAAGGCGGAAGAAGCCGCCGGCAACTGATCATGCACGACATACGACTCATCCGCGACGACCCGGCGGCCTTCGATGCCGGCCTGAAGAAGCGCAACCTCGCGCCGCTCTCCGCTGAGATCCTGGCGATCGACGCGCGCCGGCGGTCGGCCATCACCGAGAGCGAGGGGCTGCAGGCGAGACGCAAGGCGCTCAGCCAGCAGATCGGCATGGCCAAGCGCAAGGGCGAACCGGCCGACGCGCTGATGGCCGAGGTCGCCGCGCTGGAGGAGGGCCTCAGGAAGGGCGAGGCGCTCGCCGCCGAGTTCGATGCCGAGTTGACCCGGCGACTCGAGGTGCTGCCCAACCTGCCGCTCGCCGATGTGCCCGACGGCATCGACGAGACCGCCAATGTCGAGCTGAGGCGCGTCGGCAACCAGCGCAACTTCGGCTTCACGCCCCGGGACCACGTCGCGCTCGGCGAGGCGACCGGCGAGATGGATTTCGGCCGCGCCGCCAGGATCTCCGGCGCGCGCTTCGTCTTCCTCAAGGGCCATCTGGCGAAGCTCGAGCGGGCACTCGCCCAGTTCATGCTCGACCTGCACACCAGCGAGGAGGGTGGCTACACCGAGGTCAATCCGCCGCTGCTGGTGCGCGACAACGCCGCCTATGGCGTCGGCCAGCTGCCGCGCTTCGCCGAGGAGATGTTCCACACCGACAACGGCTACTGGCTGATCCCGACCGCCGAGGTGCCGCTCACCAACCTGGTGAACGACAGCATCGTCGAGGAGCGGGACCTACCCTTGCGCTTCACCGCCTGGAGCCCGTGCTTCCGCTCGGAAGCCGGCGCCGCCGGCAAGGACACGCGCGGCATGATCCGCCAGCACCAGTTCCCCAAGGTCGAGCTGGTCAGCATCACGACGCCCGAGCAGTCGGCCGCCGAGCACGAGCGCATGACCGGCCGCGCCGAGGAGGTACTGAAGCGCCTCGGCCTGCCGTTCCGCACCATCGTGCTGTGCGGCGGCGACATGGGACCGGCGTCGCGCAAGACCTTCGACATCGAGGTCTGGCTGCCCGGCCAGAACGCTTATCGCGAGATCTCGAGTTGCTCGAACTGTGGCGACTATCAGGCGCGGCGCATGAACGCCCGCTACCGCCCGAGGGAAGGCAAGGGCACGCGCTTCGTCCACACGCTGAACGGCTCGGGGCTGGCCGTCGGCCGCACGATGATCGCCGTGCTCGAGAACTATCAGAACGAGGACGGCTCGGTGTCGCTCCCCGACGCGTTGCTGCCCTACTTGGGGGGCCTGAAGACGATCCCGGGGGAGCGCAAATGACGCCGCAGCAGATCGCCAAGGCGCGCATCCTCGTCACCAACGACGACGGCATCAACGCGCCGGGCCTGCAGGCGATGATCGACATCGCGAGCCAGCTCTCGCCCGACGTCTGGGTGGTGGCGCCGGAGTACAACCAGAGCGGGGCCGGCCATTCGCTGTCGCTCACCCATCCGGTGCGCGCGCGCCAGCTCAGCGAGACCAAGTATGCCGTCGAGGGCACGCCGACCGACTGCGTGCTGTTCGCGGTCAAGCATCTGCTGAAGGCGCGCAAGCCCGACATCGTGCTGTCGGGCGTCAATCGCGGCTCGAACATGGCCGACGACGTGACCTATTCGGGCACGATCGCCGGCGCCATGGAAGGCTGCCTGCTCGGTGTCCCCTCGATCGCCTTCAGCCAGGCCTACACCCATCCCCATCCGCTGAAATGGGAGACGGCGACCCAGTTCGGCGCCGATATCGCGCGCCGCGTGCTGGCCGGCGGCATCCCGAAGAACGTGCTGGTCAACGTGAACTTCCCCGATGTCGTGGCGGCCGACGTCAAGGGCATCAAGGTGACCCGGCAGGGCGTGCGCGCCTTCGGCGGCTACATCGACGAGCGCACCGACCCGCGCGGCGGCACCTACTACTGGATCGCCTATGCGCCCGGCGAGCACGACCGCGACGAGGAAAGCGACATCACGGCGGTGCGCTCGGGCTACGTCTCGGTGACGCCCCTGCATCTCGACCTCACGCACGAGGCGACGCGCCGCAAATTTGGCGCGTTGTTCGCGGGCGGCTGACGGCCGATGGCCGCGATGAACGTCGCCGCCATGCAACGCCTGATCGCCGAACTGCGGCAGTCGGGCATTTCGGACGAGAATGTGCTGGGGGCCATCGCCGCGGTCGACCGCGAGCGCTTCGTGCTGCCGGCCTTCGCCGAGCGCGCCTGGGAGAACACCGCGCTGCCGATCGCCTTCGGTCAGACCATCAGCCAGCCGCTGGTCGTCGCGGCGATGACCGAGGCGCTGCGCGTCGGTCCGCGCATGAAGGTGCTCGAGATCGGCACCGGCTCGGGCTACCAGGCGGCGATCCTCGCCAAGCTGTCGCGCCGCGTCTACACGGTCGAGCGCTTCAAGCCGCTGTCGAAGGAGGCCGAGCGCCTGCTGATCGGGCTCGGCATCTACAACGTCGTGTTCGACGTCGGCGACGGCAGCAAGGGCTGGCCGGGCCAGGCGCCGTTCGACCGCATCATCGTCACCGCCGCCGCCGAGGAACGGCCGCAGGCGCTGATCGACCAACTTGCCCTGGGCGGCATCCTGATCGTGCCGGTCGGCCGCGACCCGACCAGCCAGGTCGTCGAGCGCATCGTCAAGAGCGAGAGCGGCCTGCAGCGCGACACCCTGATGCCGGTGCGCTTCGTGCCCTTGGTGGCCGGCGCCCTGCCGGTCCTCGGCCAGGGCTGAAAGGGTCAAAAAATCGACGCGCGCCGGATTCCCGCCGGAATCGTCATGCAGTAGAGTAGCGGCATGAAAAGAGCCCCTCGCTTCCCCTCGCGAAGGGCCGGCTGGACACGTACGCTGATCATAACGGCGGCGGTTTCGGCTGCGCTCGGCGCCTGCACTCCCATGGATCGCATCCTCTATGGCGCTCGCGAAGGCACCATAGAGTATCCCGGATCGGCCGCCGGCCCGCAGGCCGTGCCGGTCTATGTCGCCCGGGACAAGGACACCGTCGACGGCGTCGCCGAGCGCTTCGGCGTGTCGAGCCAGACCATCATCGACCGCAACAGGCTGCAGGCGCCCTATTCGCTGCGTGCCGGCCAGTCGATCGAAATTCCCGGCGCCAAGGTGGTGATGCCGCAGAACGCGACGTCGACCCAGGCGGCCTCCACCTCGGCGCCGTCGGCCGTCAAGAAGGACGACCTGCCGCCGCCCGAGGCGGCCGCCGCCGCCAAGCCCGCGGCCGGCGAACCGGTTCAACTCGCGCCACCGCCCGCCAAGGAAGTCACGGTCGCGGCCGCAACGCCGCGCTTTGCCTGGCCGGTCAAGGGCAGGGTCGTGTCGACCTACGGCCAGGGCGCCGACGGCCAGCAGAACGACGGCATCGACATCGCGGCGGAACGGGGCGAGGCGGTCAAGGCGGCCGACGCCGGCACCGTCGTCTATGCCGGCAACGAAGTGCGCGGCATGGGCAACCTGCTGCTGGTCAGCCACAAGGGCGGCTACATCACCGCCTACGGCTACAACGAACAGCTGCTGGTCAAGAAGGGCGACACGGTGAAGAGGGGCCAGGCCATCGCCAAGGTCGGCACGTCGGGCACCTCGACCGAGCCCCGCCTGCATTTCGAGGTCCGTCGCGGCAACAAGACCGTCGATCCGGTGACGGTGCTGCCGCAGCCGTGACGGGCTACACGATTCGTCCGTCCAGTTTGTACTGGCCCTTGCGGTCCTCGATCTCGAGCACCCAGACGTCGGGATCGTACTTCACCTGGCGTTCGATGTAGGCGTCGGCCTCGGCCTCGGTGACCGGCTTGGGTCCGGTGCCGCGACTCCACGCCGGCTCGCCGTCGAGCGAGGTCGCCTGAGCGTAGACCGTGACGCCCGCCTCGAAGCGGTTGATCTTGACCAGCACCGTGCCGGCCTCGTCGTGGCCGTGCCGCACGATGGTCGCGGGGATGAAGGCGCGGTCGCACAGCCGCACCTGCGCGCTCACCCAAAGTCCCGTGGTCAGGCCCATCACCATGGTGGGACCGTCATGCCAGCGCGTCGTCCAACCCGTCAAACACCGCGCGCGCCCCACGCCAGCGGAAGCGCACCAGCGCGAAGGGCAGCGCGTCGAGTGCCGCGCCGTCGCCCTCGGCCAATGCCTGCGGCGCCACCAGGATCGGCCGCATGTCCGGACCGCCGCGCGCCGAGGCGAGCGACAGTGCGCCGACCGCCCTGACGAGCTCCTCCGGCTCGCCGTCGGCGACCAGGGCGAACAGCGGCTGCGGTCCTCCGCCCGCCAGCGAGAAGAGGTCGCGCGCGCCGCCGAGCAGCCCGCGCTTGGCGAGCTCCTCATGCAGCGACGCATCGACCAGCCGCCGGTCGCACGCCACTGCCGCCGAATCGCCGGGGCCGGGTCCGAGGCAAAGCCCGGTCGATCCGGCGGGCATCTCGCCCGCCTTGAAGCGGCGCACCGCGTCGACGAACTGGCCCAACAGCCGCGTCAGCCGCGGATTGTCGAGCGGCGCGATGACCAGCGCCTCGGACTCCCCGCCATCGGGCCAGCGAAGGTCGCGCCATACGCCGTCGGCCAGGAATTCGCGGAAACCGGACTTGCTGAGGCGGCCGGAGTGGGCGAGGTAGAGCGCGCCCGCCTCGTCCGATGCGACGATGCCGGCGACCCTTCGATCGGCGCCCACGCGCGGCAGGTTGATCTCGCAGGTGATGCTCTCGCGGCGGGTCGGCGGACGGGGCGCATGGCCGAGCAGCAACGTCTGGCGCGCGGTGCGCGATTCGAAGGCCCACCAGAACTGGTCGTCGCGGGCCCAGTGGATGGTGGTGCGCAGCTCACCGCCGCGCCAGGTGAGCCGCACGCCGCGCGCCGGAACGCCCTTCAGCGCGCCGGCCAGGCGCTTGATGGCACGCTCGATCCGCCTCGGCTCCCCCACGACCCGCAGCATGGCCGACTGTAGCGCGGTTCGGGCCTTGCCGTCGTGGACAGGTTCGGCCAAGAGAGCCGGCTCCATGGCCGATCCACCCATCCTCGCGCTGTCCGGCGTCCGCTATCGCCTGGGCGACCAGACCGTCCTCGACGGCGTCGAGCTCGCGATCGCGCCCGGCGAGCGGTTGAGCCTGGTCGGCCGCAACGGCGCCGGCAAGTCGACCCTGCTGCGCATCCTGGCCGGCGAGCCGATCGCCGATTCGGGCGAGCGCTTCGTGCAGCCTGGCACGACCGTGGCGAGCCTGCCGCAGGAACCGGATTTCGCGGGCCACGCCACCGTGGCCGACTACGTGGCGTCGGCGGGTGCGCCCGACCATCGCGTGGCGGCCCTGCTGGACGACGTGAAGCTCGACGGGTCGCGCCTGCCGGCCGAACTGTCGGGCGGCGAGGCGCGGCGGGCGGCGCTCGCCCGCGCCCTGGTCGGCGAGCCCGACGTGCTGCTGCTCGACGAGCCGACCAACCATCTCGACCTGCCGACCATCGAATGGCTGGAGGACGTGCTGCTGAACTGGCGGGGCGCCTATGTGCTGGTGAGCCACGACCGGCGCTTCCTCGCCAACCTGGCGCGCGCCGTGCTGTGGCTCGACCGCGGCATCGTGCGCCGCCTCGACCGGGGCTACGGCGCCTTCGAGGCGTGGTCGGCCGACATCCTCGAACGCGAGGCGACCGAGCGTCACAAGCTCGATCGCCTGATCGAGCGCGAGACCGAATGGGCCGGCCGGTCGATCCGCGCCCGCCGCACGCGCAACGAGGGCCGGCTGCGCGCGCTCGCCGAGCTGCGCAAGCAGCGCCAGACTCAGATCGGGCCGACCGGGCGCGCCACCATCGGGGCCGGGCCGGCCGGGCAATCGGGCATCCTCGCCATCGCCGCGCGCGGCGTCTCGAAGTCGTTCGGCGAGAGGGCGATCGTCAGGAACTTCTCGACGCGCATCCGTGCCGGCGATCGTGTCGGCCTGATCGGGCCGAATGGCGCGGGCAAGACGACGCTGTTGCGCCTGCTGATCGGCGAGCTCGAACCGGACGTGGGCTCGGTCAAGCTCGGCGCCAGCCTGACGCCGGTGGTGATCGACCAGCGCCGCATGGCGCTCGATCCGGACAAGACGCCGTGGGAGATCCTGGGCGGCGGCAACGACCACTTGCCGGTGCGCGGGCGGCAGACCCACGTCATGACCTATCTGCGCGAATACCTGTTCCGCGACGAGCAGGCGCGCCAGCCGGTGCGTACGCTGTCGGGCGGCGAGCGCAACCGCCTGCTGCTCGCCAGGGCGCTGGCCGCGCCGTCGAACCTGCTGGTGCTCGACGAGCCGACCAACGACCTCGACGCCGACACGCTCGACCTTCTGCAGGAGGCGCTCTCGGACTACGACGGCACCGTCCTGCTGGTCAGCCACGACCGCGACTTCCTCGACCGCCTCGTTACCTCGACCGTCGCCCTCGAAGGCGACGGCACGGCCATCGAATATGCCGGCGGCTACAGCGACTACCTGCTGCAGCGCGGGCCGCGCGAGAAGTCGGCGCCCGTGGAACGCAAGAACAGGCCCGCACCGCAACGCCAGCGCACTGCACCGGCGAGGCTTGGCTACAAGCGCGAACGCGCGCTCGCCGAGCTGCCGCAGAGGATCGACGCCCTGCATGCCGAGATCGCCGACCTGCATCGAGCACTCGCCGATCCGGATATCTATCGCCGCGACGCCACGTCCTTCCAGGCGAAGACGGCGCGCCTCGCCGCGGCACAGGAAGAGGTCGAGGCGGCGGAGACGGAATGGCTGGAGCTCGAGCTGCTGCGCGAGGAACTCGGCGGCTAGGTGCCTTGGCCGCTCCGAACCGGGTATCCTCCGGCATGGCCGAGATCATGGACAACACGACCATCGCCGCCGCCTTCGCCAAGGCCGTGGCGGCACATGCCGATCGTCCGTTCCTCGCGGTGCCGGCCAACGACGCGCGCGACTACCTTCCCGCGGGCTTCGAGATCACCTATGGCGAGGCTGGCCGGCGGATCGGGGAGCTGGCAACCGTCTACCGGCGAGCGGACTACGGCGTCGGCCACAGAATCGCGACATTGCTGGAGAACCGCCCCGAGCATGTCCTGCACACGCTGGCGCTCAACAGCCTCGGCATCTGCTGCGTGCCGATCAATCCCGACTACCGCGCCGCCGAGATCGCCTACCTGATCGACCACAGCGAGCCCGATCTGGTCGTGACGCTCGGCTCACGGCGGGCCTCGATCGAGCAGGCGCTGGCCGAGAGCGCCCACCGTCCGCCTGTCGTCGTATCGGAAACCTTCCCCGACGGCGTGACGGCGGCGTCGCGCGCGGCGCGCGGCTTCGAGCCCCGGCCCGAGACGCCGGCCAGCATCCTCTACACGTCGGGCACCACCGGGCGGCCCAAGGGCTGCGTGCTGTCGCACGGCTACGAGATCGCCTCAGGCGCCTGGTACGCCTCGCTCGGCGGCATCGCCGGCCTGAGGCTCGCGGCCGACCGCATCTACAATCCCCTGCCGCTCTATCACGCCAACGCCGGCGTGGTTTCCCTGATGGGCGCCATCCTGACCGGCAACTGCCAGATCCAGCCCGACCGCTTCCACGCCCAGCACTGGTGGCGCGAGGTCGCCGAGACGGGCGCCACCATCGTGCACTATCTCGGCGTCATCGCGCCGGTGCTGCTCAAGCTGCCGCCCGGCGAGCACGAGCGGCGCCACAAGGTCCGCTTCGGCATCGGCGCCGGCATCGAGCCCGAGCTGCACGCCGCGTTCGAGAAGCGCTTCGGCTTTCCCATGATCGAGCTGTGGGGCATGACCGAGATGGTGCGTGTGCTGGGCGACACCGTCGAGCCGCGCCAGGTCGGCACCCGCGCCTTCGGCCGCGCCGTGCCGGGCATCGACGTCCGCGTCATCGACGACGAAGACCGCGATGTGCCCAGCGAGATGCCCGGGGAGTTGCTCGTGCGGCACTCGGCGGCGACGCCGCGCCGCGGCTGCTTCTCGGGCTATCTCAAGGACGACGCGGCCACCGAGGCATCGTGGAAGGGCGGCTGGTTCCACACCGGCGACGTGGTGTGGCGCGGCCCGGACGGCATGCTGCATTTCGTCGAGCGCAAGAAGAACATCATCCGCCGCTCGGGCGAGAACATCGCCGCTGCCGAGGTCGAGGCGGTGCTGCTGACCCATCCGGACGTGCAGCAGGCGGCGGTGATGGCGGTGCCCGACGAGCTGCGCGACGAGGAGGTGCTGGCCTGCGTCGTGCTGAAGCGCGACCGGCCGGCCAGGGAGGCGGCAACGGCGCTGTTCCAGCACTGCAACGAGCGGCTGGCCTACTACAAGCCGCCGGGCTGGATCCACGTCGTGCCGAGCTTGCCGACGACCGGAACGCAGAAGATCCAGAAGCACACCATCTATCCCGCCGGCACCGATCCGCGCAGCCTCCCGGACATCATCGACCTCCGGGCGTTGAAGCGGCGGCAGCACGCATGAAAGCGCGCTGAACCATTTCAGCTAATATACCTACATGAAGTCCTTTTCCTTCAGAGATGTCAGCAAAACGCCCTGCGCGGTCCTCGAGGAGGCGCTCAAGTCACCCGTCGTGCTGACCAAGCGCGGCAAGGAATGCTCGTGCTCGTTCCCGCCGACTACTTCAGGCGGCTCGCCGGGCGGCCGGGCGGCCGGGCGCCGAAGCCTATTCCCTCGACGACGTGCCCAAGGAGATCGGCCGGCAACTCGACGAGGGTTTGGACGCCATATTGAATCGGCCGAAGCGCCGATAGGCGTGTTTGAGTTCGGCGAGGTCTGCGAGTTCTCGTGTCTCTGGAAGAGACAGGCCGAGCGGGGCGAAGGGACCGGGCGGCAGGCCATGATCCGACGGCGCTCTTCCTGTCCCCATCACCTCGCAGAGGCCGGCACGGGGCAGGCATGCGATCGCCACCACTCAAATTCCTCTCCCCCGCTAGGGGGAGAGGTAAGGTGAGGGGGGTACGGACGATGTTTCATCAAACGCAAGCGTCGCGGTCCACCTCCATGCATCTCCGAATTCGGATAGCTGAGCTCCCACAGTTCGCCAGTGTCACGATGCCTGTAGATTGTCGTCCAACCACCTTCGTCGACGCCGACCTTCTGAAGCTCGTTCGCGAGCATTTCGTTGATGGTCACGGCATCACCGCGTGCCACTATCCGCCCATTCTCCAGGACCAGGATGTCATTGAGTTCGCGCGGAGGCGACATGCGTTGAGCATTCTATCCGTCGCTGCCCCCTCTCCCAACCTCTCTCCCTAGCGGGGAGAGGAGACTTGAGAGCGTGAGGTTGACGTAACCACCCGCCTCCGCTACCCCCCTCGCCGCCCCCTCAAGGTCCAGGAAGAAGTGCCCGATTCCGCCGTCTCTTCTGTCGCGTCCGATTCAGCCCTGGCCGGTCATCCGGCCGGGTTGCGGCGCACGTTCGCCATCATCTCGCATCCGGACGCCGGCAAGACGACCTTGACCGAGAAGCTGCTGCTGTTCGGCGGCGCCATCCATGTCGCGGGTGCGGTCAAGGCGCGCGGCGAAGCGCGGCGGGCGCGCTCGGACTGGATGAAGATCGAGCAGCAGCGCGGCATCTCGGTCACCACCTCGGTGATGCATTTCGAGTATGGCGGCGCGGTGTTCAATCTCCTCGACACGCCGGGCCACGAGGATTTCAGCGAGGACACCTACCGCACGCTCACCGCCGTCGATTCGGCCGTCATGGTGATCGACGCCGCCAAGGGCATCGAGGCGCGCACGCGCAAGCTGTTCGAGATCTGCCGCCTGCGCGACGTGCCGATCGTCACCTTCATCAACAAGATGGATCGCGAGTCCAAGGATCCGATCGAGCTCCTGGACGAGATCGCGTCCACGCTCGCGCTCGACGTGACGCCGATGAGCTGGCCGCACGGCTCGGGCCGTGACTTCAAGGGCACCTACGATCTCGCGCGCAACCGCATGCTGGTGTTCGACACCGCCGACAAGGGCCGCATCGGCGAGGTGATCGAGAACTACGAGATCACCGATCCCCGGCTTGCCGAGGAAGTCGAGCTGGTACGTGCGGCCTATCCGGCGTTCGATCTCGAGTCCTATCGAGCCGGCCACCTGACGCCGGCGTTCTTCGGCTCGGCCTTGAGCAATTTCGGCGTGAAGGAGCTCTTGGACGCGCTCGTTGCCTGGGCGCCGCCGCCACGCCCGCAGCCGGCCGAGCCGCGCGCCATCCAGCCGACCGAGCCCAAGGTCGCAGGCTTCGTGTTCAAGGTCCAGGCCAACATGGACCCCAACCACCGCGACCGCATCGCCTTCCTGCGTCTCTGCAGCGGCAAGTTCCGCCGCGGCATGAAGCTCACGCAGATGGGCACGGGTAAAACGCTGTCGGTCAACTCGCCGATTCTCTTTTTCGCCCGCGAGCGCGAGATCGTCGACGAGGCCTGGCCGGGTGACATCATCGGCGTGCCCAACCATGGCGTGCTGAGGGTCGGCGACACGCTGACCGAGGGCGAGACGATCAAGATCGTCGGCATCCCCAACTTCGCGCCCGAGATCCTGCGTCGCGTGCGGCTCGAGGATCCGATGAAGTCCAAGCAGCTCAAGCGCGCGCTCGACGACCTCGCCGAGGAGGGCGTCACCCAGGTGTTCCGCCGCGTCATCGGCGGCGATCACATCGTCGGCGTGGTCGGCGAGCTGCAGCTCGACGTGCTGAAGACCCGCGTCGAGGCCGAGTACAACGTCAACATCGATCTGGAACCGGCGCCGTTCGAGACCGCGCGCTGGATCTCGGCCGACAGCAAGGCGGACCTCGAGGCCTTCATGGCGGCCAACCGCGGCGGCATGTCCGAGGACCGCGACGGCGCGCCGGTGTTCCTGGCCCGCAATGCCTGGGAGCTCGGCTACATCGCCGAGAAGAGCCCGAAGGTGAAGTTCTCCGACATCCGCGAACGCAGCTAACGCTTCGGCTCCCACCGGTAGGCCTTGGCGCAGGCGCCGCCCATCAGCATGGCGCGCTCGGAGGAGCTCAAGCGCTTGGTCTCGAGGAACGGCTTCACGGCCTGCTCGTAGTCGACGACGGCGAAGGCGCGCGTCCAGTCGGTGCCCCACAGGCAGCGCTCAAAGCCCCAGGCGTCGAACACGCGCTGCAGCGGATCCCAGATGTCGGGGAAGGGATAGGGTTCCTTCGACAGCGTGCAGGCGCCGCTCACCTTGATCACCACGTTCGACCGCTTGGCGAGCTCCAGCACCTTGGGCAGGTCGGCCCACGGCTGGGGCGGCGCGGGCGGCGTGCGCGGCTGCAGGATGCCCAGATGATCGAGGATGAAGCGCGCGTTGGGATGGCGGTCGATCAGCGCCGTTCCTTCGTCGACCTTGCCCCAGCACAGGAAATTGACCGGCAGATCGTGTTGGACGGCGGCCTTCAGGATGCGGTCGAAGCCGGGATCGGTCGGCGGGCGGGGGTTCTCCTCGCGGAGAAAGATGCGGATCCCAACCGCGCCCGGCTGCTTCTTCCATTCGGCGACGACGTCGGCCACCGCCGGATCGTCAGGGTCGACCGGCTTGACGATGGCCATGCGGTCGCCGTGCTTCTTCTGCACCTCGACGGCATAGCTCGCGTCGTAGCCGTAAAGCGAGAAGGCAGAGATGAAGATCGCGCCATCGACGCCGACCTTGTCCATCGCCGCCACCATCTCGTCGCCCGTCACATGCGGCGGCCAGTTCGGCACGTTGCGCCACGGCCGCTTCGCCGTATTGGCCTCGTAGGCGTGGACCTGGCTGTCGATGATCGCCATTTGAATCTCCTCCTATGTCTTTCTCCTCCCCCGTCTTCGGGGGAGGTGTCGGCGTCTTACGAGGGCACCTCCCCATGTGAATGGGGAGGAGGGCTACGCCTTCTGCTCTGTCACCGGCGTCGTCACCTTTTCCGCGCGCAATCGCGCCAGCTCGTCGGCCTTGAGCGCCAGCAGCTCGGCGAGCACGGCCTCGGTGTGCTGGCCGAGCGTCGGCGCAGGCCGGCGGATCTCGGGCTTGCCGCCGTCGTGCAGGCGGATCGCCGAGATCGGCACGCGCGTGCGGCCGCGCCTGGGATGATCGATGTCGACCCAGAAGCCGCGCGCCTCGAGATGCGGGTCGCGGCTGACCTCGCGCGCTGTCTTGACCGGCGCGCAGGGCACATGCGCCTCGTTGAGGAGCTTCAGCACCTCGTCCTTGGTGCGCGCGATCGTCCAGGCGCCGACGATGTCGTCGACCTCGGCCATGCGCCTGGCGCGACCGATCGTGTTGGCGAAGTCGGGATTGTCGAGCAGGTCGGCCCGCCCCAGCAGGCGGCACATCGAATGCCAGTGCCGCTCGGCCGAGGTGAAGATCGCCACGTAGCCGTCGCTGCACGGATAGGTGTTGTAGGGCGCCATGGCGAGCGCGGGATGGCGGTTGCCGGTGCGGTCGGGCACGTTGGTGTCGCCGTCCATGACCGCGCCCATCGCCGAAGCGAGCGCCGTCACGGCCGCCTCGTGCATGGCGACTTCGACGCGCTGACCCTTCCCGGTCCGTTCGCGTTGAACGAGCGCGCCTAAAATGCCGGCGCAGAGATGGATGCCGGCGAGGAAATCGCAGACCGCGGCGCCGGCCTTGGTCGGCGGGCCGTCGGCGTCGCCGGTGGCGTTGGTGATGCCGCTCATCGCCTGGATGGTGACGTCCATGGCGGCGAGGTCGCGATAGGGCCCGTCGAGCCCGAAGCCCGAACTGCCGCCATAGACGAGTCGAGGGTTCAGTTTGCTGAGCACGTCGTAACCGAGGCCGAGTCGATCCATGACGCCGGCCGCAAAGTTCTCGATCACCACGTCGGCCTTGGCCACCAGCTCGAGGAACAGCGTCTTGCCCGTCGACTGCTTGAGATCGAGCACCACCGACTCCTTGTTGGAGTTCAGCATGACCAGCGGCCACGGCTCGACCTCGCGCTTGCGCCGGCGCACGACATCGCCTTCGGGCGGCTCGATCTTGAGCACGCGCGCGCCCATGAAGCCGAGCTGCAGCCCGCAATAGGGTCCGTTGTAGATCTGCCCGAGATCGAGCACGAGCATGCCGTCGAGTGGGCGGCGGATGGTCATTGGTGTCTTCCTTCCCGTTCGGTTCTCCTCCCCATCGTCTTGCGATGGGGAGGTGCCCGCGCAGCGGGCGGAGGGGTCATGAGCGCCGGCGTTGACGCTCATGACCCCTCCGTCGGCGTATGACGCCGCCACCTCCCCGGCTCCGCCGGGGAGGAGTGATTACTGTGGCGCCAGGTGCTCCTTCTTCCAATGCCGCGCGATGTCGATGCGGCGGGTGATCCAGACGCGCGGGTTGTTCGCCAGCCAGTCGAGTACGCGGGCCAATCCCATCGCACGGCCGGGGTGGGCGATGATGCGATTGTGCAAGCCGAAGCTCAGCATGCGCGGCGGATCCTCCTCGAGCACGCACTGCACGGCGTTCCTGATGTAGGTCTCGTACTCGTCGCCGGTCGTCATGCCCTGGCGGGCGAAGCGCACGTCGTTGTGCACCACCGAGTAGGGCACGATGAGCTGTTGCCGCGCGCCGACCCGGCGCCAGTAGGGCAGCTCGTCGTCGTAGGAATCGCTGTCGTACTCGTAGCCGGCGTCGAGCAGCATGGTCCGCGTGTGGATCGACGGCGCGTAGCGGCTGTACCAGCCGGCCGGACGCGTGCCGATGGTCCGGGCGATGCTCGCCGTCGCCATCTCGATCTGCTTCTTCTCGTGGTCGGGCGCGAGATTGCCGTGGATTTCCCACTTGTAGCCGTGGCCGGCGACATCCCAGCCGGCCTCACGCATGGCGGCGCAGGCCTCGGCGTTGCGTTCCAGGGCGCGGGCGATGGCGAACACCGTGCAGGGCAGCTTGCGCCTGGTGAACAGGCGATGCAGACGCCAGAATCCGGCGCGGCTGCCGTACTCGAACATGCTCTCCGCGCCGAGGTCGCGCCCCTTGACCGATGCCGTCGAGCCCTCGGTCAGGCCGGTCTCGGTGGCTGGATCGCCGTCGGGCACGGCATATTCGCCGCCCTCCTCGTAGTTGATGACGAAATTGACGGCGACGTGCGCGCCGCCCGGCCACCGGGGATCGGGTGGGTTGCGCCCGTAGCCCACGAAGTCCCTGGCGCGGCCGGCTTCCTCATCGGTCATGGGTCGTATCTCCCTGGGGCGACCTTATCGCGAACCGTGAAAATATGCTCTACGCTCCACGCATGACCGACATCGGACGAAGCGATTCCGGCGCACGGCACGGTACAGGCGAGGGTGAACGATCCAGCGTGCCGGCCAATCGCATCTCGCAGATCATTCACGGCAAGCGGGCGATTAC
Source organism: Enhydrobacter sp. (assembly GCA_025808875.1). NCBI lineage: Bacteria > Pseudomonadati > Pseudomonadota > Alphaproteobacteria > Hyphomicrobiales > Enhydrobacter > Enhydrobacter sp. The sequence continues at coordinate 3,591,336 of CP075528.1, read as the reverse complement.
GGGTGATACGGCGCTGCGGCTGGGGCACTGGTTCAAGACCAGTGCCGAGTTCTGGCTCAATCTCCAGACAGCGTACGACCTGCGGATCGCTGCCGACGAAGTGGGGCGCTTCGTCGCCAAATTGCCGACGAGACCGGAGATCAAGGGACGGTCCAAGGAGGCCGCGTAGCCCGGATCGCGGCGATTGCCCCCCGAGCGGGCGCATCTTCGCGTCGTCCGCAGCGAGGAGCCGAGCATGACCGCTCCGCCGCCTGTTTGCTCTGCAGCTGGCCCGCGATCAGATGGGACAGAGCATCATCGACGCGGCCGGCTTCCTCATCGGACATGGAATGCTCCTCCGGGAGGGCGAGCTTATCGCGAAGCGGAAGCCATGGGCGCATCGAGCGCTTGCCAGAGCCGACCTGCGAAGCGTAGGTCACTGGCCCAGAGCTGAAATGGACGGACATGGGCGTGACTGAGCCCGCGGGACAGGCGGGCTGGCGCGAGCGGCTGCGTCAGGAGGAGCTGAACGGCTTTGCCTTCGCCTTCAAGGCGCGGAGCGGCGCTCTCGCGGTGATCGTGCTGTGGGTGGTGGTGTCGTCGACCTGGTCGCGGCTGCCCATGCTGATGGCGGCCGCGGCGGCGTTCTTCGCGGTCGGCTGGGTGGCCTACGCCGCGCGCGGCCATCGCCACACCATCGCGATCCAGGGCGCCTGCGCCTTCGCCGACGTGGCGATCCTGGTACTGGCGAGCCATTTCCCCGAGCGGGACTGGAACGAATGGGCGCTGCAGAGCTGGATGCGGCGTTCGGCCTTCCTCTACCTGGTGGCCTACATCGCCTGCAGCGCGCTGACCTTCTCGGTGACGGTGGTGCTGCTCTCCGGCCTGGCCGCCGTGCTGGGCCAACTCGCCTCGTTCGTGTTCGTCATCTACGCCGCCGAGCATGTCGACATGTTCAAGGGCTTCGCGACATCCGGCGCCTACGACCTGCTGCGTCAGCTGACGTCGCTGCAGAACGTCGAACCCTGGGTGTTCATGGTGAACCAGCTCGTTCTGCTCGGCGTGACGACCGGCCTGATCGCCGGGGCGATCTGGCGGGCGCGGCGCCATGTCGAGCGCGCGGTCCAGGCCGAGGCACGCAGCACCACGCTCGGCCGCTATTTCTCGCCCGATGTCGCCCAGCGGCTGGCCGACGAGCCGGCGTCGCTGGAGACCGGCCGGGCACAGGACGCCGCGGTGCTGTTCGTCGACATCATCGGCTCGACGCGGCGCATGGAGGCGCTGCCGCCGGAGCAGGTGATCGAGGCGGTACGGGCCTATCACCAGCGCATCGTGCCGATCGTGTTCCGTCATGGTGGCTCGATCGACAAGTTCCTGGGCGACGGCGTGATGGCGGTATTCGGCGCACCGGAGAAGTCGCCGTCCGCCGCGTACGATGCCGTGCTGTGCGCCGTGGTGATTCTCGACACGATCGATGCCTGGAGCGCCGACCGGGTCGCGCGCGGCAACGTCGCCACCACCGTGGGCATCGGAATCCACTACGGGCCGGTCGTGCAGGGGAATGTCGGCATCGCCGACCGGCTCGAATTCACCACGCTCGGCGATACGGTGAATCTCGCCAGCCGCCTGGAAGGCATGACGCGCCAGGTCGATTCGGGCATCCTGCTGAGTCACGAGGCCCTCGACGCGGCCGAGCGCCTGGCGCCGCTGCCGCCCGGCATCAAGGCGCGCTGCCGCGACCTCGGTCCATTGCCCATCGCCGGCCACGAGGCGCCGATCCACGTCTTCGGCATCGCCAGAAAGGGGAGCCCATGAATCCGACGATCACGCGCATCGATCCCGGTCCGCGCTTGAGCGAGGCCAGCGTCTTCGACGGCCGCATCCATTGCTCGGGCATGATCCCGGAGGACACCTCGCGGGACATCGCCGAACAGGTCGGGCAGGCGCTGGCCGAAATCAACTCTCTTCTGGCGAAGGGCGGCAGCGACAAGTCGAATATCCTGTCGGCGGTGATCTGGCTCGCCGACATCGGCGACTTCGCCGCCATGAACGCGGTGTGGGACGCCTGGGTGGTGCCCGGCCATGCGCCGGCGCGCGCCACCGTCCAGGCCCGACTCAACGACCCCAGGATGAAGGTAGAAATCATGGTCGTGGCGGCGGTCCAACTGCTAAGGTCCGCCCCGCCTTTGGAGGAGGAAGACAACATGGCAATCAAGCGCATCAACGCCGGGCCCCGCATGTCGAGCGCCGTCGTGCACGGCAACACGGTCTATCTCGCCGGGCTGACGGCCGACGACACGTCGCAGGACGTCAAGGGTCAGACCGCCCAGATCCTGGCCAAGATCGACAAGTTCCTGAAGGACGCCGGCAGCGACAAGTCGAAGATCCTGTCGGCCAACATCTGGCTGACCGACATCGGTACCTGGAGCCAGATGAACGAGGTGTGGGACAAGTGGGTGTCGCCCGGAAACACGCCGGCCCGCGCCACGGTCGAGGCCAAGCTCGCCAACCCCGCACTCAAGGTCGAGATCATGGTGCAGGCGGCGCTGTAGTCCCGACGCGAGCGGGCGAAGGAAAAGGGCCGGCCGTTGCCGGCTCTTTTTGCGTCGGGAGAGTCAGATTCGCGCCCGGCGCCGGAATCGGGGGGTCGAATCGCCCTCCGATGCAGATGCCATCGGCATCGGACGGAATCCATCGACCCGATTAGGTCCTCGAGGGCGCGTCGAGGTAAAATGCGCGCATGAGCACCCTGACCACACCCGGCCGCGAGGGCCGTGCGGGATTTCCCGTATCGACGTTCTGTTTCGCCAATCGCCCGCCGACCCGTCCTCCCGACACGTGACCGGAGGTTTGCGCAGTTCCCGCAGTTTGCGCAACGCATTCCGGCAGAGAGCAGGCACACCACCCTGAGGGCGTCTCGAGCGGGTGCTCGCGACGTCGATTGTCCGGCGACACCCCGCCGGAGGTTTCCGCGATTTCCGCGATTTCCGCGACGAGGTCGGGAGGCACTCCACACTCCGCCAGACGCGCTCCGGGGACTTCTCGGCCTTTCCGCCACAGGAAACACGTTCGTGTACGTGCAATTCTCCCGTCCTACCGGCTGCTGAACACGGGCTTGCGCTTTTCCACGAACGCCGCGACCGCCTCCTTGTGGTCGGCGGTGCGCGAGGCCAGCACCAGCCGCTCGGCCTCGCGATGCAGTGCCGTCGGATAGTCGACGTGCAGCGCGTCGTCGAGATTGTCCTTCATGCCGGCGAGCGCCACGCGCGGCCCCTCGGCCAGCGACTTGGCGAGCGTGAAGGCCTCGTCGCTGAGCCCGGTGTCGTCGACGACGCGGTTGACGAGGCCGATGCGCTCGCAGCGCTCGGCATCGACCCGTTCGGCGGTGAACATCAGCTCGCGCGCCCGCGCCGAGCCGACCGCGCGGGTCAGCAGCCAGGCGATGCCGTAATCGCCCGACAGCGCGACCCGCGCGTAGCCCGTGCTGACGAAGGCCGATCGGGCGGCGATCCGGATGTCGCAGGCGAGCGCGATGGCGAGCCCCGCGCCCGCCGCCGCGCCGGGCAGCGCGGCGATGGTCGGCTTGCGCACCGCAACCAGGGCGCCGGTCAGGTTGGCCTGACGCCAGCGCAGGTCGGCGAGCCGTTCCTCGAAGCTCATCTGGCCGCGCGGGCCGCGGCCGCCCATGCCCTTGACGTCGCCGCCCGAGCAGAAGGCGGTGCCGGCGCCGGTGATCAGCAGGGCGCCGACGTCCGGATCGGCGCCGCGCTCCTTGATCTGGGTGCGCAGCGCCGGCGTCAGCTTGTCCGACAGGGCGTTGCGCGCCTCCGGCCGGTTGAGCGTGATCAGCGCGACGCCCTCGCGCACGGAACACAAAAGTTCATTTGTGCCGGTATCGATTTCCATGGAACCCTCCGTCGCCATGACCTTCCCGATCACCGAACACACCGTCAAGACGAGGCGCCACACCACGGGCTATCTCGCCTGCGGTGCGGAAGCCGCGCCGTTGCTGGTCTTCTGCCACGGCTGGCCCGAGCTCTCGCTGTCGTGGCGCCATCAGCTGCCGGTCTTCGCCGCGCTCGGCTTCCGCTGCGTCGCGCCCGACATGCGCGGCTACGGTCGCTCGAGCACCTACCCGCGGCACGAGGACTTCGCGCAGGAGACGATCGTCCAGGACATGCTCGAGCTGCTGGCGGCGCTGGGGCGGGAGAGGGCGGTGTGGATCGGCCACGACTGGGGCAGCCCCGTGGTCTGGAACGTGGCGAGCCACCATCCCGAGCGCACCGTCGGCGTCGCGAGTCTCTGCGTGCCCTATCTCTCGCAGGGCTTCTCGCTCGAGCAGATCGTGGCACTGGTCGATCGCGGGCTCTATCCCGAGGCCGAGTATCCCGCCGGACAGTGGGACTACATGCTCTTCTATCGCGAGAACTTCGAGCGGGCCTGCGCCGCGTTCGACGCCCATCCGCGCAACGTCGTGAAGGCGCTGTTCCGCAAGGGCAGCCCGGACGGCGCGGGCAGGCCGTCGCGCACCGCGGCGGTGCGCAGGGCCGGCGGCTGGTTCGGCGGCGGGCCGTGTCCCGACCTGCCGCGCGACGGCGACGTCATCAGCGAGCAGGATCTGGAGGCCTATGCCGCCGCACTCGAGCGCAACGGCTTCTTCGGGCCGGATTCCTGGTACATGAACCACGAGGCCAATGCCGACTATGCGCGGCGCGCCGTGAATGGCGGCCGGCTCGCCATGCCGGTGCTCTTCCTGCACGGCGCCTACGACTACACCTGCGAGACCATGACCTCGCGCCTCGCCGCGCCGATGCGCCGCGACTGCGGCGACCTCACCGAGGTCGTCGTGAAGTCGGGCCACTGGATGGCGCAGGAGCGGCCGGTCGACGTCAATCGCGCGCTCGCCCGATGGCTGGCGACCAGGCTGCCTGCCTACTGGTCGCCATAATTGCGCGATTCCATGGGAGACCAACTCATGGAGGCTTCGGTGCGCCCGTTGTCGATCGTCGTCGTGGCCATGTCCGGCATCCTCGTCGCGTCGGGTGCGTGGGCGCAGAAGGACAAGGATGACAGGCCGGGCCGCGGCCAGGGTCAGGGCCAAAGCCAGACTGCTCCGGGCCAGGGCGGCGGGCCGCCGGCGTCCGCCGGACCGTCGAGTGCCGGGCCGCGCCGGGCGGCGTCGCCGGGCCCTCAGGTCGATATCGTCATATCCGATCGCGACCGCGGCACGACCTACTCCTACTATCGCCGGGAATTCGCCGCGGGCCATTGTCCGCCGGGCCTCGCGAAGAAGAACAACGGATGCCTTCCGCCCGGTCAGGCCAAGAAGATGTGGAGCCTCGGTCGGCCGCTGCCGGCGGGTGTCGTCTACTACCCCTTGCCTGGCGCCTTGCTCGGTCTGTTGTCGCCGGCTCCGGCCGGCCACGAATATGTGCGCGTTGCCAACGACATCCTGCTCATGGCGGTGGGCACGCGCATGATCGTCGGCGCATTAGCCGATCTCGGCGCTCTCTAGCCCGTTCTGGCGCGCGTCGCCGCGCGTCGCGCGAGACTCTCCTTCGGCCACGTCGCCTCGCGGTCGTAGAACTCGGGCACGGCGCGGGCGCCCTCGGGCAGCACGACCCAAGGCTGCTTCGACGCGGTGAAGATGTGGACGTCGGGCGGCATGGCGTCGGGCCTGTCGAGCGTGCCGACGCGCATGAAGCGCACGGCGTCGCCGGCGCCGGGATAGTTGCTCCACACGGCGATGCGGCAGGTCCGGCAGCGCCAGATCTTCTGTCCCTTGCCGCTCAGCGACGGCGTCAGCACCATTTCGGGCTGGCCGCTCAGCAGCTCGACCCGGTCGGCCTCGATCATGGCGTTGAGCGCGAACGCCGTGCCGGTCTCGCGCTGGCACCAGCGGCAGTGGCAGCAATGCACGAACATCGGCCGGCTCGTCATGCGATAGCGAACCTGCCGACAGGTGCAGCCGCCCTCGAAGGTCTCGTTGCCGCTCATCGTGTCGCCCCATAGCATCGCGCGGAAAGGGAGCATTGAAATGGTCGATCGGCTGAAAGGCAAGGTAGCGGTGGTGACGGGCGCGGCGCCGCGCGGCGAGGGCGTCGGCAACGGCATGGCGACCGCCCTCCTGTTCGCGCGCGAGGGCGCCAGGGTGGTGCTGGTGAACAGGAGCGCCGAGCGTGCCGACAAGCTCGCGCGGCAGATCAGGGAGGAGGGCGGCGAGGCCTCGGTGTTCGCGGGCGACGTCGCCAAACCCGAGGTGTGCGAGGCGATGGCCGCGTTCGCGGTCAAGACCTACGGCCGGCTCGACGTGCTGCACAACAATGTCGGCATCGGCGCGCCCGGCACGCCCGAGACGGTCAAGCTCGAGGACTGGCACAAGGTGATCGAGGCCAACCTCACCACCACCATGCTCTGCACCAAGTATTGCATCCCCAGGATGAAGGCGGGCGGCGGCGGCTCGATCATCATGGTGTCGTCGATCGCGGGCGCGCTCGGCCTGATGGGCAGCCCGGGCGCCGTCGCCTATTCGACGGTCAAGGCCGGCCTGCACGGCTTCACCCATTCGGTGGCGGCCGACTACGCGACCCAGAACATCCGCGCCAACTGCATCGTCGTCGGCTCGGTGCACACGCCGATGGTGGCGCACATGGGCGCCGAGGCGCGCGAGCGGCGGCGCAGGATGGTTCCGATGCAGACGGAGGGCACGGCCTGGGACATCGCCCATGGCGCCGTGTATCTTGCCTCCGACGAATCGCGCTGGGTGACCGGCGTGCTGCTGCCGATCGACGGCGGGCTGGTGGCGCTGCGGCAGTGGCCGCGTTGAAGGAGGAGAGATCCGATGAAGAGCTTGGTTCGTGCGGTCGCCGCGGCGGCGGCTTTCGCTGCCGGCACCATGGTTGCGCAGGCGCAGACCCTGGACATGAAGGGCACGTGGAAGAGCAGCGGCGAAGCGATCGTCAGCGGAGCGGCCACCCATCATCCGCCGGGCGCCGCCGCCAAGGCGGCGGGCGCGCATCGATTGCGCCACCAGACCTTCACCTTCGTCGTCGAAGGTCAGGACGCCAGGCGCTTCTGGGGGCATGTCTCGACGGAGCATGCCGCGAAGGTGCCATTCGTCGGCTCCCTGTCGCATGACGGCAAGTGGGTCTATCTCGCCGAGGCGAACGGCCTGGTCGACGGCATGGTGATCGACAGCGACACGCTGCAGGTCTGCTACCGCCAGTCCGGCCCGGTGTTCATGGTCGGCTGCAGCGAGTGGAAGCGGCAGAAGTAGGCCGGACCCTGACGACCCGGCGGTCGTGGCGCCAGGTGTAGAGGCCGCTCGCCACGACGATGGCGGCGCCCGCCATGGTCCAGCCGTCCGGGATGTCGCCGAACACCAGCGCGCCGAGGATCGCGACCCACACCAGCAAGGTGTAGCTGTAGGGCTGCACCGCGCCGGCCTCGGCGTGGTCGAGCGCGCAGATCAGCGCGTAGTGCGCCAGCGCGCCGAGCAGCGCGATCGCGAGCAGCAGCGTCCAGCCCAGCGCGTCGGGCGGATGCCATTCCCACGGGCCGACGACGCTGGTGGCGGCGAAGGCGACGACGGCCGACCAGACGAGCGTGGTGTCCGACGAATCGGTGCGCGCGCAGAGCCGGGTCATGATCTGGTAGACGCCCCACAGCAGCGCGCCGAGGAGCGGCAGCACGAGCGGCCAGTCGAACGCCTTGAAGCCCGGTCGCACGATCAGCAGCACGCCCACGAAGCCCGCCGCCACGGCGATCCAGCGCGCCATGCCGGCGCGCTCGCCGAGGAACAGGACCCCGAGCGCGATCACGATCAGCGGCGAGGTGGCGGCGACGGCGTGCGTGTCGGCGAGCGGCAGGTAGTAGAAGGCGAGCACGAACACGGCGCTCTCGACGACCGCCAGCAGCGCCCGCGCACCCTGCAGCCAGGGCCGCTGGGTGCGCGCCGCGCGCAGCAGGCCGCCGCGCGGACGCACGACCAGCCAGGCGAAGACGCAGAACACCGCGTATCGGATCCACATCATCTGGCCGATCGGATAGTCGGCCACCACCCACTTGCTGAGCGTGTCCATGCTGGCGAAGCCCAGCATGGCGAGAACGGTGTAGAGCGCGCCGCGCGCGGTGCGGGTCATTCGGCGGCGACTGCCCTCCGCGCCGGTGGCCGGAAAGTCGGGATCACGCGCTCGGCGAACAGCCGGAGGCTCTTCATCGTCTTCTCGCGGCCGTAGTAGGGCGGGTAGTGCAGCAGCAGGGAGGTCATTCCGGCGCGCGCCTGCATCTCGCGCAGGCGAGCGATGACGGTCTCGGCCGAGCCGTGCAGGAGGGTCGTCGCCTGCAGGTCGTCGTAGCCGAGCTCCTTGCCCTTTTCCGACACCGAGCCGAGATAGCCCGATGTGCCGGAGCCGCCGAAATGGGCGATGTGGCGCACGATCGCCTCCTCGGTGTCGGCACGGGCCTCGGCATCGCTGTCGGCGATGTAGACCCAGCGCGCGATGTCGACATGGCCGGCCGCCGGGTTCTGGCGGCGCTCGGCCGACGCCTTGGCGAGCTCGCGCTTGTAGAGCGCGGTCTGGGCGGCGAGCGTGTCGACGCCGGGCAGGGTCGAGAGCATGAGGCCGAAGCCGTTGCGGCCGCTGTATCCGATGGAACGATCGGTGCCGCCCGCCATGTAGAGTGGCGGATGCGGCATCTGCACGGGATGCGGCAGCAACTCGTAGGGTTGCCTGACGGTGCCGGCGAAGTACTTGCCCTTGTGGTCCCAGCGGTGACGGTGCCAGGCATCGAACATCAGGCCGATCGCCTCCTCGACGACGTCGCGCCGGCCGTCGAAGTCCTTGCCCAGCCCCTCGAACTCGTAGGGCCGGTAGCCCGAGCCGACGCCCAGGCGAACGCGGCCGTTGCTGAGGATGTCGACGAAGGAGGTGTTCTCGACCACGCGGATCGGGTCGTAGAGCGGCAAGGTGATCACCGCCGCGCCGACATTGATGCGGCTGGTCTTGGCCGCGAGATAGGCCATGTAGGCGAAGCAGTCCGGCATGATGCCGTAGCTGGTCGCGAAATGGTGCTCGGCGATCCAGGCGGTGTCGTAGCCCAGCCGCTCGGCCTCGAGGATCTCGTCGGTCGTACGGGCATGCACGGCGCGATGCGGATAGGGCTCTTCGCTGGGGTTCGGATGAGACGTGAAGAGGACGCCGAATTCCATGTTTCCTCGCCTTCTTGGAGGCCCATCCTAGAGGCCGCATCGCGTCGCCGCCATGGCCTCGCGTATCGACCGGAGAAACGAATTCGGCTACGGGAGGCGCATGGTCTCGCGGCGCAACATCCTCTTCATCGTGGTCGACCAGTGGCGGGCAGACGCACTGGGCTGTGCCGGAAATCCGATCCTTAAGACGCCGAATCTCGACCGCCTGGCGGCGGACGGCGTGCTGTGTCGCCGGCATTTCGTCCAGGCCTCGCCGTGCGGCCCGTCCCGCGCCGCGCTGCTCACCGGCACCTACCAGCACAACAACGGAGTCGTGCGCAACGGCACGCCGCTTGCCCGCCGCTTCACCAACATCGCGCTGGAATGCCGGAAGGCCGGCTACGACCCCGCGCTGTTCGGTTACACCGACACGACCGTCGATCCGACCGGGCTCGATCCGGCCGATCCCGCGCTGCGTACCTACGAATCGGTGATGCCCGGGTTTTCGGCCGAGCTGGTGTTGCCCGAACGTCCCCTCCCGTGGATGGCGCATCTGCAGGCCAGGGGCTATCCGTTTGCCGACGACGTGACGGAAGTCTACCGGCCGGCAGCGGGCGTCGACGGCGGCTGCGGGCCGACTTTCGCGCCCGCGCGCTTCCGCGCAGAGGACAGCATCACCGCCTTCCTTACCGACGCGCTGCTGGACTACATCTCGGTGCGCCGCGGCACCTCGTGGTTTGCGCATGCCGCCTACATCCGGCCGCATCCGCCCTTCGTCGCGCCGGCCCCCTATCATGCGCTCTACGATGCCGCGGCGATGGTCCCGCCGGTCCGGGCCGCGACGGCGGAACGGGAGGCGCGGCAGCATCCGCTGCTCGCCAGCTATCTGCGCACGCAGCGCCAGGCGAGCTACTTCGTGACGGGCCAAGGTGTCGTGTCGGCGTTGGGCGATGCCGAGATCGCCCAGCTGCGCGCGACCTACTACGGCATGGTGCAGGAGGTCGACGACCAGGTTGGGCGGCTGATCGACAGGCTGAAGGAATGGGGGCTCTACGACGAGACGTTGATCGTGGTCACCTCCGACCATGGCGAGATGCTCGGCGACCACTGGATGCTCGGCAAGCAGGGCTATTTCGACGAGGCCTACCATGTGCCGCTGATCGTGCGCGACCCGTCGCGCATGGCGGATGCGGCGCGCGGCTCGGCGATCGATCGGTTCACCGAAGCAGTCGACGTCATGCCGACGATACTCGAGTGGTGCGGACTGAACGCGCCGCGCCAGTGCGACGGCCGTTCCCTGCTGCCGCTCGTCCATGGGCGAAACGTCTCGGACTGGCGCGGCGAGGTTCACTGGGAGTTCGACTTTCGGGGATTGGGTCCGGCCGATTCCGAGAAGGAGCTCGGCCTGCCAATGGACGCATGCTCTCTCGCCGTGATCCGCGACGAGCGCCACAAGTACGTGCATTTTGCGGCGCTGCCACCGCTCTTCTTCGATCTCGCGCGCGATCCGCACTGCCTCGACGACTTGTCGCGCGATCCGACTGCTGCACCGGCGATGCTGGCCTGTGCGCAGAAGATGTTGTCGTGGCGCATCCTTTCGAGCGAGCGTGGCTTCACTGGCATGGCCGCCTCGCCTGACGGGCTGCAGGTCCGTTCCTAGAGCGGTGACGGCGGTCCCGTCGCGCTGAACGACGCCTTGACTTTGCCGCATTGCGCCACCATATACGGCCCGTCCACGCGATCCTCGCGCGGATGCATACGGATTTCTCGCGATTGCGCGACGCGCCACGAAGTTTCAGGGCGCCTCATCCCGGGACAATCTCTTAGAAGCAAGAGCCGCCCCAACCGCGCTTGGGAGCGAGCCGACAACTGGACCGTATTTAGTGAACAACCCGACTTTCACGGACCTCGGATTGGCCGAGCCGTTGCTGCGTGCACTGAAGCACGCCAACTACGAACAACCCACGCCCATTCAGGCTCGCACCATTCCACTGCTGCTGCAAGGCCGTGACGTGCTGGGCATCGCCCAGACCGGCACCGGCAAGACCGCAGCCTTCGCCCTGCCGGTGCTCCAGCACCTCGCTGCCCAGAACCGCCGCGCCGAGCCCAAGAGCCCGCGCGCTCTGGTGCTGGCGCCGACGCGCGAGCTCGCCGTCCAGATCGCCCGTTCCTTCGATACCTACGGGCGCGGTCTCGGCCTGCGCCTCGGCATGGTGATCGGCGGGCTGGGTTTCGGCCGCCAGATCGAGACGCTCCATCGCGGCGTCGACATCCTGGTCGCCACGCCGGGCCGCCTGCTCGACCTGATGCAGCAGGGCCATGCGCGCCTCGGCAATGTCAGCTTCCTCGTGCTCGACGAAGCCGACCGCATGTTCGACATGGGTTTCATCAAGGACGTGCGCCGCATCGTGGCGTCCGTCTCCAAGCAGCGTCAGACGCTGATGTTCTCGGCGACGATGCCGGGTGACATCGCCAAGCTCGCTGCCGAGATCCTGAAGAACCCCGAGCGCGTCGAGATCGCGCCGCAGGGCCGCACGGTCGAGAAGATCGACCAGCGCGTCTATTTCGTGAACGCTGCCGCCAAGCGGGCGTTGCTCAGCCATCTGCTCGGCGACCCCGAGCTCGAGCGCGTGATCGTCTTCACGCGAACCAAGCGCGGCGCCAATCGCGTCGCCGAGGCGCTGGACAAGACCGGTGTGCGCTCAGAGGCGATTCACGGCAACAAGTCGCAGAACGCCCGCCAGAAGGCGCTCGACAATTTCAGCCGCGGCAGGGCCCGCGTGCTGGTCGCCACCGATCTCGCCTCGCGCGGCATCGACGTGAGCGGCGTGACGCACGTCATCAACTACGAGCTGCCGGCCGACGCCGAGAGCTACGTCCATCGCATCGGCCGCACCGCGCGCGCCGGCGCCTCGGGCGTGGCGCTGTCGTTCTGCGACGGCGGCGAACGCGGCCAGCTCAAGAGCATCGAGCGGCTGACCAACCAGCGCATCGCCGTCGTGCCGACGCCGGCCAACGAGGACATGCCCGCCATGCCGGCGCCGGGTGCCCGCGACGGCAGGGACGAGGGCGAGGACCGGCGCGACGAGCGCCCGCGCCAGCATCGTGGTTCCGGTCGCGGTGGCAACGGTCACCATCGTTCCGTAGGCGGGCGTTCGCGTGGTGATCGTGCGCCGGCCGAGCATCAATGGGCGCGCGGCGACTATCGCGACCAGCCTCGGAGCGATCGCCCGCAGGCCGAGCAGACCTACAGCGCTCGCCCGCATGCCAAGCGACCCTATACGCCGCGTCCCCAAGGCGACCGTCCATACGGCGACCGGCCGTTCGGCGGACCGTCGCGCGGCAACGGCGGCCGTCGCTTCGGTGGCGGCGGCCGCGGCCGCGGCCGCGCGGCCTAGACGATCCCTTCCTCGCGGAAGATCTCCAGGCACTTGTTGAGGGCGCGCTCGTAACGGGCGCGCTCTTTCTTCATCGACTCGTCGTTCCAGTCGAAGAAACCGCGCTTGGTCTTGAAACCGATACGGCCCTGGTCGACGTTCCGCTGCAGCACCGGCGGCGGGCCCTTCTCGTTGCAGAGGTCTGGCCAGATGATCTTGGCCACAGCGCAGGTCGTGTCCCAGCCGGAATGTTCTTTCTGCACGATCGGGCCGGCCGCGGCGTAGCGAAAGCCGAAGGAGAGCCGCACCGTGGCGTCGATGTCCTCGGGGCTTGCGACGCCCTGCTCGATCAGCCACAGCGCCTCGCGCATCAGGGCGCCTTGGATACGGTTGCCGAGGAAGCCGATCACGTCCTTCTTCACCTGCACCGGCCGCTTGCCGAGCGCGCGCATGGTCTCGCCGACCTCTTCGGCGAGCTTCACGTCGGTGTGGATCGAGCGCACCACCTCGACCAATGGGATGAGGTGGGCCGGCATGAAGAAGTGCAGACCCATCATGCGGCTCTGCGTCTTCAGCCCCTTGCCGATCTCGCTGATCGGGAAACTCGAGGAGTTCGAGGTGAGAGGCACGCCAGGCCGGGACAGCGTCTCCATCTCGGCGAACAGCTTTTGCTTCAGTGGCAGGTCCTCGGTCACGGTCTCGACGGCGATGTCGATCTTGTTCCACGGCACTTCGGCGAGCGTGGCATAGGTCGCAAGACCCGATGTGTCCGTGCTCTTGCCCATCGCTTCGAGCGCGCGGGCGCTCGCAGCCGGCAGGCCTTCGCGCGTGCCAGTCGAGCGCGAGACGACGTGGGTCTTCCAGCCGCTGCCTAAGAACATGGCGACGATGCCGACGCCCATGGTCCCGCCGCCGATCACGAGGGCATGGTGTTCGCTTTGCGACATTCTTGGTCCTCCCAACTCGACTGGCCCCCTGTCGCGGGGCAATATCCGGCTCATTCAGATGGAGAAACGCATGAGCGGTACATACAAGGATATCGGCGTCACGAGCGAAGGTCATGTCGGCATCGTCGAGATCCAGCGGCCGCCGCACAATTTCTTCGACAATTCGCTGATCAACCAGATCGCCGATGCCTTCGAGGCGTTCGATCGCGACACCAACGTCCGCGCCTATGTCCTCTGCGCGCAGGGCAAGTCGTTCTGTGCCGGCGCCGACTTCGCCAACCGCCCGCAGACCGGTGCGGCCGAGAGCGGCAAGCACCTTTACAAGGAGGCAACGCGCCTGTTCCGCGCCCGGAAGCCCAGCATCGCCGCGGTGCAGGGGCCCGCGATCGGCGGCGGCCTCGGCCTCGCGGTGATGGCCGATTTCCGCGTCGCCGCTCCCGAGGCGCGCTTCTCCGCCAACTTCACGCGGCTCGCCTTCCACCCGGGTTTCGCGCTCACCTTCACCCTGCCGCGTCTGGTCGGCCAGCAGAAGGCGAACCTGATGTTCTATACCGGCCGCCGAATCGGCGGCGAGGAAGCCCATGCCTGGGGGCTCGCCGACGTGCTGGTGCCGCTTGCCGACGTGCGCAAGGCGGCGATCGGCCTCGCCGCGGAGATCGCCGAGAGCGGCCCGCTCGCCGTGGTGTCGACCCGCGAGACGATGCGGCGCGGCTTCGCCGACGCCGCCGAAGCGGCGACCGAGCGCGAGCTCACCGAACAGGACTGGACGCGCAAGACCGACGATTTCAAGGAAGGCATCAAGTCCTACGCCGAGAAGCGCCCGGGCAACTGGAAGGGCCGCTAGGAACGTGGGTCAGGTTCAGGGCAAGGTCGCCGTCGTCACTGGCGGCGCCTCGGGCATTGGCGAGGCCTGTTCGCAGACGCTGGCGCGTGAAGGCGCGGCGGTGCTGGTGACCGACGTCGATGACGCGCTGGGCAAGGGCGTCGTCGAGCGCATCCTCAAGTCGGGCGGCAAGGCGCGTTACCAGCATCAAGACGTGCGCGACGAAGCCGCTTGGCCGGGGGTGATCACCGAAGCCGAGAAGCATTTCGGCCGGCTCGACATCATGGTGGCCAATGCCGGCATCGGCATCATGTCGCCGATCGAGACGATGACGCTCGCCGACTGGCAGCGCCAGCAGGCGATCAACCTCGACGGCGTGTTCCTGTCGATCAAGCATGCCATCCCGGCGATGAGGAAGGCCGGCGGCGGCTCGATCGTGCTGATGTCGTCGATCGCCGGCCTGCGCGGCGCGCCCTATCTCGCGGCCTACTCGGCGACCAAGGGCGGGGTGCGGCTGCTCGCCAAGTCGGTCGCGCTCGAGCATGCCGCCGACAACATCCGCTGCAACTCGGTGCATCCCGGCATCATCGCCACGCCGATCTGGGGCAAGATCCCGACCGGCGCCGAGGGTAACCGCCGCAACGCACCGATCGATCCAGCCGAGCGCTCGGCGGCGATCACGCCGCTGGTACGGGTGGGCGAGGCCCAGGACATCGCCAATGGCGTGCTGTTCCTTTGCACCGATTCCGCCAACTACATCACCGGCCAGGAGCTGGTGATCGACGGCGGCATCACCGCCGGCGGCCGGGCGACACCCCGTACATAGCCGACGATTCCGATATTCAGGTGTGCGCGAAAGCGATTTGACTCTGTGTGCCCCCTCGTGAGCATTGATGCGATTCAGGGGGATCAATGCGGGGATTTTGTCCGGTGGTCGCCGCGCTTTCAGTAGCGGCCTTGGCGGGGTGTTCTCCTTACGGCTTTTCGAAGGAAGTGGGCGATTTCGACGCCAGTGCGAAGGGACTCGCCACATCGGTGGCGGCCGGTCATCAAACGCTGCGCGACGACGCCTTGGCGGCCGCGCGGCGGGATCTCATCTATCATCAGCGCCGCGTTGCCATCCCCGTCAGCTGCCAGCCAGGACAGTCCGTCAAGGATGGGCCGCCATGCAGGCCTTACGCTGTCGGTGGCTCACCGGTCATCGCCGATCCCGATCCGATCGATCCCAAGGTCAAGGAATTGGTGACGGTGCTCAACGCCTATACCGGGGCGCTCGCCGCCGTGACCAAGGCGAGCGATCGAGCGGAGTTCGACAAGGAGGTCGGCAACCTGGCGAAAGCGGTTCAGGGATTGATGGCGGCGACAGGTGTCGGTGTAACGGCAGCTCCCGTCATAGCCGCGGGCGTAAATCTCTTTGGCTGGCTGGTGGGGACGGCACTGGACATTCAGCGCTACGAGACGCTGCGCAATGCGGTGAATGCTGTAGATGCGCCGGCCAAGAACGATGTGAAGCCGATGAAGACGATCGCCAACACGCTACAAGGCGAACTAGTTGTGTTGATGGAGGTACGCCAGGGCAAGCTCCTGGACGAGGCCGCGCTTGTGCGTCGCCGTATCGGCCCGGGAAACAGCGACGAGACCTATCGAACGCGACTTGCGGACCTTGAGGCGTTGCTCGCTGCTGTCGAGGACTTGCGCAAGGCGGACCCGGCCGCTGCTGCTCAGGGTCTTGCCAAGGCACATGAGGAACTGGTCGCGGCAGTGAACAATCCGAAGATTGATTTCGAGCAACTGATCAAGAGTCTCGGTGAACTGAAGGACAAGGTGGAGGCGGTGCAGAAGGCGCTGTCTGAAGCCTCCGGCGCCGGCTCCGCCAAAAAGGGAGCCTGATCCATGGCAAACGAGGCTACTACCGACGACATTCTGCGCCAAAGCGACCTCGCCGCCGCTGAGTACAACGCACCGATCAGAAAGCTGGGTACCATCGAGGAGCCATCCAAGGAGCAGGAGAAGCGCCTGAAGGAGTTCAGGGACAAGCGCGCCGAAATCAGGCGAGAAGCGAGGAAGAAGATACTGGGGAGCGCCGAACTCGATGAAGCCCTGAAGCGATTGAAGGCGGCGACCAAGAACCTCAACGACACGGCCAAGCAGATGCCCAACGCCACCGCAATTCTGAAAAAGGCCAACAAGTTTCTAGGTCATGGCACCGACGCGGTGAACGCCATCAAGAGCGTCCAGAAGCAGATCGGTTGACGGTCGCGCTAGGGCAGCTGCTCATCCATCAACTTCAGCGCCTCGGCCGCGAAGGCACGCATGTTGGCGACACGGTCGCCGGAGCCGCTCCGCAGCGTGCGCGCGATCTTGCCCGCGGGGCCGACGACGGCGACACAGGTGTGGCCGGCGGGATCGCCGTAGGAGTTTCCGGTCGGGCCGGCGGCGCCGGTTTCGGCCAAGCCCCAGGTGGTCTTCAGCCGCTCGCGCACATGCTCCGCTGCCAGCAGCGCCCACGGCTCGCTCGACGAGCGCACGCCGGCGCGCTTCTCCTTGGGCACGGCGAGGAAGGCGTCCTGTGCCGGCCGCGTATAGACCACCGCACCGCCCATGAAATAGGCCGAGGCGCCCGGCACAGCGAGCAGCGCCGCGGAAACCAGACCGCCGGCGGAAGATTCGGAGATGCCGATCGTCTCCTTGCGCGCCTTCAGCTTCTCGCCGATGCGCTGGGCGAGCGGCAGCAATATGTCCATGGGTCAGGCCTTCCTCTTCAGGACGTCCAGTATGAGCGGTACCTGCTGTCCGAGCCAGATCGCTCGGTCGCGATGGTCCTCCAGCGCCTCGCCGGTGTTGGGGTGCACGAAGACCGTGAGGTCCCCGCGGTTCAGTGCCAGCCAGGACAGCAGCGGAGCGAGTTGGTCGTTGCGGAAATGCACCTGATAGCTGAAGCGCGGGTGCGGACCGACCGGCTTCTCGTGGAAGCGGCCCATACTGATGTCGAACGATTTCTCTATGCGCTCGCGTAGCGCCCAGGCGGCGTCTCGCGTGGCGGCATCGAAGTAGACGTGGGCGTGCCAGTCGTTGATCTGCGGGGTTTCCATCGTCCAACCCTATGCTAGCTTTCTCGCATCATGAACTTCGATTTCTCAGACGACCAGAAGCTGCTCAAGGAACAGGTTCGTAAGTTCCTTTCCGACAAGTGCCCGATGAAGGTCGTGCGCCGGGTGCTCGACGGCCCCGAAACCCACGCCGACGAGGTCTGGAAGGGCCTGGTCGAGCTCGGTGTGCCGGCGACCGGCATTCCAGAGGCGTTCGGCGGGCTCGGCCTCTCGCCGCTCGAGCTCTGTGTCGTCGCCGAAGAGATCGGCCGTGCCGCGGCGCCGGTGCCGTTCGACACGTCGGTCGTGCTGGCGACCGAGGCGCTGAAGCTGGCGGCCTCCGACGCCCAAAAGAGGAAGTGGCTGCCGCTCCTCGCCGAGGGCAAGGCGATCGGCACGCTGGCCGTGAGCGAGGGGCCGCAGCCGCCCAAGCCGCGCAACGTCACCACGACCTTCGGCGGCGGCAAGCTCAACGGCAGGAAGGTGCCGGTCGCCGACGGTGAAGCGGCGACCTTCGCTGTCGTGCTCGCCAAGAACGGGCTGGTGCTGGTCGACCTCACGCAAAAGGCGGTGACCAAGCGGCGGGTCGAGACGATCGACCCCGCGCGCAAGCACGCCGAGCTCACTTTCGCCGATGCGAATGCCGAGTTGCTCGGCGCCGAGGGCGAGGGCTGGCGGCTGCTCGAGCGTCTGTACGACACGGCAGCGGTCTACTTTTCTTTCGCGCAGGTTGGCGGCGCGGAAGCGGCGATGTGGATGGCGCGCGACTATGCCCTGCAGCGCCAGGCTTTCGGCCGCGCGATCGGCTCCTACCAGGCAATCAAGCACAAGCTCGCCGACTGCTACGTCAAGCTCGAGCTGGCGCGCTCCAACGCCTATTACGGCGCTATGATGTTGGCCGAGGGCGGTGCCGACCTGCCCCTGGCAGCAGCGGCGGCGCGTATCGCCGCGACGGATGCCTACGAATTCGCCGCCAAGGAGAACATCCAGACGCATGGCGGCATCGGCTTCACGTGGGAAGCGGATACGCAGTTCCACTTGCGCCGGGCGAAGCTGATGGCGCTGTCCATCGGCGGGCCGATGGCGTGGAAAGACAAGCTGGTGAATCGCCTGGAACAGAAGAACGCGGCCTGAGGAGGCGACGATGGACTTCAACGACACTCCCGAGGAAGCCACCTTCCGCAAGGAAGTCCGCGCCTGGCTGGACGCCAACGCCACGCGCAAGACCGACGACAAGCAGAGCTTCCGGGCACGCAACGACGATCCCAATCTCCTCGCGAAAGCCAGGGAGTGGCAGGCCAAGAAGGCCGCCGCTGGATACGCCCGCATCACCTGGCCGAAGGAATATGGCGGCCGCGGTGGATCGCCGATCCTGCAGGTGATCTATCAGCAGGAAGAGGCGAACTACCTGGTACCCCTCGGCTTCTTCGACATCGGGCTCGGCATGTGTATTCCGACCATGATGGCCTATGCCACGCCGGAGCAGCTCCGGCGCTATGTCAGGCCGGCATTGTTCGGCGAGGAAGTCTGGTGCCAGCTCTTCTCCGAGCCGGCGGCCGGCTCGGACGTAGCCGGCATCCGCACGCGCGCCGAGCGCGACGGCGATCACTGGGTGATCAACGGGCAGAAGGTCTGGACCTCGGGTGCGCACTATTGCGACTATGGCATCGTCATCACTCGCACGGATCCGAACGTACCCAAGCACGCCGGCCTCACCATGTTCTTCCTGTCGATGAAGACCCCGGGTATCGAGGTACGGCCGATCAAGCAGATTTCCGGCGGCGCCAACTTCAACGAGGTGTTCTTCACCAACGTGCGCATCCCCGACAGCCAGCGACTGGGCAAGGTGGGCGAGGGCTGGAAGGCGGCGCTCACCACCCTGATGAACGAGCGGCTCGCCGTCGGCCTGCCCGCTGGTGGCCTCGATGTCGACGAACTGATGGAGCTGGCACGAGACACCGACCTCGAAGACGGACCCGCGATCCGCAACCAGCAGGTGCGCGGCAGGATTGCCGACTGGTACGTCCAGCAGCAGGGCCTGAAGCTCACGCGCTATCGCACGTTGACGGCGCTCTCCAAGGGACAGACGCCGGGACCCGAATCGTCGATCATCAAGATCGTGGCGGCACCCAAGATGCAGGACATGGGCGCTTTCGCCATGGAACTGATGGGGCCGGCCGGGATCATGAAGGAGGACGTGCCGCATGCCGCGGGCTTCCAGGCGCAATGGGTCGGGGGCGCCGGCTTCCGCATTGCCGGCGGCACTGACGAGATCCTGCGCAACATCGTGGCCGAGCGCGTCCTCGGGCTGCCTCAGGATGTCCGGGTCGACAAGGACATCCCGTTCAATCAGCTGGGAAAGAAGTAACGCCATGAACAGGCTCGACGGCAAGGTCGCCTTCCTGTCGGGTGCCGCACGCGGCATTGGCGGTGCGACGGCGAGATTGATGGCGGCTGCGGGTGCGAAGATAGCGATCGGTGACGTGCTCGACGAAGCCGGCCGCAAGCTTGCCCGGGAGATCGACGCACTCTACGTGCATCTCGACGTCACCCAGGAGGCGAGCTGGGCGGAGGCAATGGACGTCACGGTCGGCAAGTACGGCAAGCTCGACGTGCTGGTCAACAATGCCGGCATCTTCAACGGCAAGGGCGTCGAGGAAGCCTCTCTCGAGGAGTGGCAGCGATTGGTCGCGGTGAACCTGACCGGCGTCGTGCTGGGCACGCGCGCGGCGTTGCCGCATCTGAAGAAGAGTGGCAATGCAGCCATCGTCAATCTCGCCTCGATCGCGGGGCTGGTCGGCAGCCAGCTTGATCCGCTCTACTCGTTGACCAAGGGCGGCGTCACGCTGTTCACCAAGTCGACGGCCCTCGAGTTCGGTCGCAAAGGGTACAAGATCCGAGTCAACTCGATCCATCCCGGCCTCATCGAGACCGACATGGGACAGCAGACCTTTGTCATGCGTGCCAGGCAGGTCGGCACCAACGACACCGAGAAGGCGCGGCAGGCGACGCTCGCACTGCATCCGATCGGCCGGCTGGGAATGGCCGAGGACATCGCCAAGGGCATCGTGTTCCTGGCCTCCGACGACGCGAGCTTCATGACCGGAGCCGGCCTGGTGGTCGACGGCGGCTGGACGGCCCACTGATCAGAAGATGCCGGTAGCCAGTCCCGCCGCCATCGCCGCGCCGAGTTCCTCGCATTGCCCGACGAAAGTGGGCTGCCACGGTCCCCGACAGATCAGAGGTTCCTGGACCGCGCGCCAACGCAGGCCGGTGAGGATGGTCTCGATACCGCGGCGTGTCCCGGTGCCGTCGCTGCCAGCGCGAATGTAGAGTGCGCAGGGCAGACCGCTCGTCCTGTCGAGCAGCGGGTTGTAGGAACGGTCGAAGAAGTCTTTCAGGGCACCGCTCATGTAGCCCAGGTTCTCGGTCGTGCCGAGGATCACGGCCTGCGACGCCAGGACGTCGTCCGGTCCCGCTTGCAGCGGTGCCACGACGTGTACTTCGATACCGGTTTCGCTGCGCGCACCGCGTTCGGCGGCGTCGCGCAACGCGCGCGTGTTGTCGGACGGGGCATGTGCCACGATGAGGAGCCGTTTTGCCATAGCCGGATCCTACCATGGTCAAGAAACTGCTGATCGCCAACCGCGGCGAGATCGCCATTCGTATCGCCCAGGCCGCTGCCGAGCTTGGCGTCACCACTGTGGGTGTCCACGCCGAGGATGACGCTGCTTCGCTGCATGTGCGGCGCGTCGACGAGACCCGGGCATTGAATGGAAGGGGTGCGGCGGCCTATCTCGATGTTCAGGGCATCGTCGACGCGGCCCGGGCAGCAGGCTGCGACGCCGTGCATCCGGGCTATGGGTTCCTGTCGGAGAACGCGGACTTTGCCCGGGCTTGCGGTGCAGCGAAGATTCGCTTCGTCGGCCCTACGCCCGAGCAGCTCGACCTGTTCGGGGACAAGGCACGGGCGCGCGCGCATGCCGTCAGATGCAAGGTGCCAGTGTTGCCCGGCACCGAGGGGCCGACGAATGCTGCGGGCATCGCCACGTTCTTCAGAAAGCACGCCAAGGCGGGAATCGTCATCAAGGCGATCGCCGGGGGTGGTGGGCGTGGCATGCGGCTGGTCAGGCAGGAAGACGAGATCACCGAGGCTTTCGCCCGCGCCTCTGCCGAGGCCGAGGCTGCCTTCGGCAACGGTGCTCTCTATGCCGAGCGCCTGGTCGGAAGGGCGCGCCACATCGAGATCCAGATCGTGGGCGACGGCAAAGGACGCATCGTCGCTCTGGGAGAGCGCGAGTGCAGCCTGCAGCGGCGTAGCCAGAAGATCGTCGAAATGGCGCCGAGTCCGGGCTTGTCGGCGGCGTTGCGGAAAAGGATCGTCGGAGCTGCAGCCGCGATGGCCAAGGCGGTAAAGTACAGGAGCCTCGGCACGTTCGAGTTCCTGGTCGATGGCGATGCCTTCTTCTTCATCGAGGCCAATCCGCGCCTGCAGGTCGAGCACACCGTCACCGAGGAAGTGTGGGGTGTCGACCTGGTGAAGGCGCAATTGAGCGGCGTTCTGCCCGAGAGTGAAGGCCCGCGCGGCCACGCTATCCAGCTTCGCGTCAATCTCGAAACCATGACCGCCGACGGCTCGGCCAAGCCCAGCGGTGGCACTCTCGGCGTTTTCGAGCCACCAACCGGACTCGGCGTGCGTGTCGACACCTATGGCTATGCCGGCTACCGCACCAATCCGAACTTCGATTCGTTGCTCGCAAAGGTGATCGTGCACGGCGAGACGTTCGAGGCGGCGCTGATCCGGGCCGAGCGCTCCCTGATGGCGTTCCGCCTGGAAGGTGCGCCCTCGAACATCGGCTTTCTGCGCGCGCTGATCGCCGACAAGGCACTTCGCGCCAACAAGGTCCACACGCGTTTCATCGACGAGCACGCCGCGCGTCTGGTGGAAGTCGCAGAACAATTCGAGAAGCCGCCGGTGCCGCCGCGGCAAGCCGGCGCGCGGGTCGATGCCATCGATCCGTTGGCTGTCCTGGCTTACGGAAAATCGCAGGGCGACGCGGCCGCCTCCGCGAGCAATGCTCCGGAAGGCACGGTGCCGGTGCCGGCGCCCATGCAAGGCACGATCGTCAGTATCGCCGTCGAGGAAGGGGACGCTGTCGCGGTCGGTCAGCCGCTCCTGATCATGGATGCCATGAAGATGCAGCACGAGATCAGGAG
Organism: Enhydrobacter sp.; assembly: GCA_025808875.1. Classification (NCBI taxonomy): domain Bacteria; kingdom Pseudomonadati; phylum Pseudomonadota; class Alphaproteobacteria; order Hyphomicrobiales; genus Enhydrobacter; species Enhydrobacter sp. Next base: position 3,568,714 of record CP075528.1, on the reverse strand, counting down.
TCCGGCGCGAGGCTACGTGCGACGGATCGCGGTCGAGGCGGGTGAGACCATCTATGAAGGCCATGCGCTGCTCTTCGTCGAGGAGGCCGACGTCGAGGTGCGAGGGGCGACCGTGGCCGAAACGATCGATCTCGACCACATCCGTCCTGATCTTGCCGAATATTTCGAGCGTCGCGCCATGACGCTGGACGACAGAAGGCCCGATTCGGTGGCGCGACGACGCAAGACCAACCAGCGCACGGCGCGCGAGAACCTGAACGACCTGATCGACCCCGGTTCCTTCATCGAATGGGGCGCCTTCGCCATCGCCAGCCAGCGGACGCGCCGGACGCAGGAGGACCTGATCGAGAAGACGCCGGCCGACGGACTGATCACCGGCATCGGCTGCGTCAACGGCGCGTTGTTCGGGCCCGAGCGCTCGCGCACGGCGATCGCCCACTACGACTACACGGTGCTCGCCGGCACCCAGGGCAAGACCAACCATCACAAGAAGGATCGGCTGTTCGAGATCGTCGAGGCCGACCGGCTGCCGCTGGTTTTCTTCACCGAGGGCGGCGGCGGACGGCCGGGCGACGTCGACGTCCAGTCGGTCGCCGGCCTGAACACCATGGCGTTCCACATCTTCGGCCGGCTGAGCGGCGTGTCGCCGCTGGTCGGCATCAACTCGGGCCGCTGCTTCGCCGGCAACGCCGCGATCCTCGGTTGCTGCGACGTGGTGATCGCGACCAGGAATTCGTCGATCGGCATGGGGGGGCCGGCGATGATCGAGGGCGGCAATCTCGGCGTCTTCGCGCCCGAGGAAGTCGGCCCGATGAGCGTGCAGGTGCCCAACGGCACGGTCGACATCGCGGTCGAGGACGAACAGGAAGCGGTCGCCGTCGCCAAGAAGTATCTCTCGTATTTCCAGGGCGCTCTGCCCGACTGGCGCTGCGCCGACCAGCGGCTGCTGCGTCGGGCGATCCCCGAGAATCGTCTGCGCGTCTACGACGTCCGTACCGTGATCGACACGCTCGCCGACGAAGGCTCGGTGCTAGAGATCCGGCGCGCCTTCGGGCCCGGTATGGTGACGGCGCTCGCCCGCGTCGAGGGCAAGCCGTTCGGCATCGTCGCCAACAACCCGACGCATCTCGCCGGCGCCATCGATTCGGACGGCTCGGACAAGGCGGCGCGCTTCCTCCAGCTCTGCGACGCCTTCGATCTGCCGGTGCTGTTCCTGTGCGACACGCCGGGCATGATGGTCGGCCCCGAGATCGAGAAGACGGCGCTGGTGCGCCACTGTTCGCGGCTCTTCGTGACCGGTGCCAACCTCACCGTTCCATTCGGCACCATCGTGCTGCGCAAGGCCTACGGGCTCGGCGCGCAGGCTATGGCCGGCGGGTCCTTTCACGCCGGCACCTTCGCCATCGCCTGGCCGACCGGCGAGTTTGGCGGCATGGGGCTCGAGGGCGCGGTCAAGCTGGGCTATCGCAAGGAATTGGAGGCGATCGGCGATCCGGCCGAGCGGCGCGCGCTGTTCGACAAGATGGTGGCGGCGGCCTATGCCCGCGGCAAGGCATTGAGCACCGCGACCTATTTCGAAGTCGACGAGGTGATCGACCCCGCCGAGTCGCGGCGCTGGATCGCCACCGGCCTGCTCGCGGCCCCCAGGCGCGAGCCGCTCCGGCACAAGAAGCGCCCCAACATCGATACGTGGTAGACTGCGTCCGTTGTGATACGGGTGATCCTTCTACTGCTGCTTGTCCTCGCGGCGCCGGCGCTGGCCGGCCCGGTCGAGGACGGCAAGGCTGCCTACGATCGCGGCGACGACGCGTCTGCGCTAGAGATCTGGGGTGCGGCGGCCGATAAGGGCGATGCCGACGCGCAGTTCTGGATGGGGGTGCTTTGCGATCTTGGCCGCGGCATGGCGCAGGACCACGCCGCCGCCGCCCAATGGTACCGTCGCGCCGCCGACCAGGGCCATGTCGTCGCCCAGCACAATCTCGCGCACATGTACGAGGCGGGCCACGGTCTGCCGGCGGAGTATGCGCTCGCGGCGGCCGTCACCTGGTACACGCGCGCCGCCAACCAGGGTTACCGGCCGTCCCAGGCCAATCTCGGCGCCATGTATGCCACGGGGCGCGGCGTGCGGCGCGACGACGTGCAAGCCTATAAGTGGTTCGTGCTGGCCGATTCCGCCGCCAACCGGGACCATGTCATGGCGCGCATGAGTCGGGCGGCGATCGCCCAAGGCGACGGCCTGGTCGCCGCCTGGAAAGCCAAGCCGGAACGGTAGCTATTCCTTCAGCCAGAACGTGTCGGGCTTGTAGAGGCCGATGTATCCGCCGGGATCCCAGGCGTAGTAGCCCTTCTCCGGCACGTTGCGCAGCTTGGGGCTGACCACGATCGGCTGCAGGATGCCGTTGACCGTGCCGATGGAGAAGGTCTGATCCGCGTGGGTCTGCAGGATGTTTTCCCACGCCTTCTGGCGCACCGCGGGATCGGCCGAACGCTCCCACTCGGAGAGATAGTCGAGCAGCTTGCAGGCTTCCGGCAAGTCGCACTTCTCACCCTGCGTACCGTTCGATTCGACGAACATGCCCCATTGCGGCCACTGAAGGCCACCCTGCATGGTGGGGGCGAACTCTTTCGGGCTGGTGTCGACGGTCGGCACCGCCGTCGTGACGCCGGCGTAGGCCGTCATGATCGCATCGCCGGACGAGACGCGCAGGCGGAAGTTCTCGCGCGTCTGCGGCTTGGCCAGGAGCTGGATACCGATCTTCTTCCAATGGTCGGTGATGAGGGCCAGCGCGTCGTTGTCCTCGGTCTCCTCGCTGGTGTGCTCGACCACGATGGTCGCCGGACGGCCGTCGGGCAGCCGGCGGATGCCCTGGTCGTTGCGCTTGGCCAAGCCCATCTCGTCGAGCAGTTTGTTGGCCAGCTTCGGGTCGTAGTTGGCCCACTTCGTCGCGTACTCGGGCTTGAAGAGCTCCGAACGGTCCATGATCGTGTTGTTCGAGGGCTTGGCGAGGCCGATATAGACGACCTCGTTGAGCTCGGCGCGATCGATGCCGAGCGAGAGGGCATGGCGGAAGCGCGCGTCGCGCATCACCTTGCGCCATACCTCGTCCTTGGCGTTGAGGTTCGGATAGAGCGCGATCTGGGCGCCCGAGCCCGACTCCCACAGGCGCACCAGCACGCCCGAGGTCTTGCTGCTCTTCTGCAGGAACGTGTAGTCCCGCATGTTGAGGTAGCGCGGCTGCAGGTCGGCCTCGCCGAGGCCGGCCTTGGCCGGCACCAGGTTGGGAGCCACCACCGTGAAGATGATTCGGTCGAGATAGGGAAGCTGCACGCCCTGCTCGTCGATCCGGTAGTAGTAGGGGTTGCGCGCGAACACGAAGCGTTGCGCCGGCGGCGCCGTCGTCAGCACCCAGGCGTTGAGCGTGGGCAGGTCGGGATTGTCGTTGTTGTACATGACATCGACGCGACGATGGATCTGCACCCACTTGATGCTCTGCCCACCCCTGGCCGCCTTGGCGATCTCCTCGGCCGGCGTGTACTTGATGTGGAACTTCTTCAGGTAGTGTGCGGGGCGGTACAGCCAGAGCGGCGCGGCTCGCGCCTGGCTGGGGATGAAGTAGGGGTTGGGCTTGTCCCAGGTGTAGCGGACCGTGCGCTCGTCGATGATCTCGACCTTCGGCGGCCTGCCGTCGACCAGCAACTCGACGGGCGGCCCGCGCGGCGACAGCTCCTTGTTGTTGGCGACATCTTCCCAGAAATAGCGGAAATCCTCGGTGGTGAAGGGGTGGCCGTCCGACCATTTGTGCCCGGCCCGCAGCTTCAGGGTGAACTCGCGGCCTTCCTTGACGTCGTAGCTCTCGAGGATGTCGGGATGGAGCTTGAACTTGTCGTCGTAGACGATCAGGCGCGCATTGGCGTAGATCGTCATCAGGCGCGTGTCGCGCGGCCCGCCGATCAGGATGTTCAAGTCGCCGCCCACCCGACCCATGCCGTCGCCGCCGGGGAAGTGCTGCACGATGGAAGGCTGCTCGGGGATGCGCTTGGCGACCGGAGGCAGCGCGCCCGATTTCACCTGCTCGGCGAGGGAGGGTGTCTCTTGCATCGTCGGCAGGGGATTGGCCGTCGCCAGCGGCCCCAGGAAGAAGGTGCCGAGAACGATTACTGCCGCGAAAACACGCCTTTTCATCCCATCCTCGTGTGCTCTACCCACAGCACAATATGGCCCCGATGATGTCGAAAATCAGTACCGGTCGAACGCACGTCTTGGGCCAGGCCGCATGCCTTCCGGGATACTCGGCTTGACGGTCCCATTGGCGGGAACGGTATCGGGTGCGTAGGCGCCGCGTACCCCGATCGGCCGGTCGCCCTTCACGGTCACACGCTCCATGACGCGGCGCGCAGGATAGTAATCGTGCGCCGCGTAGTGCAGCACCGACCGGTTATCCCACATCACCAGCGTATTGGGTTGCCACTTCACCCGAAGCTGATACTCCGGGATCGTCGCCTGTCGATAAAGGTACTCCAGAAGCGTGTCGCTCTCGTCCGGCTTGAGTCCCTTGAGGCGCACGCAGAACTGCCGGTTGACATAGAGAACGCGGCGGCCCGAGACGGGATGCACGCGCACCACGGGGTGCCAGGGATTGGGGAACTGGTCCTCGAGCTGGCGCAGCCTGGCGCGGTCCCGCTCGCCGAACAGCGGCCGCCACGGCTTGAAGTCGTGCAGCGCCTCGAGCCCGTGGATGTGTTGCTTCATGCGCTCGGAAAGTCCGCGATAGGCGGCGCTCATGCTGGAAAACAGCGTGTCGCCGCCGACCTCGGGCACCACCTTGGCACGCAGGATGGTGGCCATCGGCGGCGCCTCCCGGAACGTCTCGTCGGCGTGCCAGATGTCGGTCAGGGCCGGCGGATTGTCGGCCGAGTAGTCGAGAATGATGACTTCGGGCTTGTCGGGCAGGTTGGGCGAGAAGGGATGGATCGAGAGCTCGCCGAACAGCGCGCCGAAGGCCATCTGCTCGTCGACCGTGATGTCCTGGTCGCGCATCACGATCACCTCGTAGTGCACGAAGGCGTCGTGGACGATGCGGAACTGCTCGGGCGAAAGCGGGCGGCGCAGGTCGACACCCTCGATCTCGGCGCCGATGAACCCGTTGAGGGGCCTGACGCGGACCTCGGACGTTGCCGCCTTGCGCGGTGCGGCAGAGCGAACCGGCATCGTTTCCTCCCATTGCTTATTGGGCTAATCCTAGCCCGAATAGTCCGGGGGAACCATGGCAAGCGGGTTGGAGAACGAGTACGTCGCCCTGCACGAACTCGTGAAAGCGGCGAAAGTGCGGCTCAACGCCAACATCTGGGACTACCTCATCGGTGGCACCGAGACGGAGACGACGCTGCGCCGCAACCGCATGGCGCTCGACTCGATCGCCTTCCGCCCGCGCGTCCTGCGCGACGTCTCGAAGATCGACCCCTCGTCGGAGATCTTCGGCCGCAAGCTCAGGATTCCGGTGATCCTCGCACCGGTCGGCTCGCTCGAATCCTTCGAGCCCGGCGGCGGCATCACGGTGGCCAGGGGCGCCGGGGCCGGCGGCGTCGGCATGATGATCAGCTCGGTGACGACGCTCAGGCTCGAGGACATCGTCAAGGGCGGCGCCGGCCCCAAGATCTACCAGCTCTACGTGCGCGGCGACGACGCCTGGGTGGCCGAGCGGGTCAAGCAGGCGATGGGCGCGGGCTACGACGCCTTCTGCATCACTGTCGACACCCAGGTCTATTCGCGGCGCGAGCGCGACATCGCCAAGCGCTTCGTCAAGTCGTGGCGCACGGCGGCGACGGGCCAGGACCACCAGGCCGCCTTCGCCTGGGACAATTTCAAGCGGATGAAGGACAGGTTCCCCGACGTGAAATTCCTGCTGAAGGGCATCGGTACGGCGGAGGACGCCGAGATCGCCTGCCAGCACGGCGTCTGGGCGGTCTACTGTTCGAACCACGGCGGCCGCCAGCTCGACCATGGCCGCGGCTCGGCGGCGGTCCTGCCCGAGATCGTCGAGACGGTGGCGGGCCGCGCCAGGATCATCGTCGACGGCTCGTTCAGCCGCGGCTCCGACATCGTCAAGGCGATCGCGATGGGCGCCGACTGGGTCGGTCTCGGCCGACTCTATTGCTACGGCCTCGCCGCCTCGGGCGCTGCCGGCATCGAGCGCATGGTCGAGTTGCTCGAGGAGGAGATGAAGGAGGTCATGGGCCTGCTGGGCGTCACCCGCCTCGATCAACTCGACAGGAGCTACATCGCCGCCGCCGCGCCGGCCACCGAGCCCGGCGTGCATTCGGCCTTCCCGCTGCTGCGTGAAGGCTACTGACGGCCCGCGGCGTCAGGATTTTATCATCGTCTGCGGGATGATCAGGATGATCTCCGGGAAGGCGAGCAGGATCGCCACGTTGACGATGTCGACCGCGACGAACCAGCCGCAGCCGCGGAAGATGTCACCCATGCTGACGTTTTTTGCGACGCCCTTCAGGACATAGACGTTGAGGCCGACCGGCGGCGTCATCAGCCCGATCTCGACCATGCGCACCACCAGGATGCCGAACACGATGGGGTCGATGCCGAGCGCCTTGATGGTCGGCAGGATGATCGGCACGGTCAGCAGCACCATGCCGATGCCGTCGATGAACATGCCGAGCACGAGATAGAGCGCCAGGATGCCGATCAGGATCACGATCGGCGGCACGTCGAGACCGGTGATGCTCGCGGCGATCGCCGCCGGCGTGCCGGTGAAGCCGAGGAAGTGGACGAAGATCAATACGCCGGTGATGATCGCGAAGATGAGCGAAGTCGTCCGCACCGTCTCGACCAGGGCAGCCCGGAACTCCTTGAAGCGCATGCGGGGAATCGCGAGCAGGAGCGCTCCCAACGCTCCGACGCCGGCGGCTTCCGTGGGCGTGGCGAGGCCGGTGTACATGCTGCCCATGACGAACATGATGATGGCGATCATGCCCCACACGCCCTTGAGGGACGTGAAACGGTCGCGCCAGGTGATGCCGCGGATCGGCAGCCCCAGCTTGGGATTGATCTTGAAGCGGATCAGCAACATGGCGATGTAGCTCACCGCCTGCAGCAGCCCCGGCAGGATGCCGGCGAGCAGCAGCGCACCGATCGATTCCTCGGCGATGAAGCCGTAGATCACGATCAACACCGACGGCGGGATCATGATGGCGAGCGTGCCGCCGGCCGCGACACAGCCGGTCGCGATCTTGTCGTCGTAGCCGTATTTCTTGAGTTCGGGGAGAGCCACTCGGCCCATGACCGCGGCCGAGGCCGTCGAGGCGCCGCAGGCCGCCGCGAAGCCGGCGCTGCCGGCAACCGTGGCGACCGCGAGTCCGCCGGGCAGATGACCGAGCCATTGTCGCGCCGTCCAGTAGATATCGCGCGTGATGTTGGCGTAGTAGGCGAAGAAGCCCATCATGATGAAGAGCGGCAACACCAGCAGGTTGTAGTTGGTGGCGTGGCCGATGATGGATTGCGCCGAGAGCGCCGCCGCCGGGTCGTAACCCCGCATGATCCACAATCCGCCGAAGCCGCAGATCGCCGTGGCGAAGGCGATGCGCACGCCCGACATCAGGATCAAGGTCAGCGTGACGAGCGACAGGACGCCGATGCTAACGGTATCCATGACGCGGACCTTCCGGGGTTGTCGGGGCGGCAGTGAAGAAGCGGTGGCTACTCGACGGCATGCATGCCGCCCGCTTCGGGTTCGTTGGCCGGAAAGCGATCCGGATTCCACAGGTGAAGGTATTGCAGGTACATGCGCAGCGCCGTCAGGGCATAGCCGAGCGTTACCGCGGCGCCCGTCGGCCATGTCTTGAAGTAGGGCGGAGACATGGTGACGTCGTCGTAGAGCCAGAGCTGCCAGGCGTTCTTGGCGCTGAACCAGGCGAGCACCGAACAGATGAAGATGCTGACCAGCAGCGTCGCCATCACGGCCCGTCGCCGCGCGTTCCTCGGCAGCATGTCGAGCGCGAGGTCCATGCCGACATGCCCGTGCGTGGCCTGGGTATAGGAAAGCCCGAGGAACACGATGATCGGCATCAGCAGTTCGCTGAGCTCGAGATGTCCCGGTATGGGCGCGACGAAGAGGTATCGCATGGCCACTTCGGCGCCGACGAACGCCATCACGAAGACGGCGAGCATCGCGGCCACGGCGACCAGCGCCATCTCGATCGGTCGCAGCAGGCGGCCGACGATTCCTGCCGCGATCGTCGTGACCACCATCAAGGCGGCGACGACGATCGCCAGTAAGATCAACTCATGCATGGAAGGACAGCGGTCGGGTTATTTCTTGGCCGCGGTCCTGGCCTTGCCGACCTCCGCCTTGACGAACTCGAGAATCTCGGTGCCCGGCCGGCCGGCGCTATCCTGTTCCTTGGCCCACTCCTTCCAGATCGGGCCGGAGGCTTCGATGAGCTTGTTCCGTTCGGCTTCAGGGAACTGCGTGACCTCGAGTTTTTCCTTGAACAGCGGAATCCACTTGTCGTCTTCCTTCTTGTAGATCTCCATCAAGGCCTTGGTGGCCGCCTCCTGGGCCTGTGGCAGCTTGGCCTTGAGATCGTCCGGCAGCTTGTTCCATGCCGTCAGGCTGACGCCCTGCCAGCACAGGAAGCCGCTCATCGCCATGCCTTCGGTCACGAACTTGGAGACTTCGTAGAGCTTGTAGGCGCCGAACGTGTAGCTGTAGGGAAAGCCGAAGCTGTCAATCGTGCCGCGTTCGAGCGCCTGATAGCTCTCCGGCGCCGTGACCATCGTCGGCACCGCGCCGAATGCCTGCAACGCCTTGGCGTTCAGTCCGGTGATCCGCATCTTCACGCCCTTCATGTCGGCAACCGACGCGATGCGCTTGTTGCCCATGAATTCGAAGGCCGGAAGGAAGGTGGGCGACAGATACTTGATGTTCCAGCGCTCGGCCATCTCCTTGACGATGGCCGGATGCTGCAGCACGGCGTGGTTGACGACGGCGTTCTGCGCCAGGTCACGCGGCGGCAGGAACGGCAACTCCATCACCGTCGTCAACGGGAACTTGTTCGGATAGTAGCCGGCGCAGAGCTGGGCGCCTTCATAGCCGCCGGCCTTGATCGCCTCGGGCGCCTGCCGCTCGGGACCGAGCGCCGCGCCGTAGTGGATCTTGATCTCGAACTTGCCGCCCGACTCCTTCTTGTAGAAGTCGGCCATCGCCTCGATGCCCGCGGTGACCGCGCGCTTGGGCCCGAAGATGTTGAAGTTCCAGGTGATGTCCTGCGCAACGGCAGGCGACGCGACCACTACACCGGCAACTACGCACGCAACGCACGCAAACGGAGCTCTTGCCATGATAGCCTCCCTTTTCGTGCACCTTTGCTCTGGCGCTTGCAGACAGCATGCACAGGTTCGGAACGCGGATCAACATGTCGCGCTCTCCCGGTGGCTGGTTCATCCGTTCGGCGTCAACTCCGCTGCAGAAACCGCAGAAACCTTCCGCAAGGCCGGATTGACCGCCCAGCGTCGCACCGGTCGGCCGCCTTGAGGGCCGCTGTCCGGCGTTGCGAGACTGCGCAGCACGCCGAGGCCGGTGAGGGTGCCGCCGATCCTAGCCCCGCCCGATGAACGGCATCTTGGTCGCCATCACGGTCATGAACTGCACGTTGGCGTCGAGCGGCAGGCTGTCCATGTAGACGATCGCCTTGGCGACCGCGTCGACATCCATGCGCGGCTCGACCCGTGTCGTGCCGTCGGGCTGCGGCACGCCCTTGGTCATGCGCTCGGTCATCGGCGTGACGGCGTTGCCGATGTCGATCTGGCCGCAGGCGATGTCGTAGGCGCGGCCGTCGAGCGAGGTCGACTTGGTGAGGCCGGTGATGGCGTGCTTGGTCGATGTGTAGGCGACCGAGAAGGGCCGCGGCGCATGCGCCGAGATCGAGCCGTTGTTGATGATGCGGCCGCCGCGCGGCTTCTGGTCCTTCATGATCTTCATGGCTTCCTGCGTGCACAGGAACGGGCCGGTCAGGTTGGCGGCGACGACCGAGAGCCAGGTCTCGTAGGGCAGTTCCTCGAGCGGCACCGGCGGCGCCCCGCCGCCGGCATTGTTGAACACCAAGTCGAGCCGGCCCCAGGTCGCCTTGACCTTGGCAAAGAGCGCCACGATGTCGTCTCGCCTGGTGACGTCGGTCGGCACCGCCATGGCATTGGGCGCGTTGTTGCCCGCCATCTTGGCGGTCTCGTCGAGCGCGTCCTTGCGCCGGCCCGCCAGCGCCACCTTGTAGCCGTTCTGCAGCAGGGCGAGAGCCGAGGCGCGGCCGATGCCGCTGCCTGCTCCTGTCACGATCGCGATCTTTGCCATGGGTGTTCCTCCTCGCCGGCGGACCCTAGCAGACCGGCGCCCCGCGATTGAAGCGAACCTTTGCCGGGCGCACAGTCGACAGGTGCGACGTCGTGCTTTCCTGGGCGTGGTGCCGGCCCTGTGGCTGCCGTCCCCGTGGCTGCCGTCGATGGCGCGCGCCCAGCCGGTGCTGGCCGACGATCCATTCGGGCTGGGCGTCGCCTCGGGCCGACCGACCGCGCGTTCGATCGTGCTGTGGACGCGGTTGATGGCGGCCGAGCCGCACGAACGTCCCCGCGAGTCCATCGAGGTGAGTTGGTCGCTCTGTCGCGACGAGCGCCTGCAGCAGGTCGTGCGGTCGGGCAAGGCGACGGCCGAGGCGCGCTGGGCCCATTCGGTCCATGTCGAGGTGGGCGACCTCGAGCCCGGCCGGACCTATTGGTACCGCTTCGTCGTGCGCGGCAAGCCGAGCCCGATCGGCCGCACGCGCACGGCCGCGGATCCGGCGGCCGCGTTGGCGACGCTGCGCTTTGGCTTCGGTTCCTGCCAGCAATACGAGCAGGGCTACTACGCCGCGCTGGGCCACGCCGCGGTGGAGGAGCTCGACGCCTTCGTCCATCTCGGCGACTACATTTACGAGTTGAGCTGGGGCCGCGACCTGGTGCGCCGCCACGAGGTCGGTCGGCCGACGACCCTCGAGGAATATCGCGACCGCTACGCGCTCTACAAATCCGACCCCGCCCTGCAGGCGGCGCACGCCGCACATCCCTGGATCGTCACCTGGGACGACCACGAGGTCGACGACGACTATACCGGCGACGTCTCGCCGCTGGTGGGGGACAGCGCGCGCTTCCTCGCCCAGCGTGGCGCCGCGTACCAGGCCTTCTGGGAGCACATGCCGCTGCCCGAATCGATGCGTCCGCAGGGGCCGTCGATGCGGCTGCACGATCGCCTGCGCTTCGGCGATCTCGCCGAGTTCCACGTGCTCGACGGCCGGCAGCACCGCTCGCACCACGCCTGCCGCGAGACGCTGACGCGCGGCAAGCTCCTGACCGGGTGCGAGGAGCGGCTCGATCCGCGCCGCTCGCTGCTCGGCGCTGAGCAGGAGGCGTGGCTGGGCGACGGGCTGCGCCGGGCCGCGGCGCGCTGGAACGTGATCGCGCAGCCGACCCTGATGGCCGAGCTCGATCGCGGCCGAGACGGCACGACGAGTCACTGGGCGGACGGCTGGGACGGCTATGCGCCGGCGCGGCGGCGCCTGCTCGATCAGGTCGCGGCCTCGCCGACGCGCGACACGCTGGTGATCGGCGGCGACGTGCACTCCTTCTGGGCGACCGACCTGCGGCGCGACTTTGCCCGCGGCGGCGAGCCCGTCGTGGCGACGGAATTCGTCGGCGGCTCGCTCACCTCGCAGGGTCCGAGCGAGGCACGCATGAAGGCGTTGTTGGCGCGCAATCCGCACATCCGCTACGGCCGCACCGGCGCCAACGGCTATGCGGTCGTGGCACTCGCGCCCAAGTCGGCCGAAGTCGCCTTCCGCACCGTGCGCTCGGTCAAGGAGCGCGAATCGCCGGTCTCGACGCTGGCGCGCTTCGCGGTCGAGTCGGGCCGGCCGGGCGTTCAGGCGCTGTGAGGAGGCGCGATCAACCGGCGGCCTCGAGATAGGCGCGCCAGCCGCCGAGCGCGGTGATGTCGCGTGCTCCCTCGATGGCGTAGCCCTCGCAGAGGAAGCCCAGCACGCTCGTGCCGTCGGAAAGGGCGACCGTGCCGAGACCGAGCGGAGCGGGAATGCGCCGCACGAAGGCGCCGACCCGGGCGGCCGGCAGGCTCCACACTTCGAGTTCGATGGCGCCGCCGCCGGTGCCGACGCGCACCAGGCCGGGACGCGACGGCGGGCCGCCGGGCAACGCATGGAGACGGTAGTGCGGGGCGGTGCTGCCCGAGTACTCGAGGCGGCCGCCGAGATCCACGAGCTCGCCATTGAGCGGCAGGCCGCTCATGTGGGCGCCGACGACTGCGATGGCGACGCGATCCTCGGCGGCGACCGGATCGGCCTCCGCCGGCGGCAGCCGGCTCGTCGTCCTGCCGAGTGGCAGCGTGACGGCGCGTTGCCAGCGTGCGCCGAAGGCGAGCAACGCCGTCTCGGCCAAACCGCGCGCGATCAGGGTGATGCCGAAAGGCAGGCCGTCGGCGCGGAAGCCGGCAGGCAGGGCGAGGCCCGACAGCCGGAAGAAATTCACGAAGTTGGTGTAGTGCCCGAGATGCGAATTGAAGAGCACCGGTTCGCGCGCGAGATCGGCCAGGGTGTAGATCGTGCCCGCTGTCGGCAGCGCCAGGAAATCGAGGTCCTGCATCGCAGCGTCGGCCCGTGCCTTGAGCTCGGCGAGCCTGTATTGGCCCTCGAAGGCGTCGACGGCGCTGTACTTGCGCCCGCCCAGCACGATGTCGCGTGTCGTCGGCCACACCCCGGCCTCGGGTCCCGCCCTTTCGATGAAGACGCCGACCGCCGCGGTGCGCTCGGCAACCCACGGCCCGCTGTAGAGGAGCTGGGCGGCGTCGCTGAACGGGGCGTAGTCGAACTCGACCGCAGTGCCGCCCATCGCCTTCAGCCGCTCGATGGCTTCGCCATAGAGCCTCGCATAGTCGGCGTCGCCGAAGAATTCGAGGGGCCGCGGCACGCCGAAGCGGAAGGTGCTGCCGATCGCCGCCGCCGGGCGCAGTTCGGCGGCGACCCTCAATACGGCGTCGGCGTCGGCGCAGGAGAGCGCGAAGATCGAGACGCAATCGAGCGAGGCGCAAGCCGGCACGACGCCTGCATTGCTGAGCAGGCCGGGTGTCGGCTTCAGCCCGACGATGTTGTTGAAGCCGGCCGGCACGCGGCCCGATCCGGCCGTGTCGGTGCCGAGCGCGAAGCTGACGAGGCCGGCCGAAACGGCGACCGCCGAGCCCGAGCTCGAGCCGCCGGGAATGTAGTCGGCGTTGAAGGGATTGCGCGGCACGCCGTAGGGTGAGCGCACGCCGACCAGGCCGGTCGCGAACTGGTCGAGGTTGGTCTTGCCGACCACGATGGCGCCCGAATCGACCAGGCGCTGAACGACCGCCGCCGATGTCCGGGGCGTGTAGGCGTAACCCGGGCAAGCGGCCGTGGTCGGCAGACCCTCGACGTCGATATTGTCCTTCACCGCGAAGGGCACGCCGAACAACGGCAGCTTCTCGCCGCGCCTGGCGTCGAGTGCATCGGCCCGGGCGCGCAGGACGTCGTCGGGCATGCGCGACAGCCACACGGCGTCGTCGCCGTGGGACCGGATACGCTCCAGAACGTCCTCGATCACCGCTCGACAGGTGAGGATGCCCTCGGAATAGGCGGTATGGAGGGCGTGAAGGCCGAGATCGCGTGCGGTGCTCATCGTCCTAGATTGCATACAAAATGAATGCCAACGCCTAAAAAGAATGCAATAGGCTGAAATTGCATACAATTGACCTGTCGTCGCAGTCGGCCGCCGATGTCACCGGATGACCGGGGAGGCGGCCGATCCTGCCCGAAAAAGCAGCGGAATCCGCCATCGGAGACGCATTTTCGAGGATGGCACACTGCTTGCTGACCTTACTTCCGACTCGTCCGTGGGAAGCAAGGGGGCAGACATGAAGCGGCGTACGTTCATCAAGACCACTGCGGCGGCGGGCGCTGCGGCAACGGCGGCACCGGCGATCTGGTCGGAGGCCAAGGCGCAGGCGCGTCAGGAGACGCTGCTGATCGTCACCGAGGCGCCGCCCAACTCCATGGACATCCACGGCGTCGGCGCCAACCGGCCGGCCTACGAGGTGTCGTGGAACACCCACGACCGGCTGATGACCTACGGCGTCAAGAAGGACGCCAACGGCAACGACCACTACGACTACACCAAGCTCGAACCCGAGCTGGCGACGGAGTGGAACCTCGGGCCCAACTCGGTGACCTTCAAGCTGCGCCGCGACGCCAAGTTCCACGACGGCACGCCGATCACCGCCAAGGACGTCAAGTGGTCGTTCGACCGCGCCGTCACGGTGGGCGGCTTCCCGACCTTCCAGATGAGGGCGGGCTCGCTCGAGAAGCCCGAACAGTTCGTCGTCGTCGACGATCATACCTTTCGGGTCGATTTCGTGCGCGCCGACAAGCTCACCATGCCCGACATCGGCGTGCCGGTGCCGGTGATCATGAACTCCGGGCTCGCCAGGAAGCACGCCACGGAGAAGGACCCGTGGGCGATGGAATGGTGCAAGAACAACCACGCCTCGGGCGGCGCCTACAAGGTCGAGAAGTGGCAGCCCGGCCAGGAAGTCATCTTCGTGCGCAACGACGAGTGGAAGAACGGCCCGCTGCCCAAGGTGCGCCGCGTCATCCAGCGCATCATCCCGTCGGCCGGCAACCGGCGCGCGCTGCTCGAGCGCGGCGACGCCGACCTTTCCTTCGACCTGCCGCCGAAGGATTTCGCCGAGCTCCGGAGCTCACCCAAGCTCTCGGTGATCGGCACGCCGATCGAGAACGCCATGAACTATGTCGGCATGAACACGGCGAACAAGCCGTTCGACAACGTGAAGCTGCGCCAGGCCGTGGCCTACGCGATTCCCTACCAGCAGATCATGGACTCCGTGATGTTCGGCCAGGGCGCGCCGCTGTTCGGCGGCGCCGACAACAAGTTCAAGGGCGTCTACTGGCCGCAGAAGCATGGCTACAGGACCGACCTCGACAAGGCCAAGGCGCTGATGGTCGAGGCGGGCCATCCCAACGGGCTGGAAACCACGCTCTCCTTCGATCTCGGTTTCGCCAGCACCAACGAACCGATGGCGGTGCTGGTGCAGGAAAACCTCGCCAAGATCGGCATCAAGACCACGATCAACAAGGTGCCGGGTGCCAACTGGCGCGCCGAGTTGCTGAAGAAGCAGATGCCGCTGATCCTCAACGCCTTCGGCGGCTGGCTGAACTATCCCGAATACTTCTTCTATTGGTGCTATCACGGCCAGAACGCCGTCTTCAACACGATGTCCTACAAGAACCCGGCGATGGACGCGCTGATCGACAAGGCGCGCTTCACCACGGGCAAGGAGTACGAGGAGGCGGTCAGGGGTTTCGTCGACATCGCCTTCGAGGACGTGCCGCGCGTGCCGATCTACCAGCCGCTGCTCAACGTGGCGATGCAGAAGAACGTCACCGGCTACCGCTACTGGTTCCATCGCCAGCTCGACTACCGGCAGCTGGTGAAGAGTTAAGCCGCACACGTCACGGCCCAAGGGTGCTGAAGCTCCTTCTTTCGCGGCTGATGACGGCGATCCCGAGCATCATCGGGGTCGTCGTCGTCACCTTCATGCTGACCCGCCTGCTGCCGGGCGATCCGGCGGCCTATTTCGCCGGCCTCGCCGCCAGTCCGCAGGCGGTCGAGGAGATCCGCGCCAAGCTCGGGCTCGACAAGTCGCTGCCCGAGCAGTTCGTCGCCTATATCGTCGATCTCGCCCAGGGCAATCTCGGCCATTCGCTCTCCACCGGCCAGCCCGTGGTGACCGAGATCGCCACGCGCCTGCCGGCCTCGGCCGAGCTCACCTTGTGCGCGCTGCTGATCGCCGTGCTGATCGCCATCCCGCTCGGCGTTCTCGCCGCGGTGAAGCAGGGCACGTGGATCGACCATCTCTGCCGCGTCGTCACCACCGCCGGCGTGTCGCTGCCGGTGTTCTTCACCGGCCTGCTGTTCGCCTACGTCTTCTACTACCTGCTGCAGATCGCGCCGGCGCCGACCGGACGGCTCGACGTCTTCCTCTCGGCGCCGCCCGACATCACCGGCTTCTACCTGATCGACTCGCTGATCGTCGGCGACATGGAGGCGTTCCGCGGCGCCCTCAGCCAGCTCGCGCTGCCGGCGATCTCGATGGCGATCTTCTCGCTGGCGCCGCTCGCCCGCATGACCCGCGGCTCGATGCTGTCGGTGCTGGGCAGCGACTTCATCCGCACCGCGCGCGCGAGTGGGCTCGCCGGCCGCACCGTCGTTTTCACCTATGCCTTCCGCAACGCCGTCCTGCCGGTCATCACCGTGCTTGGCATGGTGTTTTCCTTCCTGCTCGGCGCCAACGTGCTGGTCGAGACGGTGTTCGCCTGGCCGGGCATCGGCCTCTACGCCGTCAACGCGCTGATCACCTCGGACTATGCGCCGGTGCAGGGCTTCGTGCTGGCGATGGCGGTGCTCTACATCGCGCTCAACCTCGCGATCGACCTGCTCTACGGCCTGGTCGACCCGCGCGTGCGGCTGGACGTCTGATGCTGCCGCTGCTGCGTCATGCCCGCTACGTGCTGTCGGAGAACCCGGTGACGGGCTTCGCCTTCACCCTGTTTGCGCTGTTCCTGGTCGCCGCCATGTTCGGGCCGCTGATCGCGCCCTACGATCCGCTGGCCAGCAACGCGGCGATGGCGCTCCAGCCGCCCTCGGCCGCGCACTGGTTCGGCACCGACCAGCTCGGCCGCGATATCTTCAGCCGCGTGCTGGTGGCGACGCGGCTCGACCTTTCCATCGCCTTCGCCTCGGTGATCCTGGCGTTTCTGCTGGGCGCGCTGTCGGGCGTCGCGGCGGGCTACTTCGGCGGCTGGACGGATCGTGTCGTCGGCCGCGTCGCCGACACGATCATGGCGTTCCCGCTGTTCGTGCTTGCCATGGGCATCGTCGCCGCCCTCGGCAACAAGGTCACGAACATCGTGATCGCCACGGCGATCATCAATTTCCCGCTCTATGCCCGCGTCGCGCGTGCCGAGGCCAACGTGCGGCGCGAGGCGGGCTACGTCGAGGCGGCGCGCCTCTCGGGCAACGGCGAGGCGCGCGTGCTGCTGGGCCATGTCCTGCCCAACATCATGCCGATCATGATGGTGCAGATGTCGCTCACCATGGGTTACGCCATCCTCAACGCGGCGGGCCTCTCCTTCATCGGGCTGGGCGTGCGCCCGCCCGATCCGGAATGGGGCATCATGGTCGCCGAGGGCGCCAACTTCATCCAGTCGGGCGAGTGGTGGATCGCGCTGTTCCCCGGCGCGACGCTGATGCTCGCGGTGTTCTGCTTCAACCTGCTGGGCGATGGCCTGCGCGACATCATCGACCCGAGAATGCGGACATGACGGATGTCGCCGTCCCCGCGCTCGCCGTCGAGGATCTCTCGGTCGAGTTCCGCACCCGCTCGGGCACCGTCAGGGTGCTCGACCATGTCGGCTTCGCGGTCGACAAGGGCGAGACGGTGGCGCTGGTCGGCGAATCGGGCTCGGGCAAGTCGGTCACCGCCTTCGCCGTCATGGGTATCCTCGATCCGGCCGGCAAGGTCACGTCGGGCAGGGCGATGTTCGGCGGCCAGGATCTGCTGGCGCTGAACGAGCGCGAGTTCGCCGAGCTGCGCGGCCGCGAGCTGTCGATGATCTTCCAGAATCCGCGCACAGCGCTCAATCCCATCCGCAAGGTCGGCCGGCAGATCGCCGACGTCCTGGTGCGGCATGGCGGCGCCACCCGCAACGACGCGCCGCTCAAGGCGGTGGAAATGCTCAAGAAGGTGCGCATCCCCGACCCCGAGCGTCGCGCCGAGGCCTATCCCTTCGAGCTGTCGGGCGGCATGTGCCAGCGCATCATGATCGCCATTGCGCTCGCCTGCCGGCCGACGCTGCTGATCGCCGACGAGCCGACCACCGGCCTCGACGTCACGACCCAGGCCGTCATCATGGACCTGATCGACGAGTTGGCGGGCGATTCGGGCATGGCCACCATTTTCATCACCCACGACCTGGCCCTCGCCGCCGAACATTGCGACCGTATCGTCGTCATGCATGCCGGCCACATCGTCGAATCGGCGCCCAGCCGCGATCTCTTCGCCCATGCGCGGCATCCCTATTCGGCGAAGCTGCTGGCGGCGACGCCGGGCGAGGCGTCGACCCTGCGGAGCCTCGCCTCGATCCCGGGCAACCTGCCCGACCTTCGGCGCGACGACCTGCCGGCCTGCCGCTACAGCGGCCGCTGCGAGCGCGTGATCGGCGACTGCGTGCGGAAGCTGCCACACAAGCCGGTGGGCGAGCGCCACGACGTCGCCTGCTGGAATCCGCTGTGAGCGCGCTGCTCGACATCGCCGAACTCGCCAAGCGCTTCGACGTCGGCAAGAAGCGGCTGCTGCACGCGGTCGACGAGGTGAGCTTCACCATCGGCAAGGGCGAGACGGTCGGGCTGGTCGGCGAATCGGGATGCGGCAAGTCCACCTTGGTGAGGCTCATCAACCGCCTGCTCGACCCCACCTCGGGCAGCATCCGCCTCGCCGGCACCGAGCTCGCCGACATCCGCGCCCGTGGCTTCGCCGGCAATGCCAACCGCAAGCGCATCCAGATGGTGTTCCAGGACGCGGGCGATTCGCTGAATCCGCGCTTCACCGCCTTCGACGCCATCGCCGATCCGCTGCGCCGGTTGTCGACGCTCCGCGGCGCCGAACTCGCCGCGCGCATCGAGCGGCTGGCCGACATGACCGGCCTGCCGCGCGAGCTGCTGACCCGTTTCCCGCACCAGCTGTCGGGCGGCCAGAAGGCGAGGGTGGGCATCGCCCGCGCCATCGCCGTCGAACCCGAGCTGCTGATCCTCGACGAGCCGACGGCGGCGCTCGACGTCTCGGTCCAGGTCGTGATCCTGCAGATGCTGCAGACGCTCAAGCGCGAACTCGGCATGAGCTATCTCTTCGTCAGCCACGACCTCAACGTGGTGCGCCTGCTGTGCGACCGCGTGCTGGTCATGTATCTCGGCAAGATCGTCGAGGCGGGCCCGGCGGCCGAGCTGTTCGCCGACCCCCGGCATCCCTACACGCGCGCACTGATCTCGGCGATCCCGCAGGCCGATCCGGAAAGGCGCGTCGGGCGGCTGAGGTTGAGCGGCGAGCCGCGCAGCCCGATCGATCCCGATCCGACGGTTTGCCGCTTCTACGGTCGCTGTCCGCGGGGCGAGCCGCGTTGCTCCTCGGAGATGCCGCTCTTGCGCCCGGCCGGACCGGCGCGCGAAGTTGCCTGTCATTTCGCCTGAGGAACCATATGGCCGACGACAAACCGGATATCGCGCGCTGGGTCGACGAAGGAGCCAGGGCGATCGGCCTGCCGATCGCGCCGGAGTATCGCGACAAGGTGATCCTGAACGTCGAGCGCTCGCTCGCCATTGCCGCGCCGTTGCTCGCCGTCGAGCTCGACGACGAGCTGACGCCCGGCCCGGTCTTCCGGCCGTGAGCGACGCGCTGTCGAAGAGCGCTACGGCCGCCGAGATCGCGCGCGCGGTAGCGGGCGGCAAGGTCAAGGCGAGCGCGGTGATCGACGCGGCGCTGAAGCGTATCGAGGCGGCCGAGCCGACGGTCAGTGCCTTCACCGACATCGTCGCGGTGCGAGCACGCAGGCGCGCCGCCGAGATCGACCAGGGTCTGCATCGCGGGCCGCTGGTGGGCGTGCCGTTTGCGGTCAAGAACCTGTTCGACATCCAGGGCCTGCCGACGCGGGCGGGTTCGAAGATCAATGTCGACGGTCCGATCGCCAGACGCGACGGCGCGCTCGTTCGCAAGCTCGAGGCGGCGGGCGCCGTCCTGGTCGGCGGCCTCAACATGGGCGAGTACGCCTACGACTTCACCGGCGAGAACGCGCACTATGGTCCGTCGCGCAACCCGCACGATCCCACGCGCATGACCGGCGGTTCGTCGGGCGGCTCGGGCGCCGCCGTCGCGTCGGGCGAGGTGCCGTTGGCGCTCGGCTCCGACACCAACGGCTCGATCCGCGTGCCGTCGTCGCTCTGCGGGCTGTTCGGCCTGAAGCCGACCTATGGTCGCCTGAGCCGCGCCGGTTCCTATCCCTTCGTCGATGCCTTCGATCATCTCGGACCCATGGCACGCTCGGCCGGGGATCTGGCCCTGTCGTTCGACGCCATGCAGGGCTGGGATCCCGACGATCCGGTCTGCACCGACCGCCCCGCCGACCCGACCGTGCCGCGGCTGCGCGAGGGCATCGACGGGCTGCGCATCGCCGTCGCCGGCGACTACTTCGCGCGCGGCGCTGAACCCGAGGCCTTCGAGGCGGTGGCGACGGTCGCGAAGGCGCTGGGCGCCCGCGGGACGGTTGCCCTGCCGCAGGCCGGCATCGCCCGATCGGCGGCCTATGTCATCACCGCGATCGAGGGCGCGCAGCTCCATCTGCCGCGGCTCAGGACCCGCCCGCAGGATTTCGACCCCGATACGCGCGAGCGCTTCATGGCGGGCGCACTGCTGCCGGGCTCGTGGTACGTCATGGCGCAGCGCTTCCGCCGCCGCTATCGCGCCAATGTGCTCAAGCTGTTCGACGAAGTGGACGTGGTACTCGCCCCGGCGACGCCCTGCACCGCGCCCAAGCTCGGCCAGGTGGCGATGAAGCTCGCCGGCGTGGAGATGCCGGTGCGTGCCAATCTCGGCCTGTTCACCCAGCCGATCTCGTTCATCGGCCTGCCGGTGGTCGCCGTGCCGACGCGCGCCGTCGGCGGCCTGCCGATCGGCGTGCAGGTGATCGCCCGTCCCTACAACGAGCAGGCTGCATTGCGCGTCGCCGCCCATCTCGAGAAGCAGGGTGTCTGCGTCTCGATGCCGGCCTAGGAGGCACCAATGGAGATCAACATCCCCTCGGTCGTGGCCGCGGTGACGGCAGCCTTCAATCGCTATGAGGCAGCGCTGAACGGCAACGACGTCGCGGTGCTGGACGAGCTTTTCTGGAAGAGCCCGCACACGTTGCGCTACGGCATCGGCGAGCAGCTCTATGGTCACGACCAGATCGCGGCCTTCCGCTCCGGGCGCGACCCCAAATTCGTGGTGAAGCGCGACCTCCTGAAGGTCTGGATCGTCACCTACGGCACCGATTTCGGCACGGCCAATTGCGAGTTCCAGCGCCATGGCGGCAGCAGGATCGGCCGCCAGAGCCATACCTGGATGCGCACACCGGAGGGCTGGCGCATCGTCGCTGCCCATGTTTCGCTGCTGGGCGAAACAACTCCGATGAAGGCGTGAATCTTTTCCTCACCCACGTTCCCCGGTCGCGCGAGCAGTACTATGGCGCCCGCGCGCTCGCGCGGCTGCAGGAACTCGTCGAGGTCGTCCTGCACGAGGGCGATGCGCCGCTCGATCCGCCCGGCGTGATCGCCGCGGCGAAGGATGTCGATTTCATCATCGCCGACCGCACCACACCGGTGCCCGCGATCGTCTTCGAGTCCCTGCCGAGGCTGCGTGTCGTGATGCGCAGCGCCATCGACATCCGCAACATCGACGTCGACGCGGCGTCGAAGGCGGGCGTGCTGGTGACGCACGCGGAGGCGGGCTTCGTGAAGTCGGTGGTCGAGCTCACGATCGGGCTGATGGTCGACCTGTCGCGCGGCATCTCGCGTGCCTCGAACCAGTATCGCCGTGGCGAGGCGCCGGAGATCCGCGTCGGCCGCCAGCTCGCCGGCAGCACCGTCGGCATCGTCGGCTACGGCCGTATCGCGCGCGATCTCGCGCCGGTGCTGGCGCAGCTCGGCATGACGATAATGGTGAGCGATCCCTATGCGCAGGTGGACGATCCACGCTTCACCAAACTGCCGTTGGCGGAGATGCTGGGGCGCGCCGACTACGTCGTCTGCCTCGCCATCGCCAACGAGGAGACCGAGAACCTGATGGACGCGGCAGCCTTTGCGCGGATGAAGCCCGACGCCTTCTTCATCAACATGTCGCGCGGCAACCTGGTCGACGAAGCCGCTCTCGCGAAGGCGTTGACGGAGGGCCGCATCGCCGGCGCAGCCATGGATGTCGGGCGCGCGCCCGACCAGATGCCTTCGCCCGAGTTGGCGCGTCTGCCCAACGTGATCGCCACGCCCCATGTCGGCGGCCTCACGCCGCCCGCGAGCGAGAGCCAGGCCTTCGACACGGTGCGTCAGGTCGAGGCGCTGGTGAACGGCGAGATTCCGCCGGGCGCGGTCAATACGCGGCAGTGGCGGCGGCGCTAGGGCCGGGCCAGCCGCGCGGCGATCGCCCCGGCGGCCAGCCGGTGGCCTGCTTCGTTCCAATGGCCGTCATTGACGAAATGATGGGAGAGGGGAGCGCCGTCCGACTCGAGAAGCGGGCGCATGTCGAGCACGTCGAGGCCGGCGCGAGCCAGCGCGGCGACGAACGCCACGTGAACCTGGTCCTCGACGTCGCGGTTGGCGCCGACCCACAGGGCGCGCGAGGGGATGACGACCACCAACAGCCGCCGGTCGCGTGCCAGCCCGGCGACGCGCTGGGCCGAAGACTCCACGACGGCCCGCGAGAACGTGTGGCGCGGAATGCCTGCCAGGTTGGGCGTGACGAGGCCGAGCGCCACCGCCACGGCCCGCAGCGGCGGCGTCTGATGGACGACGGCGGCGAACAGGAGATAGGCGGCCGAGTGATGTTCGAGCCAGCCGCGCCAATCCCATCGCATGCCGTGACCGGAAGGCTCGTCGGGTGCGTCATAGTCGCCAAGGTCGTTCTCCATGCAGAGCGCGAGGACGATCTGCCCGGTCCGGGCGCCGAGTGCGCGGGCGTGATCGAGCAGGTCGCGGTAGCCGTCGAGGTCGGCCGGCGCGCTGAGATTGAACACGCGCCTGCCGGTCAACGGCTCGAGCAGGTCGGAGAAGCGCCGTCCCGTCGCGACACCCCAGCCCCAGGCGAAGGAGTCGCCGACCACCACGATGTCATCGGCAGCCGCCTCGGCGATGTCCCGGGGGTCGCGCAGCCCATGCCGGTTGATGCGGACCGCGACGTCGTAGTCGCCGGTGTTCTTGCGCTGGCGGAGGTCGACGTTCGGCGGCGCCAGCACCAGCCGATCACCGACGGCGTGGGTGAAGGCGATCCGGCCCGATGGATCGAAGCCGGGAAAGAAAACGCGCGCCAGCACCTCCAGCAGGCCGACCGCCACGATCGTCGCGACCGCCGCCACGACCAGGGTCGCCGCGCCGCGCCGCATCGGCGCCCTAGTTCCCGGGGCCGCGTTCCATGGAATAGGGCTGCCAGCGCTCGAGCTTGGACTTGTCCAGGACCATCGGATTGACGCACGAGCGCGGCCACTTGCCGCTCAGCACCAGCGCCATCTCGGCACCGGCGCGGCGCTTGCGGGCGATGTCGAAGCGGCTCGACGCCGAGGCGACGTGGGCGGTCAGGATGACGTTGTCCATGCCGAGCAGCGGGTTGTTGTGACCCACCGGCTCGGTCTCCAGCACGTCCAGTCCGGCGCCGGCGATCCAGCCCTCCTGCAGCGCCTTGATCATGGCCGGCTCGTCGACCGTGGAGCCGCGGCCGGTGTTCACGAACAGCGCTGTCTTCTTCATCCTGCGGAAGTGCTCCTCCTTCATCAGGTGGTGCGCATCCTTGGTGCCGGGCGCGTGCATGGAGACGATGTCGGAGCGTTCGAGCAGCTCACCGTAGCTCACCGGCTGGACGCCGTAGTCGCTCATCACCAGCTCCTCGATGTAGGGATCGTAGGCCAGCATCTGGAAGCCGAAGGGCCGCGCGCGCCTGGCGACGGCGCGGGCAACGTGGCCGAACGCGATGAATCCCAGGGTCATCCCCATCAGGCGCGGGAACTGGTAGAGCATCGGCCGGGCCTTGGCCCAGTCGCCCTTGCGCACCATCTGGTCCTGCACGACCAGCCGCCGCCAACTCGCCAGGATCAGCGTCATGGCGTGGTCGGCCACCTCCTCGATGAAGGTATCGGGGCAGTTGGTCACCGGGATGCCGAGCCTGGTGGCGGTCGCGACGTCGATCGAATCGACGCCGACGCTGCCGATCGACACGACCTTGAGCTTCTTTCCGGCCTCGATCACCTTGGCGGTGATGCGGGGCCGTCCCTTGCAGTAGATCGCGTCGGCATCGATCGCCGCCCTGGCGATCTCGTCCTCGCCGCCCGAGATCTCGACGATTTCCGCGCCGAGCGCGCCCAGCGTCTCCATCTCGAGGGTGTGATCGGTGTTGCCCGGGCCGGTCGTAACGATCTTGAAATTCGCCACCTGTTGTCTCCTCCTCCGGATTGGGCACACTCTAGCGCAGTTTGTCGGGAGGTCGCATGTCCGGGGTCAGGAACGTCCTTTTGATCGTCGTCGACCAGTGGCGCGGGCTGATGTTGCCCAAGCTCGGCGCCGGCTATCTCAAGTTGCCCAACATCGACCGGCTGTGCGCCGAGGGCGTGACTTTCCGCAACCACTTCACCCAGTGCGTGCCGTGTGGTCCCGCTCGGGCGAGCCTGCTGACCGGGCTCTACATGATGAATCATCGGGCCGTGCAGAACACCATTCCGCTGGCCGACCGCTTCACCAACCTCGCCCACGAGCTGCGGCGCGGCGGCTACGACCCGGCTCTGGTGGGCTACACCACCACCACGCCCGATCCGCGCAAGACCGCACCCAGCGATCCGCGCTTCTTCGTGCTGGGCGACATCATGGACGGCTTCCACGCAGTCGGCGCTTTCGAGAACCGGGACGCCTATTTCGGCTGGGTCGCCAGCCAGGGCTTCGAACTGCCCAAGGTGCGGGAAGACATCTGGCTGCCGCGATCCGATTCGAAAGGGGATGGCGGCGCGGGAGGGGCCACATCGCGACCGGCGGTGATCCCCAAGGAGCTGTCGGACACGGCCTGGTTCACCGAGCGCGGCCTAGCGTATCTGCGCGGCCGCGCGGGCCGGCCGTGGTTCCTGCATCTCGGCTACTACCGGCCGCACC
Organism: Enhydrobacter sp.; assembly: GCA_025808875.1. Classification (NCBI taxonomy): domain Bacteria; kingdom Pseudomonadati; phylum Pseudomonadota; class Alphaproteobacteria; order Hyphomicrobiales; genus Enhydrobacter; species Enhydrobacter sp. The sequence goes on along the minus strand of CP075528.1, from coordinate 3,543,642 downwards.
CGCCCTTCATCGCGCCGGCGCCCTACAATGCCATGTACCGGCCTCAGGACATGCCGAAAGCCGTGCGGGCGGCGTCCTCGGCCGAGGAGGCCCGGCAGAACGCGTTGCTCGGCTACTACGTGAACCACGTCGCGCAGGCGAGTTTCTTCCAGGACGGCAGGAAGCTCGGCAGCGAGATGAGCGAGGAGGAAGTGGCGCAGATGCGCGCCACCTATTGCGGCCTCATGAGCGAAGTCGACGACCAACTCGGCCGCGTCTTCGACTACCTGAAGCAGACAGGACAATGGGACGATACGCTGATCGTCTTCACCTGCGATCACGGCGAGCAACTCGGCGACCATCACCTGCTGGGCAAGATCGGCTATTTCGACGAATCCTACCGCATCCCCCTGATCATCCGCGATCCGCGCCAGGAGGCGAATGGCACGCGCGGCGCCGTGGTCGGGGAGTTCACCGAGACGATCGACACCATGCCGACCATCCTCGACTGGCTTGGCCTGCCGGTGCCGCGCCAATGCGACGGCCATTCGCTGTTGCCGTTCTGCGAGGGCGATGTACCGTCGGACTGGCGGACCGAGGTTCACTACGAATTCGACTTCCGCGATCTCTACTACAGCAAGCCTGAATCGGCGCTGGGCACGCCGATGGACAAGTGCACGCTCGCCGTCGTGCAGGACGAGAACTACAAGTACGTGCATTTCGCGGCGCTGCCGCCGCTGTTCTTCGACCTCAAGGCGGACCCCGGCCAGTTCGTGAACCGGGCCGGCGATCCGGCCTACGCCGCGCGCATGGGCGAATACGCCGCCAAGATGTTGAACTGGCGACTCGGATATGCCGAGCGCACGCTGACCGGCTACCGTGCCACACCCAAGGGGCTGGAGGTGCGGGCGGCCTAGGGTAGAATGTTTGAATGGCCAATGATCTTTACCGCCGGCCCGCGGCGGACCAGCATCCGCCCAACCTGTCACTCGACTACAAGTCGACGCCCGGACGTGCGCCGCGCCAGGCGCCGATCGTGCTGCCGCAGACCCTGTCGGAGATCACCGGGCCGCTCGCCGCGTCGGAGCATCTCGGCACGCTCGAGAGCGACCTGACGAGGCAGCGTTCCGGCGAGCCGCTCGGCGAACGCATCGTCGTGCACGGGCGCGTGCTGGGCGACGACGGCAAGCCGGTGCCGAACGCGCTGGTCGAGATCTGGCAGTGCAACGCCGCCGGCCGCTATCACCATCCGGGCGACCAGCACGACGCGCCGCTCGATCCCAACTTTCACGGCGGCGGACGCTGCCGCGCCGATTCGGAGGGCCGCTACCAGTTCGTCACCATCAAGCCCGGCGCCTATCCGTGGAAGAACCACTTCAATGCGTGGCGGCCGGCGCATATTCATTTCTCGCTGTTCGGGCCGGCCTTCGCCACGCGCCTGATCACGCAGATGTACTTCCCCGGTGATCCGCTGCTGGCGATCGATCCGATCCACCTGTCGGTGCCGGCCGGCGCGCGGCAACGGCTCATCTCGTCCTTCGACATCGAGACGACGCGGCCGGAGTGGGCGCTCGCCTACAGGTTCGACATCGTGCTGCGTGGCCGCAACGCCACGCCGATGGAGTGATCGCATGAGCAGCGGTCTCACGCCGTCGCAGACCATCGGCCCGTTCTACTTCGGCACCCTGGTGAAGGCCTATCGCGCCGACATCGCGCCGCCGGGTGTCGCCGGCGAGCGCATCGAGGTGGCGCTCACGCTTCACGACGCGGAGGGCGCTCTCGTGACCGACGGCCTGCTCGAGATCTGGCAGGCCAACGGCCACGGCCGCTACAACCATCCCGACGACCGTCGCAACCTGCCGCTCGATCCGGGCTTCGAAGGCTTCGGCCGGGCCTCGACCGACATGCAGGGCACGGCGCGCTTCGCGACGGTGCGGCCCGGCCGCGTGCCGTGGCCCCATGGCGGAGGACAGGGAGGCGGCATGCAGGCGCCGCATCTCAACATCTCCGTCTTCGCGCGCGGCCTGCTCAACCGGCTGGCGACGCGGCTCTACTTCGACGGCGATCCGGCGCTCGCCGAAGACCCGGTGCTGAAGATGATCGAGCCGGCGCGGCGCGCCACGCTGATCGCCAGGCGCGACCCATCGGGTGCCTGGGCGTTGCCGATCCATCTCGGCGGCGTGCGCGAGACAGTCTTCTTCGATATCTGAACATGGCCGGTCGCCTCGTGAACGCGCTCGGCGCGGCGGCCGCCACCGCCGAGGCCTTCTCCGACGCGGCCACCCTGCGCCACATGCTGCGCTTCGAGGCGGCGCTGGCTCGGGCGACGGCCGAGGCCGGCCTGATCCCCAAGAAGCACATCGCGACGATCGCCAGGGCCTGCGACCCCACGCTCTATGATGCCGCGTCGCTCGCCGAGACGGCACGGTGCAATGCCACGCTCACCGTCGCCCTCGTGAAGGCTCTCACCGCCGAGGTCGCCCGGCGCGACGTCGGCGCGGCCGCCTACGTGCATTGGGGCGCCACCAGCCAGGACGTGCTCGACTCCGCGATGGTGCTGCAGTTCGGCGAGGCACTGCCGCCGCTGCTGAAGCAGCTCGACGGCATCGTCGGTGCGTTCGCCAAGCTGGCGAAGAAGCACCGCACCACGGCGATGCTCGGCCGCACCCTGCTCCAGCCGGCGACGCCGCTGTCGCTCGGCCAGAAGATCGCCGGCTGGGTCTCCGACATCGACCGCGCGAGACGCCGGTTGGCCGCGAGCTTCAAGGAGACACAGGTGCTGCAGTTCGGCGGCGCCTCGGGCTCCCTGTCGGCGCTCGGATCGAAGGCCGAGCCGGTGATGAAGTCGCTCGCCAAGGAACTCGATCTGGCCTTGCCACCGGCTCCGTGGTTCACCCAGCGCGTGCGTGTCGCGGCGCTGGCGCAGGATTGCGCGCTGGTCATCGGTGCGCTCGCCAAGGCCGCGCGCGACATCTCTCTGATGATGCAGGCCGAAGTGGGCGAGGCGAGCGAACCGTCGGGCGCCGGCCGCGGCGGCTCCTCGACCATGCCGCACAAGCGCAATCCGGTGGGCGCCGCCCTGGTGCTGGCCGCGGCGCAGCGCGCGCCCATGCTGGCGGCGACCGTCGTCGCGGCGATGCCGCAGGAGCACGAGCGCGCGCTGGGCGGCTGGCAGGCCGAATGGCCGACACTGGCGGCGCTGGTCGAATCCTTGGGCTCCGCCGTCGAAGCGATGGCCGAGGTGGCGCCTGGCCTCGCGATCGATCTCGATGCCATCCAGGCTAACATGGACGCCGTTGAACCCGCCGTCTTCGCCGAGCGCGCGACGTTCCTGCTGGCCGAGAAGTTGGGTAAGCAGAAGGCGCACGCGCTGGTCGAGAAGGCGCTGGCGCAAGGTGGCTCGTTTCTCGAGGCGCTGGGCCGGCTCGAAAAGGAACTTGCCGACGAGAAATCGTTGCTCGGGTACTCGCCCAGGTTCGTCGATCGGCTGCTTGCCCCATTGTCATCCCGAGACCGAAGGCCGAGGGACCTTTAAGGCGACAGGAGAAGTCCCCTGCTGCGCTCGGAATGACACCGGCGCTAGCGGTACTCCACCTTGACGATCTCGAGCTCCTCGACGCCCACCGGCGTGCGCATCTTCACGACGTCGCCCTCGTGGGCGCGCAGCAGCGCCTTGGCGATGGGCGAGATCCAGCTCACGTGTCCCTTGGCCGGATCGACCTCGTCGACGCCGACGATCTTCACCGTGCGTTCCTCGCCCTTGCCGTTGGCGCAGGTCACGGTGGCACCGAAGAACACCTGGTCGGTCTTGGGCCGCTTGGCTGGGTCGACGACCTCCGAGCGCTCCAACCGCTTGCTGAGGAAGCGGATGCGCCGGTCGATCTCGCGCAGCCGCTTCTTGCCGTAGAGATAGTCGCCGTTCTCCGAACGGTCGCCGTTGGCCGCCGCCCAGGACACGACCTGCACCACCTCGGGCCGCTCCTTGCGCATGAGCGTCATCAACTCCTCGCGCAGGCGGGCGAAGCCTTCGGGAGTCATGTAGTTCTTGGCGCCGGCCGGCAGGCCCCCGGTATCTTCCGGCGGGTCGTCGTCCAGTTCGCCGTCGGTTTCCTTGGTGAAAGCCTTGCTCATTTCGATCCGTAATCTATCAAGGGCTGGCCGATGAACGCCACCCGTCCCGCCCTGCAGCGCGCTTCCGGCGAATGCCGGGTCGTGTTCAAGAGGAGCGACGGGGCAACGCGTCTGGCTGATCTCTATCAGCGCGATCCCTGCCGGGTTCTGTTCCCCGAACCCGAGCCGGGCGAGCCCGTTCAGGCCGTGCTGGTGACGACGTCGGGTGGCGTCACCGACGGCGATTCGCTGCGCATGGATGTCTCGGTCGGACCGACCGGCGAAGCCGTGGTGGCCACTCAGGCGGCGGAGAAAATCTATCGTGCCGCCCATCCGGACGCGCACTGCGCCATCGATGTCGCGATCGAGCTGGAGGAGGGCGCGACGCTCGACTGGCTGCCGCAGGAGACGATCGTCTTCCAGGGCGCCCGGCTGAAGCGGCGAACGGTTGCCGACGTGGCGCCCGGCGCTTCGCTGCTGGCCTGCGAGATGGTGGTGCTCGGCCGGGCGGCGTCGGGCGAGCGCTTCCGGTCGGGACTGCTGCTGGACGCCTGGTCGGTGCGGCGCGGCGGCCGGCTCGCCTGGACCGACACGCTGCGCGTCGAGGGCGAAACGCCTGGAGGCGCGGGCTTCCGCGAGGCCAACGCGCTTGCCACGGTGATCGGCGTATGGGACTCCCCCGGGCCGCGCTTCGAGCGGGCGCGCGTGCTGCTCGAGGCGGCGGACGGCGTGCGTGCGGGGATCACGCTGGTCAACGGCGTGATGGTGGCGCGGCTGCTCGGCGAGGCGACCGGGGTGCGGCGGGCGGTCACGCGCTTTCTCGGCGATTTTCGCGGCCGGCGCCTGCCGCGCGTTTGGCATATTTGATGCTGGCTCTATAGTCCGAAGAAGCGAGGGAGGAGCGCGGGCGATGAATCTGACGCCTCGGGAAAAGGACAAATTGCTGGTCGCCATGGCGGCCAACGTGGCGAGGCGACGACTCGAGCGCGGGGTCAAGCTCAACCATCCCGAGGCGATCGCGCTGATCACCGACTTCGTCGTCGAGGGCGCCCGCGACGGCCGCTCGGTGGCCGACCTGATGCGGGACGGCGGCACGGTGCTGACGCGCGAGCAGGTGATGGAAGGCGTCGCCGACATGATCCACGACATCCAGGTCGAGGCGACGTTTCCCGACGGCACCAAGCTCGTCACCGTCCACAATCCGATCCGTTGAGGGGCGCGCGCCATGAAACCAGGTGAGATTCTCCCGGCGGCGGGCGAACTGGAGCTCAATACGGGCAAGGGCCGCAACTCCATCACGCTCGAAGTCGCCAATACCGGCGACCGGCCGATCCAGGTCGGCAGCCACTATCATTTCTTCGAGACCAACGAGGCGCTGAATTTCGACCGCAAGCGCGCCAAGGGCATGCGGCTCGACATTGCCGCGGGCACCGCCGTGCGTTTCGAGCCGGGCCAGTCGCGTACGGTTCGGCTCACTCCCTACCTCGGATCGCGCGAGAGCCACGGCTTCCAGGCCAGGGTCTCGGGCAAGCTCGGGCCTATCGCCAAGGTCGGCCCGTCGAACGAGGGACCGACGCGCATCTCGCGCGCCGCCTACGCCGGCATGTTCGGCCCGACCAAGGGCGACAAGGTGCGGCTTGCCGACACCGACCTCGTCATCGAGGTCGAGAAGGATCACACGACCTATGGCGAGGAGGTGAAGTTCGGCGGCGGCAAGGTGATCCGCGACGGCATGGGCCAGAGCCAGCGCACCCGTGCGCAGGGCGCGGTCGACACCGTGATCACCAACGCCCTGATCCTCGATCATTGGGGGATCGTGAAGGCCGACATCGGCCTCAGGGACGGCAAGATCGCCGCCATCGGCAAGGCCGGCAATCCCGACATCCAGCCTGGCGTGAACATCGTCATCGGCCCCGGCACCGAGGCGATCGCGGCCGAAGGCAAGATCGTCACCGCGGGCGGTATCGACTGCCATATCCATTTCATCGCCCCGCAGCAGGTCGACGACGCGCTCTACAGCGGCGTGACGACCATGCTGGGCGGCGGCACCGGCCCCGCGCACGGCACGCTCGCCACCACCGTCACCCCCGGGCCGTGGCATATGGGCCGCATGCTGCAGGCCGCGGAAGGCCTGCCGATGAATCTCGGCTTCTTCGGCAAGGGCAACACCAGCAAGCCCGCCGCCCTCAAGGAGCAGGTCGAGGGCGGCGCCTGCGGGCTGAAACTGCATGAGGATTGGGGCACAACGCCCGCCGCCATAGACAACTGCCTCACCGTCGCCGACCGCATGGACGTCCAGGTGGCGATCCATACCGATACGCTGAACGAGTCGGGTTTCGTCGAGACGACGCGGGCAGCCTTCAAGGGCCGCGCCATCGCGACGTTCCATACCGAGGGCGCCGGTGGCGGCCATGCGCCCGACATCATCCGCCTGTGCGGCGAGAAGAACGTGCTGCCGTCCTCGACCAATCCGACGATGCCCTACACGGTCAACACCGTGGACGAGCACCTCGACATGCTGATGGTCTGCCACCATCTCGACGCGCGCATCCCCGAGGACGTGGCCTTCGCCGAGTCGCGCATCCGCAAGGAGACGATCGCGGCCGAGGACATCCTGCACGACATGGGCGCCTTCTCCATGATGTCGTCGGACAGCCAGGCGATGGGCCGGGTCGGCGAAGTCGTGATCCGCACCTGGCAGACCGCCGACAAGATGAGGAAGCAGCGCGGGCGCCTCAAGGAGGAGCAGGGCGACAACGACAATGTCCGCGCCAAGCGCTACGTCGCCAAGTACACCATCAACCCCGCGATCACCCACGGCATCGCGCGCCATGTCGGCTCGATCGAGGTCGGCAAGCGCGCCGACCTGGTGATCTGGTCGCCAGCCTTCTTCGGCGCCAAGCCCGACATGGTGCTGATCGGAGGAAGCATCGTCGCCGCGCCGATGGGTGATCCCAACGCCTCGATTCCGACGCCGCAGCCGGTGCATTACCGGCCGATGTTCGGCGCCTTCGGCCGGAGCCTGGTGGCGAGCCCGGTACTGTTCACGAGCCAGGCCGGTGTCGCCAAGGGCATCGCGAAGAAGTGGGGGTTGAGCCGTCCGCTCGCGGCGGTCAGGGGAACGCGCAGGATCGGCAAGAAGGACATGGTGCACAACGCGCTCTGCCCGAAGATCGAGGTCGATCCCGAGACCTACGAGGTGCGTGCCGACGGCGAGCTCCTGACCTGCGATCCTGCCAAGGTGCTGCCTCTGGCGCAGCGCTACTTCCTGTTCTGATGAAGCGCGCCATCGAAATCGTGCGGTCTGGCCGCTGGCCCGCCGCCGAGCGCGTCGACAGCGTCACCCTGCTGTTCGACGACCGCTATCGGCGGCGGCTGCGCATGCTGGGCGACGGCGGGCTCGACTTCCTGCTCGATCTCGTCGAGCCGGTGGTGTTGCACGGCGGCGACGGTCTGAAACTCGCCGAGGGCGGCTTCGTCGAGGTGAGGGCGGCGGAGGAAGACCTCGTCGAGGTGAGAGGGCGCGATGCAGCTTCGTTCGCTCGGCTCGCCTGGCATCTCGGCAACCGTCACCTGCCGGCGCAGATCGAGGGCGACCGCATCCTGATCCGCGACGATCATGTCATCGTCGACATGTTGAAGGGCCTCGGCGCCGAGGTGCGCAAGGTGCGCTCGCCGTTCGATCCCGAGGGCGGTGCGTACGGCCAGCACAATCACGATCCGGGGCATCGTCACGGCTCACTGCATGGCGGACGCCATGGCTGATTCGCTCTACCGCCTGCTCGCCTGGCTCTCGCCCGCCTATCCGATCGGCGCCTTCTCCTACAGCCATGGCATCGAGACCGCGGTGGAGGAGGGCGTCATCAAGGATCGCGCCACGCTGATCGCCTGGCTCGACACGGTCCTGCGCAACGGCACGGGCTGCGTCGACGGCGCGCTGTTCGCCGCCGCCTGGCGTGCCGCGACCTCGAAGGACTGGCCTTTGTTCCACGCCGTCGCCGAGCGCGCGGCGGCATGGCGCGGCACATCGGAGATGGCGCTCGAATCGCGCCAGCAGGGCGGCTCGTTCCTGTCGATCACACGCACCGCCTGGCCGCATCCCGATCTGCACGAGGCGGGCGACGAGCTGGCGCTGCCGGTCGCGGTGGCGCTCGCCGCAGCGGCGCACGGCATCGCGCTCGAATCGGCGCTCGGCGGCTACCTGCATGCCTTCACCGCCAACCTGATCTCGGCCGCCATCCGTTCCGTGCCGCTTGGACAAAGCGACGGTCAGCTCGCGCTGGCGGCTCTCGAAGGCGCCGTGCGCGCCACCGCCGATGCGGCCGTGGCCGTCGCCGATCTCGACGAAGTCGGCACGGCCACGCCGTTGCTCGACTGGTGTTCGCTGCGCCACGAGACGCAGTACACCCGGCTTTTCCGCTCGTGATCGCGCTCGCCCTGTTGCTGTCGGCCATGCTGCTCGCCATCGCGGCGCTCCATGTCTACTGGGGGCGAGGCGGCCTGTGGCCGGCGTCGAGCGAGGCCGAACTCGCCCGGACCGTCGTCGGCACGGGGCAGAGCCGCATGCCGTCGGCCTGGGCGTGCCATGCGGTTGCCGTCCTCCTCGTGGTCGTCGCCGCCTGGCCGTGGTTGATCCTGGCCTGGCCGGAGGATCCGATCGTGCTGACCGGCCGCATCGTCATCGCCGCGGTCTTTTTCATGCGCGGCCTGGCCGCCTACAGTCCGCGCTGGCGTCGCTCCTTCCCGGCCGAGCCCTTCGCCACGCGCGACAGGCGTCTCTACGCGCCGATCTGCATGGTGCTGGCGACGGGTTTCGTGGCGCTCTTGGAACGGGAGTATTGAGCATGGAATTGCGAGGTCCCCTGCGCGTCGGCGTCGGCGGTCCGGTCGGATCGGGCAAGACCGCTCTGGTCGAGCGGCTGTGCAAGCGGATGCGCGACGCCTACGACATCGCCGTCGTCACCAACGACATCTATACGAAGGAGGATGCCGAGTTCCTGACGCGCGCCGGGGCGCTTGCGCCGGAGCGCATCGTCGGCGTCGAGACCGGCGGCTGCCCGCACACGGCGATCCGCGAAGACGCCTCGATCAACCTCGCCGCGGTCTCCGATATCGTCCGCCAGTGGCCCGAACTCGAGATCGTGTTCGTCGAGTCAGGCGGCGACAACCTTGCGGCTACCTTCTCGCCCGAGCTCGCCGATCTCACGATCTACGTCATCGACGTGGCCGCCGGCGAGAAAATCCCGCGCAAGGGCGGGCCCGGAATCACGCGGTCCGATCTGCTGGTCATCAACAAAATCGACCTGGCGCCGCTGGTCGGCGCCAATCTTGACGTGATGGACCGTGACGCGCGAAGAATGCGCGGACAGCGGCCGTTCCTGTTCTCCAATCTCAAGGAGAACAAGGGCGTCGATGACATCGCCGCTTTCATCGTCCGGCAGGGGGGCCTTCCGGCACGGTAGGCCGGCCTTCGAGGGGAGAAATGCAGATGTTGCGTATCGTCGGTCTCAGTGTCGCCCTGCTCTTCGCCGGAAGTCCGGCCATGGCGCATTCGGGCCATGCGGCCTCGGGGTTCGCGCACCCCTTCACGGGGATCGATCACCTGTTGGCGATGGTCGGCACCGGCATGTGGGCGGCATTCCTGGCGACGAAGCGTCCGTCGGCAGCCTACCTCGTTCCGCTGGCGTTCGTGACGATGATGGCTTTGGGGGCAGCTGCCGGATTTGCAGGCACAAAACTGCCTTTTGTAGAAGCGGGGATTGTCGCTTCCGTTTTCTTGGTGGGTGGCCTCGCCGCCGCCGCCGTCCGGCTGCCGGTGAACATCGCCATGATCGTGGTGGGGCTGTTTGCCATCCTCCACGGCTATGCCCACGCGCTCGAGGCCCCCGGATCGGACACGGGCCGCTATGTGCTGGGCTTCCTGCTGGCCACCGCCGCGCTCCATGCCATCGGCCTGGGGCTCGGTATGGCAGCACAACGGCTTGTGGGCGACTTCGGCATGCGCACCCTGGGTGGCCTGATCGTTGCCGGTGGCGCCTTCATTCTAGCGGCTCACTAAGGCTCTCGAGATTATCCACAGGACCGTTGGCACGATCTTCGCTTTCCGCGGCTTTGGCGGGGCTTCCGTCGAAGGAACAAGGAGAGCGGGATGAAGTTGGGTTCGATGATTCGGACGGGGCTCGTCGCGGCCGGCCTGGTGGCCGGCGCCGCGACCGGCGCGTTCGCGCAGGGGGCGCCGATCAAGATCGGCATCCTTCATTCTCTGTCGGGCACCATGGCGATCAGCGAGACCACGCTGAAGGACGTCATGCTGATGCTGATCGAGGAGCAGAACAAGAAGGGCGGCGTGCTGGGCCGCAAGCTCGAAGCCGTCGTCGTGGATCCGGCGTCGAACTGGCCGCTGTTCGCCGAGAAGGCGCGCGAACTCCTGCAGAAGGAGAAGGTCGCGGCGGTGTTCGGTTGCTGGACTTCGGTCAGCCGCAAGTCGGTGCTGCCGGTGTTCGAGGAGCTGAACGGCCTGCTGTTCTACCCGGTGCAGTACGAGGGCGAGGAGAGCCAGCGCAACGTCTTCTACACAGGCGCGGCGCCGAACCAGCAGGCGATTCCGGCCGTCGACTACCTGATGGAGAACGAGAAGGTGCAGCGCTGGGTCCTGGCCGGCACCGACTACGTCTATCCGCGCACGACCAACAAGATCCTCGAGGCGTATCTCAAGGCAAAGGGCGTCAAGCAGGAAGACATCATGATCAACTACACGCCGTTCGGTCACTCCGACTGGCAGTCGATCGTGGCGGAGATCAAGAAGTTCGGCTCGGCCGGCAAGAAGACGGCGGTCGTTTCGACCATCAACGGCGATGCCAACGTGCCGTTCTACAAGGAGCTGGGCAACGCCGGCATCAAGGCCAAGGACATCCCGGTCGTCGCCTTCTCGGTCGGCGAGGAGGAACTCGCGGGCGTCGACACCAAGCCCCTGGTCGGCCACCTCGCCGCCTGGAACTACTTCCAGTCGGTCAAGAACCCGACCAACGAAGCCTTCATCAAGACCTGGCAGACCTTCACCAAGAATCCCAAGCGCGTGACCAACGACCCGATGGAAGCCCATGTGATCGGCTTCGCCATGTGGGTCGAGGCGGTGAAGAAGGCCGGCACGACCGATCCCGACGCGGTGATCGATGCCATCATCGGCGTGTCGGTGCCGAACCTGTCGGGCGGCTACTCGACCATGATGCCGAACCATCACATCACCAAGCCGGTCCTGATCGGCGAGATCCAGGCCAACGGCCAGTTTGACGTGGTGTGGCAGACTTCCGGCTTGGTCGTCGGCGACGAGTGGTCCGACTACCTGCCGGACTCCAAGGACCTGATCGCCGATTGGCGCAAGCCCATGAACTGCGGCAACTTCAACGTCGCCACGGGCAAGTGCGGCGGCAAGGGCAAGTAGGTCCTCGCACCGTCAACTCACAGGGCGGGGCGACTTTCGAGTCGCCCCGTTCCCGTCTTAACGCTAAGTCATCCAGGCCATGCATCGCTTGCGTCTATTCGGGGGTCTGTTCGCGGCGATCTGCTCCCTCCTGCTTGCCGGGTCCGTGCTCGCCGCCGACTTGCCGACCCTCGTCGGCAACCTGACCAAGGGCGGCTTCGGCGACCGCGAGACCGCCATCAATGCCCTCGCCGCATCGGGCGAGGGACGCGCCGCGCCCGTCCTCGAAGCCCTGGGCGCCGGCCAGCTCTACGTCCGCAAGTCCGACCAGATAGTCGTCATCGGCAAGCCCGATGGCGGCAAGCTCGCGTTGAGCGAGGCGGTGTCAGGCAACCCGGCCGGCAGTGCGAGCGAAGGTGAGCTCGATCGGGTGCGCGTGAACAATCGGTTGCGCGGCGTCATCGAGGCGGCCGTCGGGTCGCTCACCCTGATGAGCCCCGAGCCGCGCGTGCGCCGCGGCGCCGCTGAGTCTCTGCTCAAGCGCCCTGATCCGGCGGCGCTCGGTGCGCTCGACGCCGCCATTGCGGCCGAGAAGGACGCCAGGATCAAGGCGGCATTCGCCGAGGCGCGGGCCGCAGTCCTGCTCGTCTCAGACGCGCCCAAGGCCCAGAAGCTCGACGCGCTTGGCGTGATCGAGCGCCGAGGAGACCGCGAGGCGCTCTCCGTGCTGCAGGGCGCCGCCAACAATTCAACCGATCCGGACGTCAAGGCGGCGGCCCAGGCGGCGGCGGCCTCGGTGCGCCAGACGCTCGCCGCCTGGGGGGCGGCGCAGAACGTCTGGTACGGCATCTCGCTCGGTTCCGTCCTGCTTCTCGCCGCCATTGGCCTCGCCATCACTTTTGGCACCATGGGCGTGATCAACATGGCGCATGGCGAGATGGTGATGCTGGGCGCCTACACCACCTTCGTCGTTCAGGAGGTGATCCGCACGTCGGCGCCGCACCTGTTCGACGTGTCGCTCGTCATCGCGCTGCCGCTCGCCTTCGTGGTGGCCGGTGCCGTCGGCATCGCCATCGAGCGCGGCATCATCCGCTTCCTCTACGGCCGTCCGCTCGACACGCTGCTCGCCACCTGGGGCCTCTCGCTGGTCCTGCAGCAGGCCGTGCGCTCGATCTTCGGCTCGTCCAACCGCGAGGTCGGTGCTCCGTCCTGGATGTCGGGCGCCTTCCAGGTCGGCCAGATCACAGTGACCTACGGTCGCCTCTGGATCGTGGTCTTCGCCCTCCTGGTGTTCGTCGCCCTGATCCTGGTGTTGCGCAAGACGCCGCTCGGCCTCTACATGCGCGCCGTCACCCAGAACCGGCCGATGGCCTCGGCCATGGGCATCCGAACGCCGCGCGTCGATGCGCTGACCTTCGGTCTGGGCTCCGGCATCGCCGGCCTGGCCGGCGTGGCGCTGAGCCAGATCGACAATGTCAGCCCCAATCTCGGTCAGGGCTACATCATCGATTCCTTCATGGTGGTGGTGTTCGGCGGCGTCGGCAACCTGTTCGGTACGCTGGTGGGCGCGACGGCACTGGGCATCGTCAACAAATTCCTCGAACCCTACGCCGGCGCGGTGCTGGGCAAGATCCTGGTGCTGGTGTTCATCATCCTGTTCATCCAGCGACGGCCGCGCGGGTTGTTTGCGCTGAAGGGACGCGCGGTGGAATGATCACGCGATTCCTGATCCAGGGCATGGACCGCAAGCTCCAGCTCTTCGTGCTGTTGGTGCTGGCGATCGGCATCGTGCTGCCGCTGTTGAACCAGTTCGTGCCGCCCGCCAGCCCGTTCCACGTGCCGGCCTGGGTGCTGCAACTCATCGGCAAGTACCTCTGCTATGCCGCGCTGGCGCTCGCCGTCGATCTGGTGTGGGGCTATTGCGGCATACTCACGCTCGGCCATGCCGCGTTCTTCGCGCTCGGCGGCTACTGCATGGGCATGTATCTGATGCGCCAGATCGGCAGCCGCGGCGTCTACGGCAACCCGGTCCTGCCCGACTTCATGGTGTTCCTGAACTACAAGACGCTGCCTTGGTTCTGGCACGGCTTCGACATGTTCTGGTTCGCCGCCGTCATGGTCGTGCTGGTGCCGAGCGTGCTCGCCCTCGCGCTCGGCTGGTTCGCCTTCAGAAGTCGCGTCACCGGCGTCTATCTCTCGATCATCACCCAGGCGATGACGTTTGCCCTGATGCTGGCCTTCTTCAGGAACGACATGGGACTGGGCGGCAACAACGGCCTGACCGACTTCAAGGACATCCTCGGCTTCTCCGTGCAGGCCGACGGCACGCGCGCCGCGCTCTGCTTCGCCTCGGCGCTGATGGTCGCCGCCTTCCTGGTGATGTCGGCCGCGGTGGTCGGCTCGCGCTTCGGCAAGGCGCTGACGGCGGTGCGCGACGCGGAAAGCCGCATGCGTTTCCTTGGCTACCGCGTGGAGGGCTACAAGCTCTTCGTCTTCGTCCTGTCGGCGGCCATGGCGGGTGTCGCCGGCGCGCTTTACGTGCCGCAGGTCGGCATCATCAACCCCAGCGAATTCTCGCCCGGCAACTCCATCGAGGCGGTGCTGTGGGTCGCCGTCGGCGGCCGCGGCACGCTGATCGGACCGGTGGTCGGCGCCTTCCTGGTCAATTGGGCGAAGACCTACCTGACCGGCGCCATCCCGGAGATCTGGTTGTTCGCACTGGGGGCCCTGTTCATCGCGGTGACGTTGTTCCTGCCCAAGGGTGTGGTCGGCCTGTGGGGCCAGATTCGTGGTCGCAAAGCCAGGGCCGGCGCGACATGACGGCCAAGAGCACCTCGGCTCTTCTTTATCTCAGCGGCGTCACCGTCTCGTTCGACGGCTTCAAGGCGCTGAACAACCTCTCGCTGCTGGTCGAGCCGGGCGAGATGCGCGCCATCATCGGCCCCAACGGCGCGGGCAAGACGACGATGATGGACGTCGTCACCGGCAAGACACGGCCCGACGAGGGCGAGGTCGTGTTCGACGGCAAGGCCGACCTCACCAAGCTCGACGAAACCGACATCGCCACGTTGGGCATCGGTCGCAAGTTCCAGAAGCCGACCGTGTTCGAGAACCACACCGTGCGCGACAACCTGTTGCTGGCGCTGGCCGGCCACCGGAGCTGGTACCGCCTGCTGCTGTCCCAGCCGACCCGGGCCGAGAATGCGCGACTGGAGGAGATCCTGGCCGTCATCCGGCTCGCCGACCAGCGGCACACGCTGGGCGCGCGGCTGAGCCACGGCCAGAAGCAGTGGCTCGAGATCGGCATGCTGCTGGCGCAGGATCCCAAGCTGCTGCTGGTCGACGAGCCGGTCGCCGGCATGACCGACGTCGAGACCGAGACCACGGCACAGGTGCTGCGCGAGATCAACCGCACGCATTCCGTCGTCGTGGTCGAGCACGACATGAGCTTCGTGCGCGCGCTCGGCGTCAAGGTGACGGTGCTGCACGAGGGGTCGATGCTGGCCGAGGGCACGCTTGACCAGGTCAGCGCCGACCCGCGCGTCGTCGAAGTGTATCTCGGACGCTAGCCATGCTCGTGGTCCGGAACGTCGATCTCTACTATGGCGCCGCGCAGGCGTTGCGCTCGGTCTCGCTCGGCGCCTCGATCGGCAAGGTGACGTGCCTGCTCGGCCGCAACGGCGTCGGCAAAACCAGCCTGCTGCGCGCGATCTGCGGCCTGCAGCCGATCGCCTCGGGTTCGATTGCGCTCGACGGGCAGGACATGTCGAGGCTGCCGGCCTACGAACGCGCCCGGCGCGGCGTCGCGCTGGTGCCGCAGGGCCGCGAGATCTTCCCGCTGCTGACGGTGAAGGAAAACCTCGAGACCGGCTTCGCGCCCTTGCCGCGCGATCAGAAGAAGGTGCCGGACGAGGTGTTCGAGCTCTTTCCGGTGCTGCAGTCGATGCTCAGGCGTCGTGGCGGCGACCTGTCGGGCGGCCAGCAACAGCAGCTCGCGATCGGCCGCGCCCTCACCATGCGGCCCAAGCTCCTGGTGCTCGACGAGCCGACGGAGGGCATCCAGCCCTCGGTGATCAAGGATATCGGCCGCGCCATCACCTTCCTGCGCCAGCGCGGCGACATGGCGATACTGCTGGTCGAGCAGTATCTCGACTTCGCCCACGAACTCGCCGACGAGTTCGCCGTCATGGATCGCGGCGAGATCGTGATGTCGGGAACGCGCGAGACCTTCGATGGCGAGGCTGTGCGCCGCCACATGACGGTTTGACTGAGCGCGATGACTTTTGCTTTGCTCGTCGGCCCGGCGCTCGCAGCGAAGCGGCGCATGTGCCGGGCCGGCGAGTTGATTCAATGAAAAGTCATCGCGCTTTAGGACGGGGTCTGGGCGCCGCGCACCAGTCGGCCCGGCCGTGCGCCGGTCAGCTCGCCGTCACGCACCGTCTCGACGCCTGAGTTGAAGGTGTGGCGGTAGCCCGAGGCGCGCTGCACCAGGCGGCGGCCGCCGGCCGGCAGGTCGTAAACCACTTCCGGGCGCCTGAGCGCCAGCGAGTCGAAATCGATCACGTTGATGTCGGCCTTGTGGCCGGGCGCCAGCAGGCCGCGGTCGCGCAGCCCGTAGGCCTCGGCCGTGCCGCGCGCCTGCTTGGCCACCAGGAATTCGAGCGGCACCCTGGGGCCGCGTGAACGATCGCGGCTCCACAGGGTGAGCAGCGAGGTCGGCGAGGAGGCGTCGCAGATCACGCCGACATGGGCGCCGCCGTCGGCCACGCCCAGCACGGTGGCGTCGTCCGTGATCATCTCGTGCACCACGTCGAGATTGCCGTAGGCGTAGTTCTCGAAGGGCAGCATCAGCAGTCCCTTGCCGTCGTCGGCCATCATCGCCTCGAGCGCCACCTCCCGGGCCGTGCGGCCGGCGCGCTCGGCGAGCGCCTTCACCGAGGTCGCCGCGTCGGGCTCGTAGTCCGGCCGGGCACCGATCGGGAACATCTTGTGGAAGGCATCGGCCATGAAGGCGCGCGGGCCGTCATGCGCCGGCTCCTCGACCAGGCGGCGGCGCAGCGCCGCGTCGCCCGCCAAACGGGCGAAGCGCTCGGCGGGCGTGAGCCCGCGCATCTCGAGCCAGGCCGGATGGCCGGCGAAAGGATGCACGGTCGTCTCGAGGCCCATGATGACGCCGATCGGCCGCGACCCGACCTGGGCGTTGGCGGCGCGGCCGGTGCGGCGCACGCCGCGGATCTGGTCGAGCGTCTCGCGCCACAGCGTCGGCTGGGCGTCGACCTGGACCAGCAGGCAGGAGAGGGGACGGCCGGCGAGCTTCGCCGCCGCGTCGAGCGCCTCGAACTCGCCCGGTCCGAAGTCGGAGTTGACCTGCAGCACGCCCGAGCCGGCGCGCCGCATGCCGTCGGCCAGCGCGAACAGCTCGGCCTCGCGCGCCGAGAGCGACGGCGTGAAGCGGCCGTCCCGGGCCTTGTGCTTGGTCGTGCGCGAGGTGGTGACGCCGAGCGCGCCGGCGCGCAGCGCCTCCTCCACGAGCCGCGTCATCTCCTCGCGCTCGCCCTGGTCGGGCATCTCGGCATGGTCGGCGCCACGCTCGCCCATGACGTAGAAGCGCAACGCGCCATGCGGCAGCTGCGCCGCCACGTCGACCGCGCGCGGCATCGCCGCCAGCGCATCGAGATAGTCGGGGAAGGATTCCCAGTCGAACTTCACGCCCTCGGCCAGCACCGAGCCGGGTATGTCCTCGACGCCCTCCATCAGGTTGATGAGGTAGCCCGAGGCGCCGCGCCGCACCGGCGCGAAGCCGACACCGCAATTGCCGAACACGGTGGTCGTCACACCGTGCCACGACGAGGGCGTGATGAAGGGATCCCAGGTCGCCTGGCCGTCGTAATGCGTGTGGATGTCGACGAAGCCCGGCGTCACCAGCAGTCCCGACGCGTCGATCTCGCGCCGGCCGGGGCCGAGCTTCGGCCCCACCTCGGCGACGCGGCCGTCCTGCACTGCAACATCGGCGATGCGGCGCGGTGCGCCCGAGCCGTCGATCACGGTTCCGTTTCGGATGACGAGGTCAAACATGGCCGGAGGATAGGCCGTGGGCCATCGGACGGTCTATGGTCGCGGCCGAACCGAGCCATTCCCCCGGAGAGCACGACCCTTGCAAAAGCCGCTCCTCTTCACGCCGCTCACGCTGCGCGGCGTCACGGCCCCCAACCGCGCGGTCGTCTCGCCAATGGTGCAGTATCGCGCTACCGACGGCCAAGTGAACGACTACCATCTGGTCCATCTCGGCAAGTTCGCGCTCGGCAGGTTCGGCATCGTCTTCACCGAGAACTGCGCCGTCGAGCCGCGCGGCCGCGTCACGCAGGGCGATCTCGGCCTGTGGGACGACGGCCAGATCGAGGGCCACAAGCGGCTGGTGCGCTTCCTCAAGCAGGAAGGATCGCTCGCCGCCACGCAGATCACCCATTCCGGCCGCAAGGGATCGACACCACGCTCCTTCGACAAGCCCGGCCAGCTCGGGCCGCAAGGGGCGGGCTGGCAGCGCTGGGAGCTGGTCGGACCGTCGCCGCTCGCCGCCGGCGAGGGCTACGTCACGCCGAGGCAGCTCGCCACCGACGAGATCGACGACATCGTGCGGAAGTTCGGCCAGGCGGCACGGCGTGCCGACGCCGCCGGCTACGACGTGGTCGAGATCCACGGCGCGCACGGCTACCTGCTCGCCCAATTCCTGTCGCCGATCAGCAACCAGCGCAACGACCAGTACGGCGGCGATCGTGCCGGCCGCATGCGCTTCCCGCTCGCCGCGGCGCGCGCCGTGCGCGAGGCCTGGCCCGCGCACAAGCCGATGTTCATCCGCGTCTCGGCAGTCGACGGCGCGGGCGGCTGGGATGTCGACGATACGGTCGCCTACGCCAGGGAGCTGAAGGCGATCGGCATCGACGTCGTCGACACCTCGTCGGGCGGCCTCACCGGGCTGTCGACCGCGCTGCCGGTCAAGCGCACGCTCGGTTTCCAGGTGCCGTTCGCCGCGGCGGTGAAGCGCGGCGCCGGCATCCCGACCATGGCGGTCGGCCTGATCCTCGACGGGCCGCAGGCCGAGGCGATTCTGCAGGCGGGCGACGCCGACCTGGTCGCGATCGGCCGGCAGGCGCTCTACGACCCGTTCTGGGCGCTGCACGCGGCGCAGGAGCTGGGCTGCGACGAGGCTTTCGACATGTGGACGCCGGAATACGGCTGGTGGCTCGACAAGCGCAGGAACAACCTGCCCGACAAGGCAAAAGCGGCAAGATCATAAGAAGACACGGAAACGCACATGACCGGCATTCTCGCGGGCCTTCGCATCGTCGAAGGCTCGGCCTTCATCGCCGCCCCGCTGGGCGGCATGACCCTGGCGCAGCTCGGCGCCGACGTGATCCGCTTCGACGACATCGCCGGCGGCCTCGACAGCGACCGCTGGCCGGTCACGAAGGACGGCACGTCGATCTATTGGGCGGGCCTCAACAAGGGCAAGCGCTCGATCGCCGTCGACCTGCGCAACCCGAAGGGCCGCGAGCTCCTCACGGCGCTGATCGCCGCCCCCGGCGAGGGCGCGGGTATCTTCACCACCAACATGCCGGCGCGCGGCTGGCTCTCCTACGAGGAGCTGGCGAAAAGACGCGCTGACCTGATCGCGCTGAACATCGTCGGCGACCGTCACGGCACGGCCAATGTCGATTACACGGTGAACGCCATCACCGGCTTCCCGATGGTGAGCGGCCCGGTCGGCCACGACCGGCCGGTCAATGCGGTGGCGCCGCCGTGGGATCTCGCCACCGCCTATGCCGGCGCCCTGGCGATCCTCGCCGCCGAGCGGCACCGCCGGCTGACCGGCAAGGGCCAGCGCATCGTGCTGCCGCTGCAGGACATGGCGCTCGCGGCGACCTCGGCGCTCGGCTACATCGGCGAGGCCGTCGTCAACCGGGTCGACCGGCCGCGCTACGGCAACGAGATCTTCGGCACCTTCGGCCGCGACTTCCGGACGAAGGACGGCCGCCATGTGATGATCTGCATCTTCTCCGACCGCCACGTCGACGCGCTGGCCGCCGCCGGCGGCTTCGCCGAGGCGTTCGCGCGGCTCGAGACCGAGGCGGGCGTCGATCTCAAGACCGATGCCGGCCGCTGGAACGCGCGCGCCAGCCTCTGCGCCGTGATCGAGCCGTGGGTGGCGGCGCACACCGCCGACGAGGTGAGCGCGGCACTCAGGAAGGCGGGCGCGCTGTGGGCGCCGTATCTCACCTTCCGCGAGCTGGCCGCCGACAGGGACGCGGTGCGCGACAATCCCATGTTCACGGTGATCGACCAGCCCGGCATCGGCGCCTATCCGGTGGCGGCGAGCCCGCTGCAATTCGGCAGCTTCACGCGCGAGGCACCGAGACCCGCGCCGCGGCTCGGCCAGCACACCGACGAGATCCTGTCGGGCATCCTCGGCCTGCCCGACCACGAGATCGCGCGCCTGCGCGACGCCAGGGTGGTCGGTGGACCGAAATAGGGTCCTCGTCGCCGGCGGCGGCATCGGCGGCCTCGCCACCGCGCTGGCGCTGGCGCAGAGGGACATCGCCTCGCTGGTGCTGGAGAAGGCGAGCCGGCTCGGCGAGATCGGTGCCGGCATCCAGCTCGGTCCCAACGCCTTCCACTGCTTCGACCGCCTCGGCGTCGGCGCGGCGGCGCGCGGCATGGCGGTCTATATCGACAAGCTGCGCCTGATGGACGCGATCGAGGACGGCGAGATCTGCCACATCGATCTCGGCGAGAAGTTCCGCGCCCGCTTCGGCAATCCCTATGCCGTGGTCCATCGCGGCGATCTGCACGGCGTGCTGCTCGAGGGCTGCCGCGACCATCCGCTGATCGAGCTCAGGACGTCGAGCGAGGTCACGGGTTACGACCAGGATGGCGGTGGCGTCACCGCGATCCTCGCGGGCGGCGATCGCGTCCCGGGCGCGGCGCTGGTCGGCGCCGACGGCCTGTGGTCCAACGTCCGCCGCCAGGTGGTGGGCGACGGCCCGCCGCGTGTCTCCGGCCACACCACCTACCGCTCGGTGATCCCGACTGAGCGCATGCCCGAGGATCTGCGCTGGAACGCCGCCACGCTGTGGGCCGGGCCGAAGTGCCACATTGTCCACTATCCGCTGTCGGGCTGGAAAGTGTTCAACCTCGTGGTGACCTACCACAACGACGCGCCCGAGCCGGTCGCCGGCAAGCCGGTGTCGATCGAGGAGGTGGCGCGCGGCTTCGCTCACGTCTGCGAGCGCGCGCAGACCATCATCCGCCACGGCCAGGATTGGCGGATGTGGGTGTTGTGCGATCGCGAGCCGGTGCACGGCTGGATCGACGGCCGGGTGGCGTTGCTCGGCGACGCCGCGCACCCGATGCTGCAATACATGGCGCAGGGCGCCTGCATGGCGATGGAGGATGCCGTCTGCCTCGCCGATTCGCTGGCCGCGGTGGACGACGACCTGCCCGCCGGCCTCGCCAACTATCGCGACCGCCGCGTCCTGCGCACCGCGCGCGTGCAGCTCACCTCGCGTGCCATGGGCGACCACGTCTATCACCCGGCCGGACCGCACGCCGCGCTGCGCAATTCGATCATGCGCGCCAAGAGCCAGGACGAGTGGCTCGACGCGCTGGACTGGATCTACGGAGTCCTGCCGGAGTCCACCGGGCCGTGGACTGGCAAATCCTTGTGAACATTCGCCTTTTCGCCCGAGTCCACGAATCCATCCCACACCCTGGGTTAAATTCTTGACATGAGACACAAGTCTCATTAATCGGCGCTGCTCCTACCATAGAAAGGACGTCGAGGATGGCGCTGAGCCGCGCGGACATGGACCGCAAAATGGACGAGCATTTCGGCTTCGAGGCCGCGGACGACGTCGAAGGCGTGCTGACGACCTTCACCCCCGACGTCGAGCACGACATCGTCGGCTGGCCGACCGGACCGACGCGTGGTCCGGCCGCGGCGCGGCCGTTCTACGAGACCCTGTTCGCCGATCTCGCCGACGGCAAGGTCGAATGCCGCAAGCGGCTCTACGGCGCGGACTTCCTGGTCGACGAATCGGTGTGGCGCGGCCGCGCGCCCGGCCGGCCGTTCGGTCTCGACGGCGCCAACCGCCCGCTCGAGTTCCGGCTGCTGCATGTCGTCGAGTTCGCGCCGTCGGGCGACATCAGGCGCGAGAACGTCTGGATCGACCTCGCCGCGATCCAGCGCCAGCTCGCACCGGCCTGACGCGCCATGCCGCGCCGCGATGCGGACGACGCGGGCGGGCGGGCCAACCAGCGCCGGCGCACGCGCAAGGATCTGCTGGGCGCGGCGGCGCGGCTGATGGCCGGCGGCCGCGTGCCGAGCCTGGAGGAGATCGCGCTCGCCGCGATGGTGTCGCGCGCCACCGCCTATCGCTACTTCCCCAGTCTCGAGGCGCTGCTGGTCGAGGCCGTGATCGACCAGGCCACGCTCGGGCCGGAGCGGCTCTTCGAGGGCGACGCGTCCGACGATCCGGTGGCGCGGCTGGAGAAGGTCGACGACGCCCTGCAGGAGGTCTTCCTCGGCAACGAGCGCGGCATGCGACTGATGCTGGCGCAATCGCTGCAGCGGGCCGTCGTCGGCGACCTGCCGCGCCGGCAGAACCGTCGCACCGACCTGATCGAGGCGGCGCTCGAACCGGCGAAGCAGGAGCTCGCGCCCGGCGCGCGCGACCGGCTCGTCAAGGCGCTCGCCCTGATCGTCGGCAGCGAGGGCATGGTGGTCGTGCGCGACGTGCTGCAGATCGACCCTGCGGAGGCGCGCGCGGTCAAGCGCTGGGCGATCCGCGTGCTGGTCGAGGCGGCACGGCGATCCGCGGGACCGCCGTCCTAGAGGTAGCTCGCCAGCCCCAGTTGCCGGGGCAGCCAGAGCACGAGGTCGGGCAGAAGGATGAACGTCGCCAGGCGGGCGAGGTCGGCCAGGAAGAAGGGCACGACGCCGCGGAAGATCGTCGAAAGCGGCACCTGCGGCGCCATGCCGTGCAGCACGAAGACGTTGAGTCCGATCGGCGGCGTGATCATGCCGGTCTCGATCAGCACGATCATCACCAGACCCCACCACACCGGGTCGTAGCCGAGCCCGATGACCAGCGGATAGACGAACGGCAGGGTGATCACCATGCCGGCCGTGGTGTCGAACACGCTGCCGATGACGATGAACATCGCCGCCAGCAGGAAGATCACCAGCAACGGCGGCAGGTCCTGCGCCTGGATCCACGCGACCAGCAGGCCGGGCGCGCCCGACAGGGTGACGAAGTAGGACATCGTCGAGGCGCCGATGATGACGACGAACAGCATGGCCGTGGTCGCCGCCGTGTCGCCCAGCACCCCGGTCAGGCTGCCGCGGCCGGCGCGCGCGCCAGTCACGTAAAAGAGGAAGGCGAGTCCGGCGCCGATCGCGGCGGCCTCGTTGACGGTGAAGGCGCCGCCGTAGATGCCGCCGCTGACCAGGGCGGCCAGTGCCACGACGCGCCAGCTGCGCGCCGTCGCCTCGCCGCGCTGGCGCCAGCCCGCCCGCTCGGTGGCCGGTCCGGCCTGCGGCTGCAGCCGCACGTACACGGCGATCGCCACCATGTAGTAGACGACCGTGACCAGGCCCGGAATGACGGCGGCCGCGAACATGCTGAGCACCGACTGCTCGGTCAGCACGGCATACAGCACCATCAGGATCGACGGCGGAATCAGCATGCCGAGCGAGCCGCCGCCGGCGATCGCGCCGGCGGCGAGCCGCGGACTGTAGCCGCGCCGCAGCATCTCCGGCAGGGCCACCCGGGTCATCGTCGCGGCGGTGGCGATCGACGAGCCGCTGACCGCGCCGAAGCCCGCGCAGGCGCCGATGGTGGCGATCGCCAGGCCGCCACGCAGATGGCCGAGAAAGGCCTGGGCGAGCCGGTACAGGTCGCTCGACATGCCGCTCGCCGAGGCGAAGCCGCCCATCAGCAGGAACAGCGGGATCACCGCCAGCTCCAGGCTCGACAGCGCGCTGACGCTCTCGGTCTTGAGGATGGAGAAGGCCCGCCCGAGGTCGTTCTCGAGCAGGGCGAAGCAGGCCAGCCCGGTCGCCGCCATGGCGACGCCGATCGGCACGTGCAGGGCGATCAGGACGAACATGCCGGCGAGGCCGGCGACGACGATCAGGGTCGGGTCCATCGGGAGCGGGGCCGGGTCAGAGGGCGGAGCTTTCGGCGTCGGGTGACGGCGCGCCGGTGATCGCCGCCATCAGGTGGCAGAGCGCCACCAGCGCCTGCGCCAGCGCCGCCAGCGAGGCGAGCGCCGCCGCGGCGTACCACGCCGGCGCGACCGGCCACTGCAGCATGAAGGTCGTGCGGCCGCCCACGTCGGCGATGTTGACGACGAGCTGCCAGGCGACCGCGGCGATGAAGGCGAGCGCGACGAACTGGCCGAAGCTCTCGAGGCAGGCATGCCCGCGCCGCCCCAATGCCCGGCCGGCGAAACGCACCGTGATGTTGCTGCCGAGCGCGAAGCCCGCCGGGAAGCAGGCGACCACCGCGACGATCAGCGCGAGCGCCACGATGTCCTCGAGGCCGTGGATCGGCGCGTCGAACAGGAAGCGCAGCGCGACGTCGAGGCTGACGGCGAGCGAGATCACCAGCAGGGCCAGCACCGCCAGCCAGGCGAGACGGCGGCTGCCCTCGCGCACCCGTTCGAGCAGCCGCAGCAGTCGTCCGCTCATGTCGGGCTCACCTGGCGCGGAGCTTCTTCAGCTCCTCCTCGAGCGCGGCGAACAGCGCCTTGCCGTTGGCGTGCTCGTTCTTCCACTTCTCGACGATCGGCATCAGCGTCTTCTCCCACTCGGCGCGCTCCTTGGCGTCGAGCTCGATGATGGTGTTGCGGCCGGTGGCCTTGGCGTCGGCCAGCGACTTCGCGCCCACGATGTCGTAGTTCTTCGCGATGTTCTCGGCGATCCATTCACCGGTGATTCCGTCGATCGCCTTGCGCAGGTCGGGCGGCAGGCCCTCGTAGCGCTGCTTGTTCATGGCGATCATGACCGGCGTGACGCCGAGCGGCACCATGACGTGGTGAGTGGTCACCGGGGTGACGCGGAAGCTGTTCATCGACTCCCAGCCCAGCAGGGTGCCGTCGATCAGCCGGCGACTCAGCGACTCGGCGGTCTGGGTGACGGCGATGCTGCCGACGGGCGTCGCACCGAGTGCGGTGATGATCTCCGACTGGATCGAGGTCGCGGCGCGGATCTTCTTGCCCTTCAGGTCCGGCAGGGCGCTGTAGGGGAAGGCGAGCTGGAGGTTGTAGGCCGAGGTCGTCGCCAGCCCCAGCACCTTGACCTTGTCGTAGCCGCGCAGCAGGCCGCGCTCGAACAGGCGCTGGTGGGCGAGGGCGGCCTCGCGCGTGGTGCGGATGACGAGCGGCAGCTCGAGCAGCGAGTTGTCGGGGAACTCGCCCGGCGTGTAGCTCTGCACGATGAAGGAGATGTCGAGGACGCCGTCGAGCACGAGCTGGAGCTGCTGCGCCGGATTGCGGCCCAGCGTGCCGCCCGGGAAGAGCTGGATTTCCAGGCGCCCGCCGGACTCCTTCTTGACCCGCTCCGCCATCGGCACGAAGAGGTCGGTGTGGGTCATCGACTGCGGCGGCAGGAAGTGGCCGAGCTTCAGGCGCACGGTGTCCTGCGCCTGGGCGGCGGCGGAAAGGCCCAACGCGGCGGCCAGCAGCGTCGTGGCGAGCGGTTTGAAGTTCATGACGGTCCTCCTTGGTCGGTTACCGGCGCGCGGGCCGGCGGGTCGTGGCAGTGGCGGGGCGGCGGACGGCGCGCGGCCGGGCGCTGCGGTTGATCATCCGCAGCGCGCTCTCGAACAGCGACTGCAGCGGCAGGTCGGGCGGCAGGATGCCGGCGAGATGGAGCATGATGGCGCCGTGCGTGCTCGCCCACATGACATGGCTGAGCTCCACCGGGTCGCCCTCCAGCAGGCCGGCGTCGATCAACGCCGCGTTCTGGCGCACGATCACCTCGCGCGCGCGCGCGCGGTGCCGCGTCAGCTCGGGGTAGCTGGCCTCGTCGGATTGGCCGACGTCGTACATCAGCCGATAGAGGTCGGGCTCGTCGCAGGCGAAGCCGAGGAAGGTGCGGCCGACGGCGCGCGCGCGCGCGACCGGATCGGTCTCGGCGGCATAGGCCTCCTCCAGGAGGTCGGCGAAGCGCCGGAAGGCATCGGCTCGCACCGCCGCGACGATGTCCTGATGGTCGCGGAAGTAGCGGTAGGGCGTCATCGGCGAGCAGCCGAGCTCGGCTGCCAGCCGGCGCATGGTCACGCCCGGCAGGCCCTCGCGCGCGAACAGCCGCACCGCCGCCTTGCACAGGCGCGCCCGGAACTTGGCGATCTCGGCATCGCTCAGGCCTCGCGGCATCCTCCCCTTTCCCAGAGCTCTCGACGCGCCCTATTTTTTACAACGTAAATTATCCAGCCCTGGCGATCAAGCGACGAAAGGGAGGGTCGCCGCGCGCGCTAGTGAATGACGTCGGCGTGCATGGCGGCGATCAGCTTGGGATTGTCGCCGTAGTCGACCGGCACGCCGACGATGACCGGCCCCGGCATCGCCATCGCCTGGCGCAGGGCCGGCAGGACCTGGTCGGGCGATGCGATCGTGAGGCCGTGCGCGCCCATCGATTCGGCGAACTTCACCACGTCGACCGGCCCGAAGCGCACGCCCGATTCGCGGCCGTAGGCCGCCTTCTCCTGGATGGCGACCATGTCGTAGCCGCCGTCGATCCACACCAGGTGGACGAGGTTGCACTTCAGGCGCACCGCCGTCTCGAGCTCGACGGCGGAGAACAGGAAGCCGCCGTCGCCCGACACCGAGATCACCTTGGCCGACGGATCGGCGAGGCAGGCCGCCATGCCCCACGGCAGGCCGACGCCCAGCGTCTGCTGGCCGTTGCTGATCAGGATCTGGCGCGGCCGGTGCGCCAGCAGATGGCGCGCCATCCAGATGTGGAACGAGCCCATGTCGGAGCAGAGCGTGGCGCCCTCGTCGAGCAGCTCCTGCAGCGCATGCACGATCCGCAGCGGATGGACCGGCGTGCCGCCGTGCCTGGTGGCTTCGGCGGCGAGCGCGGCGAAGCCCGCGCGGATCTCGGCGAGGATGTCCTGCTGGGCGGCGCGCTCGCGCGGCGCCAGCGCGGCCGACAGCGCCAGCAGGGTGGCGGCGATGTCGCCGGTCAGCTCGATGTCGGGCCGGTAGTCGCGGTCGGTGTCGGCCGGGACGCAGTCGAGATGGATCAGCTTGCGGCCGGCGCCGGCATGGGCGTTCCACAGCGCCGGGTCGTACTCGACCGGGTCGAAGCCCACCGTGATCACCAGGTCGGCGGCGTCGAGCAGGCGGTCGGCCGGCTGGTTGTGGAACAGCCCGACCCGGCCGCCGAAGCAGTCGAGCCGCTCGCGCGGCACGATGCCGGCGGCCTGGTAGGTGCCGACGACGGCGATGCGGGTGCGCGACAGCAGCACGCGCATCGCCTCGGTGGCGCGCGGCCGGCTCGCCAGCATGCCGAGCACGATCACCGGCGCGCGCGCCGCGTCGATCATCCTTGCCGCGGCGGCGATCGCCGCGGCATCGGCGGCGCCCAGCCGGATCCGCGGCGCCGGCGCCAGCACCGGCCCGGCTGCGTCGGCCAGCATCACGTCCTTGGGCAGGCTGAGGAAGGCGCCGCCCGGCCGGCCGCTCTCGGCGGCGCGGAAGGCGTTGGCCAGCGCCTCGGAGATGGCGAGAGGCGAATCGATCTCGGCCGAGTATTTGGTCACCGGCCGCATCATCGCCACGGTGTCCATGCTCTGGTGCGTCTGCTTGAGCCGCACCGCGACCGGCACCGAGCCGCCCAGCGCCACCACCGGGTCGCCCTCGGTGCTGGCCGTCGCGAGCCCCGTCACGAGGTTGGAGCAGCCCGGGCCCGAGGTCACCAGCACGACGCCCGCCTTGCCGGTCAGCCGGCCCAGGCCGCCGGCGATGAAGGTGGCGTTCTGCTCGTGCCGGCACACCACGGTCCTGATCTTCGAATCGACCAGCGCATCGAACACCGGGTCGATCTTGGCGCCGGGGATGCCGAACACGTACTCGACGCCCTGCGCCTCGAGATGGCGCACCAGCAGCCGGGCGCCGTTCTGCGCGGCGCTCACGTGCGCTTCCCGCGCGCGGGTTTGCGCGTGCCCTTCTTCCGCGCGGGCTTCCGCGCCGCGGCGTCGAGCTCGTCGAACGCCTGCTTCATGGTCATCAGCGCATTGGTGGCGGCGGGAAAGCCGCAATAGGCGATCATCTGGGTGATGATCTCGGCCACCTCGGCGCGCGAGGCGCCGCTGCGCAGCGCCGCCTTGACGTGCAGCTTGAGCTCGGGCAGCGCGAAGCCCTGCACGGTGAGCGCCGCCACGGTGCACATCTCGCGCGTCTTGAGGTCGATCACCTGGCGCGGATAGAGCTCGCCGAACGGGAAGGTGACGTTGACCCAGGCGAACTCCGGCGCCAGCGCCTTGATGTTGCGGATGTAGGCGTCGGCCATCGGCCCGAGCTGCTTGCGGATCTGCGCCATGCCGCGCTGGTAGGCGGCGGAATGTTCGTCGTGCCGGGGATCGGTATCTGCCACGGGGCCTCCTGCTGTTTGCAGGAGTGTAGCCCGACTACCGGCTGCGGTTGGCTACGTATTTCCGAAGCGCGCTGTTGATTTCGGTCTGGTAGCCACGCCCCCGGCCGCGCGCCTTGAACCAGGCAACGATGTCGGAGTCCAACCGAATGGTCACGGGCTGTTTAATCGGTTTGTAGAGCTCGCCACGCCGTGCCAGTCGCCAGTTCTCCTCAGGCGCTTCTGGAATGTCCGTCGTGTCGATCTCATCGTCGGGCATGGCCGCCAGACGGGTGAGCTGCCTGCGCTCGGCGACGCTAAAGGGCCTCGTCTTCGTAGCGCCGCCGCTCGTGCGGCGTCGCCCTTCGTGCCCCGATGATCCTCGCAACTCCCGCTTCTTCGCCTTTCGGATAGACATGCACCACCACCAGCAAAGTAATTGACCTCACGACACCGATCGCGTGCCAGCATTGTTCACCATCGACCAGCCGATCCGGAAGGATGACGTGCAGCGGATCGTCCCACACCCGGGTCGCAAGCTCGAAGGAGACTCCGTGCTTTGCCAGGTTTGCCCGGGCCTTGGCCGGATCTCATTCGAACCGCATCTGCGTACCTATGAAATTGTATGTACATAAGAAGGCGGCACGCGCAAGCCGACACTTGTGGGCGGCCGATCTTGATGGGAGGGATGCAACGAAAGCGGAACCACTGCGTTGTCGGGAGCATCGAGCCGGAGGACATGCCATGGCCCGTCTCGGCCGCCCCTTCATTGTCACATGCGCTGCATCGTTCGGCCTCGCCGCCGCTGCGCCCGCTGGCGCCCAGCAGCTTGCCGCCCAGGACTTCCCGGCGGAGCTGCGCGGCCAGGTCGAGGACACGATGCGCCGCTCGGTGCTGGCGCCGCCGGTCTCGCCGCAGGCGACCTGCGGCACGGTGATCGTCGGCCAGCACGCCAACTGGTCGGCGCCCGCGCCGTGGAAGCGCGTCTTCTCGCACCATCCGTCGGAGTGGCCGTGGCTCCGGCAGTATCCCTCCGGCACGCAGCTCCGCCTTTGCCAGTACACCGAGCGCGTCGCCGGGCCGGGGCAGGACGTCGCCTACACGGTCGAGGTGGCGACGCTCAATCCGACGCCGGCGCGGCTGATGAGCTGGATGGCGAGCGCCTGCAAGACCGCGATCCAGGTCAGCGGCGCGTCGCCTGCCAGGTTCGACCAGTGCCTGCGCGGCCTCTTCTGGGGGCTGCCGACGCAGGCACCGGAAGACAAGAAAGCACGGCCCGGCATCCGCCAGGTCGCCGGCGGCAACTTCGTGGTGGCGGGCGCCGTGGTGCAGGAGCGGGCGCGCGGCGGCGTGGTCTGCTACCGCGACGGCGTCGCCGTGCTGCGCGAGCGGCCCGGCCTGCCGATGACCGGCTACTTCGCGCTCACCGAGGCCGACGACGGTGGGCCGGTGCGGGTGGCCAAGGACGGCGAGCTCGGCGAATGCTTCAAGATCGCCTCGCCCAAGGAATGGCCGGGCGGCTCGCCGGGTCAGGTCACCGCGACGACCCGCGACCAGCTCTGGGCAGCGCTGCCCAAGCTCGGCCGCTCCCCCGCCGATTTCGGCCTCACCGCACGCGCCGATATCGAGCCGTCGGAGACCTGGCGCCGCGTCGTGCGCGAGGCGCATCTTGCAGCGCTCAAGTCGGACCGCAACGTGCTGGTCGATGCCTGGGCGCTGGCGAACGCACAGGAGTTGTTAAGGTAGGGTAGTTATTCAATTACAGGATGCATAGGTTAGTGGTAGCCGATTTAGGACGCGATCAACTTCGAATTCTGTCTGAAAATGCTCAGCATTGTGTAGCACAGGCTGTATTACGGCGGTGCTTGTCAGCCACAACTTAAAGTTAGACGTCTCAACGCCGGGATGGCGACGAAGCAGGTTGTTGAGATCGTCACAGCCCAGTATGTCGTCGAGTGCTTTCACGAATGGATGAAGCAGTCGAAATATCCGGTCCTTGTTGTCCGGACTCAGCCCCGCCTCACACTCGCTCCACCATCGACCGGCAAGGTCACGCCGGTGATGAAGTTCGCCTCGTCCGACGCCAGGAACAGGGCGGCGTTGGCGACGTCCCAGCCGGTGCCCATCTTGTGGCGCAGCGGCACCTTGGAATCGCGATCGGCCTCGACCTCGGCGCGGGTCTTGCCCCATTCGCGGGCGCGGGTGTCGACGGCCATCGGCGTGTTCATCAGGCCGGGCAGGATCACGTTGGCGCGCACGCCGTGCTCGGCGTTCTGGTAGGCGAGCTGCTCGGTGAAGCTGACCATCGCCGCCTTGGTCGCCTTGTAGGCGACGTAGGGGTAGGTGGTGATCACCGCCATCGAGGAGATGTTGATGATGGCGCCGCTCTTCTGCCGGCGCATGATCGGCAGCACCTCCTTGCAGGCGAGGATGCAGCTCTTGAGGTTGATCGCCACGCAGCGGTCGAACGCCTCCTCGGTGATCTTGTCGAGCTCGGCGTCGCCGCCGGCGAGGCTGACGCCGACATTGTTGTGCAGCACGTCGATGCGGCCCCACTTGCCCATCGCCTCGGCGACCATGGCCTTGATGTCCTTGGCCTTGGTGACGTCGGCCTGGAAGGCGAGCGCGGTGCCCTGGTTCTTTTCGATCAGGTCGACGGTCTCCTGCGCGGACGCGAGCCGATTGTCGACGCACAGCACCCGGGCGCCTTCGCGCGCGAAGGTGAGCGCGGTGGCGCGGCCGTTGCCGATGCCTTCGCCCGGGCTCTGGCCCGCGCCGACGACGATGGCGACCTTGTCCTTGAGGCGCATGTTCTTCTCCCTCTTATTCCTCTCCCCTTGGCGGGGGAGAGGAGGCTTGAAGCTAAAGCGGATATTGCTGCAGCACTTCCTTGTAGTAGGGCTCGTTGTCGATCTTCATGGTCGCCAGCACGCGGACCACGGCGCAGTAGAAGGCGATGGTCAGCACCAGATCGGTCATGTGCTCGTTGGAGAGATGCTGCTTTATTTCCGCGAAGGTCGCGTCGGTCATGGCGAGATCGCGCGTCATCTCGCGCGCGCCCTTGAGGATCGCCTTGGCCAACGGCTCGAGCCTGGAGGGCTTGCCCGCGGTCTCGTCGAAGATGCCCTGGATGTCGTCGTCGGTGACGCCGAACTCCCGGCCGATCCTGACATGGTGGGTGAATTCGTACTCCGACTTCTCCAGCCAGCCGACCTGCAGGATGGCGAGCTCGCGCAGCCGGGGATCGAGCCTGCTCTTGAAGCGGATGAAGTTGCCGATGCCGTTGAACGCCCTGGCCATGTCCGGCGAATTGACCAGCAGCTTGTGCAGGTTGGTGTTGCGCTTCAGCATGTCGCGATACTCGGGCGCGACCTGGTCGGGCTCGAGATAGGGCAGGCGGGCCATTCTTTTGTTTCCTCCTTTTCCTCTTCTTCTTATTCCTCTCCCCCGCTAGGGGGAGAGGTTAGGAGAGGGGGCTTCGAAAGCTCTTGTAACCCCCTCTCCTCGCCTCTCCCCCTAGCGGGGGAGAGGAACATGAGAACTCAATGACCTTCACTATCCCGCTCCGGCCCCTGCAATGTCACGCCGCCGTCGACCACCAGGACCTGGCCGGTGATGTAGCGGGCGCGGTCGCTCAGCAGGAAGCGCACGGCATTGCCGATGTCCCAGCCGGTGCCCTCGATCTTGAGCACCGAGGCCTGGGCGCGGCGGGCGCGCGCCGTCTCGCTCATGGTCGTGTTGCCGCGCACCGCCACCATGGGCGTGTACATCGGCCCGGGGCAGATGCAGTTGACCCGGATGCGATCCTTGCCGTGATCGACCGCCATCGCCTGGGTGAGGCCGATCACGGCCGCCTTGGAGACGGTGTAGGTGGTGAGGCCGCGCGGCCGGAGCGCGGAGATCGAGGAGATGTTGACGATGGCGCCGCCACCCTCCGGTTTGTCGGGGGTGGTCTTGATCATCGCCGGAATGGCGTGCTTGCAGAGTAGGAACATCGTCTCGACGTTGACCTGCATGACGCGGCGGTATTCCTCGGGCTTCTCGTCGACGACCGAGCCGCGGCTGCCGATGCCGACATTGTTGTCGAGGAAATCGAGCCGGCCCCAGTGATCGACCGCGGCGTCGACCAGGTTGCGGCACTCCTTTTCCTTCGTGACGTCGGCGGCATGGGCGAGCGCGTGGCCGCCCTCGGCCTTGATCATCTCGGCGGTGCGCTCGGCCAGCTTCTTGTCGCGATCGGCCACCAGCACGCGGGTGCCGGCGCGCGCCAGCAGGATCGCCGCGGCGCGGCCGTTGCCGATGCCGTCGCCCGCCGCGCCGCCGCCCGACACGATGGCGACCTTGCCCTCGAGGCCTTCGTCGTCCTCCTTCATTTGAGCACGTCCCATTCGATCTTGAACGCGTTGCCCTCGGGTTTGATGTAGCCCGCATTGGCGCCGGGGAAGTGGGCGGGGCAGAGGAGCGCATTGCTCTCGACGCAATCCTCGAGGAGCTTGCGGCGCGACCTGGCCGACATCTCCTGGTCCCAGCAGAACTGGCTCGACCAGTCGGGATGATAGACCTGGATCGGGTGGTGCATGATGTCGCCCGAGAAGCAGGCCTGCCGGCCGCCATCCTTGAGGTTGATGGCGATCGAGCCCGGCGTGTGGCCGGGATAGTCCACGATGGTGAGCAGCGGGTCGGGCTGGTGGTCGCTCTCGATCATCACCGCGCGGCCGGCCTCGACGACGGGCAGCACCGAATCGTCGAACGAGCCGCCGTTGACCTCGGCGCCGACCGTCTTGCGCTCCTTCTCCCAGTGCGCGTACTCGCGCTTGGCGAAGAGATACTTCGCGTTGGGGAAGGTCGGCACCCAGCGGCCGTTGTCCAGCCTGGTGTTCCAGCCGACATGGTCGACGTGCAAATGCGTGCACATCACGAAGTCGACCGATTCGGCGGGGCAGCCGCAGGCCTTCAGGCGCTCGAGGAACGGCGTGTCGAGGTTGTTCCAGCCGGGATTGTGGCGCTGCTTGTGGTTGCCGAGGCAGGTGTCGATCAGGATGGTGTGGCGGCCGGTCTTGACCACCCAGGTATGCACGCTGCCGACCAGTCGGTCGGAGCCGGCCTCGATGTGGTCGGGCAGCATCCAGCCCTTCTGGGCGTCGAAGGCCTCCTTGTCGAACTTCGGGAACATGCGGTTGGGCTTGAAGCCCGGGCCGCAGATCTCCTCGACCTTCTCGATGGTGGCGTTGCCGATCTTTCTCATCAGAAGGTCACCACGCTGCGAATGGATTTGCCCTCGTGCATCAGATCGAAGGCGTCGTTGATCTTCTCGACCGGCATGACGTGGGTGATCAGCGAATCGATGTCGATCTTCTTGTCCATGTACCAGTCGACGATCTTGGGGACATCGCGCCGGCCCTTGGCGCCGCCGAACGCGGTGCCCATCCAGACCCTGCCGGTGACGAGCTGGAAGGGGCGGGTGGCGATCTCCTGGCCGGCCCCGGCGACGCCGATGATCACCGACTTGCCCCAGCCGCGATGGCAGCACTCCAGCGCCTGGCGCATCAGCCTGGTGTTGCCGACGCACTCGAAGGAATAGTCGGCGCCGCCGTCGGTCAGTTCGACGAGATGGGCGACCAGGTCCTTGTCCCCGAGCGTCTCGGGATTGACGAAGTCGGTCATGCCGAACTTGCGTCCCAGCGCCTCGCGCGCGGGGTTGAGGTCGACGCCGACGATCCTGCTGGCGCCGACCATGCGCGCGCCCTGCACGACGTTGAGCCCGATGCCGCCCAGGCCGAACACCACGACGTTGGCGCCGGCCTCGACCTTGGCGGTGTTGATGACGGCGCCGATGCCCGTCGTCACGCCGCAGCCGATGTAGCAGACCTTGTCGAACGGCGCGTCGGGGCGGATCTTGGCCAGCGCGATCTCGGGCAGCACCGTGTGGTTGGCGAAGGTCGAGCAGCCCATGTAATGGTGGATCTTCTTGCCCTTCAGCGAAAAGCGCGAGGTGCCGTCGGGCATCACGCCCTGGCCCTGCGTGCCGCGGATCGCGGTGCAGAGATTGGTCTTGCCGCTCAAGCAGCTTTTGCAGGCACGGCATTCGGGCGTGTAGAGCGGGATCACGTGATCGCCCTTCTCGAGCGAGATCACGCCCGGCCCGACATCGACGACGACGCCCGCGCCTTCGTGGCCGAAGATCACCGGAAAGAGCCCCTCGGGATCGCCGCCGGAGCGGGTGAACTCGTCGGTGTGGCAGACGCCCGACGCCTTGATCTCGACCAGCACCTCGCCGAACTTCGGTCCCTCGAGGTCGACCATCTCGATCTCGAGGCTCTTGCCGGCCTCGAAACACACCGCTGCCTTGGTCTTCACGCGCCGCTCCCGTCTGTGGGCGGCAAGCCTAGAGCAGGGGCGAGGAGTACGCTACCGGCGTCGTTGCGCGAAGCGGAAGTCCCTTGTCGTCCTGAGCGAAGCGAAGGACCTAACGGAACGATCACCGAGTCTGCCGCCAGCGTGAGATCCTTCGCTGCGCTCAGGATGACAGAGAAGTTAGGCGACCTGGCGCTTTGCCTCCCGATATTGCGCGATCAGCCGGCGGCAAAGCTCTGATGCGGGCGGGATGTCGGCGATATTCCCGACGCCGTGGCCCGCCGTGTAGATGTCCTTCCAGCGCTTCTTGTTGTCGTGCGCGCTCACCACCTTGCCGGGCAAGGTGGTGCGCAGCACGTCGAGGTCGATGCCGGCGGCAATGAGGCTCGGCGTCAGCCAGTTGGCCGGCGCGCCGTCGATCGAGGCCGACAGGAAGACGTCGGTGGCGCGCGTGTCGAGAATCATCTGCTTGTGCGCGTCGGCGGCCATGGCCTCGCGCGTGGCGATGAAGCGCGTGCCGATGTAGGCGAGATCGGCGCCCATGGTCTCGGCCGCCAGCACGTCGCGGCCGGTGGTGAGGCCACCCGCCAGCACGATGGCGAAATCCCCGCCGAGCTGGCGCACCTCGTTCATCAGCGCGAAGGGATTGATCGTGCCGGTGTGGCCGCCGGCGCCGCCCGCCACGGCGATCACGCCGTCGACGCCAGCCTCCAGCGCCTTTTCGGCGTGGCGGCGGTTGGCGATGTCGTGCAGCGCGACCGCGCCCCAGCCGTGGATGCGCTTGATGGCATCGCCCGGCGCGCCCTTCGACGTCAGCACCACCGGCACCTTGTACTTCTCGACCAGTTCGAGATCGCCCGGATAGCGCGGGTTGGAGGCGTGCACGACCAGGTTCACTGCCCACGGCGCGGGCTTGCGGCCTTCGTCCTCCAGCCGCTCGATGCCTTCGACCATCTGGTCGAGCCACGCCTGGAACTCCTCGCGGCTGCGCGTGCCATGCGCCGGGAAGCTGCCCATGACGCCCTCGGCACAGCAGGCGAGCGTCAGCGCGGGATTGGACACCAGGAACATCGGCGCGGCGATGATGGGGGCGGCCATGCGGTCGATCAGCCGGCGGACTTCGGCACGCGCCATCAGACCTCTCCGATCGCCGGCACGGTCGCTGTGACGCCGGCCTCCTTCAGTCTCGCCAGCTCGCCATCGCCGTAGCCCAGCAGCTCGCGCAGCACTTCGTCGGTGTGCTGGCCGAGATCCGGTGCCGGCCGCTCGATGGCGATGCCTCTTCCGTCGAGCCGGTACGGCAGACCCTTGACCAGGGTGCCGCTGGCGTCGCGCGCCAGGGTGACGCCGGCGAGTGTCGCATCGCGCAGCAGGTCGGCGCCGTCGTGGCACAACGCGGCGGCGATGCCTCGTGCGCACAAAGTCGCAACGGCATCGGCGCTGCTTCGGCTGGCACAGAACGATTCGAGTGCCGGATCGGCGGCGTCGAGCGTGACGGCGATCCAACGTTCGTCGGCGCAACGATAGGCGTCCTGCTGCGCGATGCCGTCCTCGTGGTTGTCGCGCGGCACCTGCGGGCGCAAAGCGTCGACCGACGCCGCCAGGATCTCCTCGCCCAAGGTGAACGAGGCGACTTCGCGCTGGGAGAAATCGAGGAAGGCCCCCTTGCCGCTGCGGCGCGCCTCCATGACCGCCGTGATCACCATCCCTGTGGCGAACAGCGACACGATCTGGTCGGGATAGTTCACGTCCATGCCGGAGATGCGCGGCTCCTCCCCGTGGTAGCCGGTGAGCGCGGCGATGCCCGAGGTGGCGTCAAGCGTGCTGCCAAACGACACGTTCATGCGCTCCGGGCCTGTGTCGCCCTGGCTCGAGATGGCGGCGAAGACCAGGCGCGGGTTGACGGCGGAGAGGTCGCGCCAGCCGAGGCCGGCGCGGTCGAGCACGCCGCGGCGGAAATTCTCGACCACGACGTCGCAGTGCGCGGCGAGCTCGCGCACCACGCGCTGGCCCTCGGCGTGCTTGAGGTTGAGCGCCAGGCCGCGCTTGTTGCGGTTGGTGAAGCGGAACTGCGGCGAGCGGTTCCACCAGCCGTCGCCGTCATCCATCCTGCCGACGACGCGGAAGGGATCGAGATAGGCGCCCGATTCGATCTTCAGCACCTCGGCGCCGAGATCGGCCAGCATGGCCGAGGTGTTGGCGCCGGCGGTCAGCAGGCCGAAATCGAGCACGCGCACGCCGGCGAGCGGCCGCGCGCTCATGCCGCCACCTTCTTTTCGGCAGCGAGCTCCGGCGCCGGACGCGGCGCGAACGAGCGGCCGTTCCATTGCACGGGAAGCTGCGGCAGGCGGAGTGCGCCCAGCGTCGGGTGCGCCATCTCGGCGAGGAAGCCGCGCGCGACGTACTGCTCGGTTTCGAGCAGCTCGCGCGGCGTGAAGACCGGACCGAACGGCACGCCCCTGGCCTGCGCCGCCGCCTGGATCTCGGCGCGCGTCCTGTCGGCAAACCACGGCCGCAGGATGGCGTACATCTCCCCCACGTGCTTTCGGCGGCCGGCGCGGGTGGCGAACTTCTCGTCCTTCAGCCGGATGTCGCCGATCAGGTCGCGCGTCGCGGGCCATTGCGTGACGGTGTAGACGACGGCGACGTGGCCGTCGCGGCACGGCACGACCTGGAACTCCGACTGCTTTCCTTCGCGGCCCGGCGAGACACCGGTCGCTTCGGCGCCGGACGCCGCCTTCCAGTTGACCCACTGCATGACCTCGGCGAGCGACACGCGCACCGTCGGCGCCGCGCGCCCGGCGTCGCGCGCGGCGAGCGCGGCGGCCAGCCCGGTGAAGGCGGTGAGGCCCGCGGCATAGGAGGCCTGGTGGCCGGCGAGCTTGAGCGGCTTGCGCTCGGGCTCGCCCACCATGTGCAGCATGCCGCTCAGCGCCGTCAGCGTGAGGGCGCTGAACGGGACCGATGCGTCCATGCCGGCGGGAAAGGCGGCGATCTCGATCGGCGTCGCCTTGCCGGCGCGGATCGACGCGGCGAGCGACGCCGGCTCCTCGAACAGGCAGGCATCGGCGGTGTCCAGGAGGCGCGCCAGCGCCGCACGGCCGGCGTCGCTCGCCAGATCGAGCGCCAGCGAGCGCTTGGAGGTGTTGAGGAACTGGTAGAGCGCGCTTTCGCCTTGCGGCAGGAACGGCGGCGCGCGGCGCACCGGATCCCCGTCGGGTGGTTCGATCTTGAGCACCGCGGCGCCGAGATCGGCGGCGATCTTGCCGGCGAGCGACGTGGCGAGTCGCAGGCAGAGTGGCACGCCAGCGTCGTCGATCTCGAGAACCGTGAAGCGCGCCAGCGGCAGTGCGGAATTTTCGTTCATCGACTTTCACTCGTCACGCCGCATGTTGGCGCGTGCTAGTGTCGCGTGTCTACGGAGGAGTCATGGCACAGACCGGCAATCACAAGGGCCTGCAGTTCGGCATCTTTCTCGCGCCCTTCCATCGCGTCGGCGAGAACCCGACTCTCGGCATGGCGCGCGACATGGAGCTGATCGAGTGGATCGACGAGTTGGGCTACGACGAGGCTTGGATCGGCGAGCACCATTCCGCCGGCTGGGAGACCATCGCCTCGCCGGAGGTGTTCATCGGCGCCGCGATCGAACGCACGCGCTACATCAGGCTCGGCTCGGGCGTGACCAGCCTGCCCTACCACCACCCGCTGATGGTGGCGAACCGCTTCGTGCAGCTCGACCACATGTCGCGCGGCCGCACCATGCTGGGCTGCGGCCCGGGCGCGCTGCCGAGCGACGCCTACATGATGGGTATCGAGCCCTCCACCCAGCGCCGGCGCATGGAGGAATCGCTCGAGGCCATCATGCGGCTGCTCGAATGCAAGGAGCCGGTCACCATGAAGACCGACTGGTTCGAACTCAGGGAGGCGCGGCTGCACCTCGCGCCCTATTCCCATCCGCATTTCCCGATCGCCTGCGCCAGCACCATCACGCCATCGGGCATGATCGCGGCCGGCAAGCACGGCGTCGGCGTGCTGTCGATCGGCGCCGGCCTGCCGGGCGGGCCCGAGGCGATGGCCAAGCAGTGGGCGATCTACGAGGAGACGGCGGCCAAGCACGGCAAGACGGCCGACCGCACGAAAT
This sequence comes from Enhydrobacter sp., assembly GCA_025808875.1. Classification (NCBI taxonomy): domain Bacteria; kingdom Pseudomonadati; phylum Pseudomonadota; class Alphaproteobacteria; order Hyphomicrobiales; genus Enhydrobacter; species Enhydrobacter sp. The sequence goes on along the minus strand of CP075528.1, from coordinate 3,505,002 downwards.
GGCGCATCGTCGTCAACGCCCACCTCGCGGAGGACGACGAGCAGGCGTTGCGCGAGGTCCATGTCGGCGAGCGGCACGAGACCGTGACTTATTTCGAGGACACGCTCGGCCGTCCGCCCGGCCGCTCCGACGATCCGTTGCGCGAGGGCGTCGCCATGGGCACGACCCTGGTCGGCACGCCCGACACGGTGGCCAGGGGCATCGAGCGTCTGCTCGGCTATTCCAACGGCGGCTTCGGCGGCATCCTGTTCCGCGCCCACGAATGGGCGAGCCGCGAGAGCACGCTGAGATCCTACGAGCTGTTCGCGCGCTACGTGATGCCGCGCTTCCAGGGCTCGCTCGACACCGTCGTCGGCTCGAACGAATGGGCCAGGGAGAACCGCAGGGGCATCTTCGGCCCCAACGTCGAAGCCGTGAAGAAGGCCTTCACCGACGCCGGCCGCGCCGTGCCCGACGAATTCCGGGCACGCACGCCGGGCGCGCGCGACGTGGCGGGGGACTGACTAAGGCGCGATGACTTTTGCTTTGCGCGGCGGCCCGGCGCCCGCAGCGACGCGGTGTATGCGCCCGGCCGACGAGTTGATTCAAGGAAAAGTCGTCGCGCCCTAAAACGTCTTCTTGTCGCCCGGCTTGGCGTCGATGATCTGGATCGACGTCTGGCCCATCGCCTCCTTGTACTGGGCGGGCGTGCCGCGCAGCATCGGGTTGGAGGCGTAGTGCATCGGCCACGCCATCTTGGGCTTGACCAGCTCCTTGGTGGCGTAGGCGGCGGCCTTGGGATCCATGACGAAGTGGCCGCCGATCGGCACCAGCAGCAGGTCGGGCTTGTAGTACTCGCCGATCAGCTTCATGTCGCCGAACAGGCCGGTGTCGCCCATGTGGTAGATCTTGAAGCCGTTCTCGAGCTCGATGATGAAGCCGACCGGCTCGCCGGCCGAATAGGTCGTGTCCTTGCCGGTGACGGGATCCTTGAGCAGCATCTCCGAGGAGTGCTCGGCGCGCACCATGGTGATCTTCACGCCGGGGAACGGCTCGACGGTGCCGGTCTTGTTCATGCGCGGCACGAGGTTGGCCGGCATCAGGCCGAGCGTCAGGAGCATCTGGTTGAGGCCGGCGGGCGCCCAGATCGGCGCGTTGTGCTTCTTGGAGATCGTCATGGCGTCGCCGAGATGATCGCCGTGTCCGTGCGTCACCAGCACGAGGTCGACCTTGTCGAGCAGGTCGAGGTTCTTCAGTTCCGGCGGCGTCAGCGGGCCGCCCATGATCCACGGATCGATCAGGATCACCTTGCCGCCCGGCGTGGTGATCTTGAAGGCCGCCTGGCTGTACCACAGGATCTCCGCCTTGCCCTGCGCGTGGACGGCGCCGGCAAAGGCGAGGCATGCGGCGACGAGCACCGCCACGAGACGAGCAATCATCTTTTTTGCCTCCCGGTTCGCCCCTTCAGCGTATCACCGTTTTCCGCAGCGAAAGAGCGCACTTTCCTGTGAGCATCGGATCGCCCACCATGTGCACCGCACAATGAAGGAGACGGGCGGCCGATGAGCATCAAGGGCAAGGCCTATATCGCCGGCATCTACGAGCACCCGACGCGGCTCGCCAAGGATCTGTCGCTGGCGCAGATCCATGCCGAGGTGGCGAAGGGCGCGCTGGCCGACGCCGGGCTGACCAAGGACGACGTCGACGGCTATTTCTGCGCCGGCGACGCGCCGGGCCTCGGCCCGATGTCGATGGTCGAGTACATGGGGCTCCGGCCACGCCACGTCGATTCGACCGACACCGGCGGCTCGTCCTACGTGCTCCATGTCGGCCACGCCGCCGAGGCGATCGCGGCGGGCAAGTGCAAGGTGGCGCTGATCACGCTCGCCGGCCGGCCGCGCGCCGAGGGCATGGCGACCGGCACCGTGCCGAGGAGCCGCGGCGGCACGCCGACGCCCGACGAGCCGTTCGAGTTCCCCTACGGCCCGACGGTGGTGAACATGTACGCCATGTGCGCCATGCGCCACATGCACGAGTTCGGCACGGCGGCCGAACAGCTCGCCTGGATCAAGGTCGCCGCCTCGCACCATGCGCAGCACAACCCGCATGCGCTGCTGCGCGATGTCGTCACCGTCGAGGAGGTGGTGAATTCGCCGGTCATCTCCGATCCGCTGCATCGCCTCGATTGCTGCGTCATCACCGACGGCGGCGGCGCCATCGTCGTGGTGGCGCCGGAGATCGCCCGCTCGCTGAAGCGGCCCAAGGTCAAGCTGATCGGCGCCTCGGAGTTCATCAAGACGCAGATGGGCGGCAAGGTGGATCTCACCTATTCCGGCGCGCGCTTCTCGGGTTCGGCGGCTTTCGCCGAGGCGGGCGTGACGCCGTCCGACATCAAGTACGCCTCGATCTACGACAGCTTCACCATCACGGTGCTGATGCAGCTCGAGGATCTCGGCTTCTGCCAGAAGGGCAAGGGCGGCAGCTTCGTGGCCGACGGCAACCTGATCGCGGGCCAGGGCAGGCTGCCCTTCAACACCGACGGCGGCGGCCTCTGCAGCAACCATCCGGGCAACCGGGGCGGCCTGACCAAGGTGCTCGAGGCGGTGCGCCAGCTCAGGGGCGAGGCCCATCCCAAGGTGCAGGTGAAGAACTGCGACCTCGCCATCGCGCACGGCACCGGCGGCTCACTCGGCCTGCGCCACGGCAGCGCCACCGTCATTCTGGAGAGGGAGTAGTCCGATGGCCGAGAGCCCGATGGAGAAGAAGGAACGCAAGCTGCCGGCGCCGGCCGTCAGCGCCGAGACCCAAGCCTATTGGGACGCCGCCGCCAGGGGCAAGCTGCTGGTGAAGAAATGCACCGCCTGCGGCGAATTCCACCACTATCCGCGCGCGCTCTGCCCGTTCTGCTTCTCCGACAAGACCGAATGGGTCGAGGCGTCGGGCAAGGGTACGATCTATTCCTACTCGGTGATGCGCCGCGCGCCGGTGCCCTACGCCATGGCCTACGTCACGCTGGCCGAGGGCCCGCGCATGGTGACGAACATCGTCGATTGCGACCTCGACAAGCTCCGGGTCGAGCAGCCGGTGAAGCTCGTCTTCAAGCCGACCGACGGGGGACCGCCGCTGCCGATGTTCACGCCGGCGTGACGGCAGCCACGACGAGCGCGACCAGCGCGAACGTCATCAGCGTCGCTCGTGCAACGTGGGACCACTCCCAGCGGTCGCGCAGCGTCGTCCAATCGCCTACCGAACTCGCCTTGCCGATTCCGAAGAAGGTCGCGCCGGCCGACCGAGCTTCTCCTTGCCGAGCCAGACCTTGTTCACGGGATGAGTGATCGTCCAATAGACGGCATGGGCAAGCAGCATGAACAAGAGAGCCGCAGCCAATGCCCCCGTGGTCGGCGTCCGCTCGGCCGGCGTCAGGGCGAGCAGCCCCGCCGTCGCGAGAAACGCCAGCGGCTCACCGAACACGCCGCCGATGGTGAATCCCGGATAGTAGATCGTCTGCACGGCGCGGAACGTCGCCTCGTCCAGTCGACGCTTGCCCGGCAGTTCCAGCGCGTGGGCGAGCGCCAGGCCCATGCCCACGGCGACCAGGATGATGCTCAGGACGTGGAGAGTGGCGACCATCCCGAATCGAACGAAGCCCTCGCGCCGCGGATTGCCTCGACGAGCGCCTCGCGCGAGTTCGCCACCGCGAAGATGTAGCGGTCCGGCCGCAGGATAGCCGCGCGCGCGCCGTGCGCCGCGAGCCAATCCATTCCTGCCCCAGGCAGCAGTACCGCGGCCGGCATATCGATACCCTCGAGCAATGCCGGTTCGCCGACGATGGCGAACCGCCGGCCGATCGCCTCGTCCATGAGGCGGCCGCCGGGCAGGCGCGACTGCGGGAAGATGGTGCCGACCGGGGATGGTGCGTCGGCGCGAAAGCCCGGTCCGAGTTGCGGCTGCGGGAAGTCGAACATCTCGGCGCCCTTGTCGAAGCGGCGGTCGCGCTCCTCGACGGCCGTGGGTTCGGTCGCCTGGATGACCGCGCCGAGCTTCACGGCAAGCTCGATGAAGGCGCGCACGTGCGGCAGGCGCTCGCTCTCGTATGTGTCGAGCAGCCTTTCGTCGGTTCCGTCCCGCACGACCGCCGCAAGCTTCCAGGCGAGGTTGGCGGCATCGCGCATGCCCGCGCACATGCCCTGGCCGAGGAAGGGCGGTGTCTGATGGCAGGAATCTCCGGCCAGCAAGAGACGGCCCTTGCGCCAGCCTTCCTGCACCACCGAATGGAAGGTGTAGACGGCCGAACGCTCGACCGTGGCGTCCTCGGGCCCGAGCCAGCGCGCCATCATCGGCCAGAAGACATCGGGATCGATGAGACGCGCGGGATCGTCGCCCGGCATCTGCATGATTTCCCAGCGTCGTCGCACGCCGCTGACGTTGACGACGGTCATCGGCCGCTTCGGATCGCAGAGTTGGATCGTGTACTCGGGCAAAGCGCGCACCCGCGGCGACTCTGGATCGCACAGCAGGTCGACCACCAGCCAGGGCTGGTGCAATCCGAGATCGCACTGTCGGCTGCCGATAGCGTGGCGTACCAGTGAGCGCGCACCATCGCACCCCACCACATAGCGTGCGTCGAGTTCGTCGACGGAGCCGACGTCGTGGCCGAGATGAAGGCGGACGTTGGCGAAGCGCTCGAGGCCGCCGCGCAGGATCCGCTCCAGCGTCGGCTGATGGAAATACCAGTTGCCGGCCCAGCCGTGCGGCCCCTGCCCCTCGATGCCGCGCCGGACCATCAGGGTGCGCCCCCCGGCATCGATGAAGTGCATGCCCCTCGACGAGGCGCGGGTTGCCGCGGCAATGGGCTCCGCCAGGCCTGTGGCCTGGAAGACTCGCATCACCTCGCCGTCGAAGTGCACGGCGCGCGGCAGCGGATGGATCTCGCTGTCGCGCTCGTAGATGGCGACCGAAAGGCCCGCCTGCCCGAGCAGGTTGCCGAGCAGGGCGCCGACCGGCCCGCAGCCGACGATGGCGACGTCTGCGCTCAGCTGTGCAGCGCCTGCCACACGCGCTCGGGTGTCGCCGGCATGTCGACGTGCCGGCCGCCCAGCGCGTCGGCGATGGCGTTCATCACCGAAGGCAGGGATCCGGCGCAGCCCGCCTCGCCGCAGCCTTTGGCGCCGAGCAGGTTGGTCCTGGCCGGCACCGAATGGTAGCCGATGGCGAAGGAGGGGACGTCGTCGGCGCGGGGCAGCGCGTAGTCGGTGAAGCTGCCGCTGAGCAGCTGGCCGTCCTCGCTGTAGACGACGCGCTCGAACAGCGCCTGGCCGATGCCCTGCACCACGCCGCCGTGGCTCTGGCCCTCGACGAGCAGCGGATTGATGACCGTGCCGAAGTCGTTGATCATGGTGTACTTCACCACCTCGACAATGCCCGTGTCTGGGTCGATCTCGACCTCGGCGACGTGCGCGCCGTTGGGAAAGGCCGACGGCGCGGCCTCGTGCACATGGCTGACGTCGAGGCTCGTCGGCACGCCTTCGGGCAGCGTCAGCCCGCCGCGCAGCTTCTCGGCCAGCTCCATGATGCCGACGCCTCGGTCGGTACCGACGATGTTGAAGCGGCCGAGCCTGAACTCGATGTCGGCCGCCGACGCCTCCAGTACGGCGCCGGCGATCTGCTTGCCCTTGTCGATCACCTTGTCGGAGGCTTCCACGATCGCCGCGCCCGACGCCATGATCGACTTGGAGCCGCCGGTGCCGCCGCCGGCGACGAGCAGATCGCTATCGCCCTGGATCAGCTTGATCCGGCGGAACGGGATGCCGAGCTTCTCGGTCAGCACCTGGGCGAAGGGCGACCAGTGGCCCTGCCCGTAGTCGAGCGTGCCGGTGATGATGGTGACGTCGCCGTTGGCCTCGAAGCGGATGCCGCCCATCTCCTTGATCGGGGGCGCGGTGACCTCGAGATAGTTGCCGATGCCGAGGCCGCGCAGTCTGCCGCGCGCTCTGCTGTTCTGCCGGCGCGCGGGAAAGCCGGCGACATCGGCCGCCGCCAGCGCCTTGTCGAGCACGGCCGTAAACTCGCCCGAATCGTAGGTCGTGCCCGACGCGGTCTTGTAGGGCATCTCCTCCGGCCTGATGTGGTTGCGCTTGCGCATCGCCACCGCGTCGATGCCCATCTCGCGCGCCGCCGTCTCGATCAGGCGCTCCATGAAGTAGTTGGCCTCGGGCCGGCCCGCGCCGCGATAGGCGCCTACCGGCGAGGTGTGTGTGAACACCACCTTGCTCGATACCTCGATCAGCGGCGTGCGGTAGATGGCGGCGATGTTGCGCGTCACGCCCATCGATCCCATCAGCGGGCCGACGTTGGCGAGATAGGCGCCGACGTTGGCGTAGCCGTCGAGGCGCAGCGCGAGGAAGGTGCCGTCCTGGTCGAGTGCGAGCTCGGCGTCGAAATCGTGGTCGCGGCCGTGCTGGTCGCTGAGGAAGCTGCCGCTGCGCTCGTCGGTCCACTTCACCGGCCGCCCAAGCAGCCGCGAGGCATGGAACAGGCCGGCATACTCGGGAAACGGCGAGCCCTTCATGCCGAACGAGCCGCCGACATTGCCGGTCAGCACGTGCATCTGCTCGGGCTTGATGCCGAGCAGCGCCGCCATCTGGTGCTTCATGCCGAAGGCACCCTGGTTGCCGACGTGGAACGTGTAGCGGTCGCTCGCCTTGTCGTAGTGTGCGACTGCCGAGCGCGGCTCCATGGCGCAGACGACGATCCGGTTGCTGACCAGGCGCAGGCGCGTGACATGGGCGGACCGGGCGAAGGCGTCCGCCACCTTGGCGGTGTCGCCATAGTGGAAGTCGACGCAGAGATTGCCGGGCGCCTCGTCGAACACCAGCGGCGCGCCCGGCTGCGCACTGGCGCGGGCGTCGGTGACGGCGGCAAGCGCATCGATGTCGAGTTGGACGGCCTCGGCGGCGTCCTTGGCCTGCGCCAACGTCTCGGCGACGACGAAGGCGACGGGATCGCCGACGAAGCGCACCCTGTCGGTGGCGAGCGAATGGCGCGTCGGAGCCTTCATCGGCGATCCATCGCGATTGGGAACCGGAATCAGGGTCTTGAGCGGACCGTAGCCCGCGGCGTTGAGATCGGTCCCCGTCCAAACGCCCAGCACGCCCGGCATGGCCTTCGCCTGGCCGGTGTCGATGCCCTTGATGATGCCGTGCGCGACCTGGCTTCGCACCATGACGGCATGTGCCTGCGCCGGCAGATTCACGTCGTCGGTATAGCGGCCATGGCCGCGCAGCAGCGTCGGATCCTCCTGCCGCGGCACCGGCTGGCCGATGCCGAATTTCATCAGGTTGAGATCGTCCGCGTCCTGGGCGACGTTCATGGGCGGTCCATTCCGAAAAAGGTGGGAGATCGGTTCCGATCATAGCGCACGAGGCGGGGGCCTGTGCTAGTCATTGCCGTCATGTCGAACCTCGATCCCGTCACGCTCACGGTCATCCAGAACGGCCTGATCCAGGTCTGCAACGAGATGGATCTCGCCTTCGTGCGCTCCGCCTTCTCGCCGGTGATCTCCGAGGGCATGGACCGGTCCGACGGCATCTACGACGCGCTCGACGGATCGTTGATCGCGCAGGGCGAACTCGGCCTGCCGGTGTTCGTCGGCACCATGCAATTCTCGACCCGTGCCGTCATCGATCGGGTGAAGAGCCATTATGCGGGAAAGGTCGACCCCGGCGACGTCTTCATCGTCAACGACCCCTATCTCGGCGGCACGCATCTGATGGATGTCAGGTTCGTGAAGCCCTTCTTCCATAGGGGTGAACTGTTCGCCTGGCTCGCCAACACCGGCCACTGGCCCGACGTGGGCGGCATGGTGCCGGGCGGCTTCTCGGCGAGCGCGACCGAGGTCGAGCAGGAGGGGCTGCGCCTGCCGCCGGTGAAATTCTTCAAGAAGGGCGAGATGGACCAGGAGATCCTGTCGATCATCCTCTCCAACATCCGCATCGCCGACCAGCGCATCGGCGACATCAAGGCCCAGGCAGCCGCGCTCGCCACCGGCGAGCAGCGGCTCGCGGCGCTGATCGACCGCTATGGCGCCGGCACGGTCCGGCAGGCCATCGCCGAGATGCGCCATCGCGCCGAGCGCCAGATGCGCGCCAGGATCGCCGCCATCCCCGACGGCGTCTACGAAGGAACCTCGCACGTCGACAGCGACGGCGTGGTCGACGAGCCGCTGACGATCCGGATGAAGATCACGAAGAAGGGCGAGGGCCTGACCTTCGACATGACCGGCTCCAGCCCGCCCTGCCGCGGGCCGATGAACAGCGTCATCGCCACCACCAAGTCGGCGATCTATCTCGCCATCAAGCACATCTTCCCGGACGTGCCGATCAACTCGGGCACGTTCGAGCCGCTCGAGATCGTCGAACCGGAAGGCACGTTTCTCTACGCGCGGTATCCGCGGCCGGTCTCGGGCTGCGCGGCCGAGGTGAGTCAGCGCATCGCCGAAGCCGTGTTCGCCGCATTGACCAGGGCGATTCCCGACCTGCTGTTCGCAGCTCCCGCCGGCACGTCGGGCAATCTCGGCATCGGCGGCTACGACCCCGAGCGCAAGAAGAACTACATCATGTATCTCTTCACCGGCGGCGGCTACGGCGGGTTCCGGGGCGGTGATGGACTGTCGAACGGCTGCTCGACCATCGGCATCTCCAAGATGCCGCCGGTCGAGGTGCTCGAGCAGTTCTACCCCGTGCTGTTCGAGGAGTTCTCGCTGCGCGAGGGCTCGGGCGGCGCCGGCGAATATCGTGGCGGCTTCGGTATCAACTACGCGATCAGGCTGCGCCGCGGCGAGGCCCGCGTCTCGATGGTCATGGACCATGGCCGCACCGGCCCGCAGGGCGCCCTCGGCGGCGAGGCCGGAGCGACCAACACCGTCGCCGTGACGCAGGCCGGCAAGACCTATCGTCCGCCGCACCTGTCGAAGGACCAGGACATCCAGATCGGCGTCGGCGACGTGGTGCGCGTGTCGACGCCGGGCGGCGGTGGGTTCGGCGATCCGGCCAGGCGCAAGGCCGAACTGATCGAGCGCGACGTGGCGCGCGGCTATTATACCACCGACGAGGCGCGCGTCAGGTTCGGGCGTCCGGCGGCGACGTGATGCGGCGCCGAAGCCTCCTCGTGGGGATTGCCGTCGGCGCGGCCGCGCCGGCCGCGGCGCAGCTGCGCATGCCGACGCGGTGGTACGGCGTGCAGGTCGAGGGCAATGCCTTCACCGTGGAGATGCCGGGTATTCCCGACCACCGCGTCGTCAACGACGCCTCGGCGCGCGGCACGGCCTTCGCGCTCCATTCCTACAGCCTCGAGATGGGCGGCTTCTCCTATGTCGTGCAGACCGCGCTTTATCCGCGCGACGTCGACACGACCCAGCCGCGCGGCCTGCTGCAGACGGCGCTCGACACCCGTGCCCGGGCGCTCGAGGGCGGCAGGTGGAGCCAGGTCCAGTGGCGCGAGATCCTGGCCGGCGCGGCCGCCGAATCGGTCGGCACCCTGCGCGGCGGCAACGGCTTGCGCCAGCTCGTGCTGCTGAAGGAGCATCGCTTCGCCTCGCTCGCCTTCATGGGGCCGGCGGGCAGCACCAGCGGGCCGGATGCCGAGCGCTTCTTCAAGTCGTTCAAGATGGCGTGACGTGACGAGGCCACGTCTCCATGTCCTGGCGCTCGGCGGCACCATCGCCACGCGGCCCGATTCGTCCGGGGCCATGCAGATGGGCCTGGGCGCCGACGATCTGGTGTCGGCGGTGCCGAGGCTCGGCGAGCTGGCGGAGATAAGGGCCGAGACGGTGTCGCGGGTCGGCAGCCATTCGCTGTCCTTCGACCAGATCCATGCGCTGGCGACGAGGATCAAGGGGCTCGACGTTGATGGCGTGATCGTGACACAGGGCACCGATACGCTCGAGGAGACGGGATTTCTCCTCGACCTGCTGCTCGACCGCGACGTTCCCGTCATCGTCACCGCCGCCATGCGCAACCCCGCGCTCACGTCGCCGGACGGGCCGGGCAATCTCCTCGCCGCCGCGCGCGTCGCCTGCGATCCGTGGTTCCGCGCCCACGCCAGGGCGATCGGAGTGGTCGCCGTGATGCTGGACGAGGTCTATGCGGCGGCGGACGTGCTCAAGATTCATCCGACACGCCTCAATGCCTTCGCGTCGCCGCAGACAGGACCGCTCGCCGCCCTGGTCGAGGATCGCCTCGTGCCGCTCGGCCTGCCGGTGCGCGACGCCGTCGTCGCGGCGCGTCGGCGGCTCGGTTCGGCGCACCGCGGCACGGCCGCGCCGGTCGCGCTGTTGTCGATGGGCCTCGACGAGGCGGGCGGGTTGATCGCGGCGCTGCTCGAGGCGCGCGACCGCCTCGGCTACCGCGGCGCCGTAATCGCCGCCATGGGCGGCGGACACGTGCCGGAGCGCGTCGCCGACCTCATGCCGCGCCTCGCCGCGGCCCTGCCGACCGTGATCGCGCCGCGCGCCGGCGGCGGGCCGATGCTGCGACAGACTTACGGTGGCCCGAGCGCGGAGATTGCGCTACGCAAGGCCGGTCTCATCTGGGGCGGTCGCTTGCATCCGGTGAAGGCGCGCGTGCTTCTCGAAACGTGCCTGCGCGCCGGTCTGGATCGTGCGGCGATCGCCGAGGTGTTCGACGCGTTCGGATAGGGGAACGCCATGTTCGAGACTCTCGACGCGACCCTGCTGGCACGACTGCAATTCGCCTTCACCGTCTCGTTCCACTTCATCTTTCCTGCCTTCTCGATCGGGCTGGCGAGCTACCTCGCGGTGCTCGAGGGGCTGTGGTTGTGGACCGGACGGCAGGTCTATCTCGATCTCTTCAAGTACTGGCTGAAGATCTTCGCGCTCGCCTTCGGCATGGGCGTGGTGTCGGGCATCGTCATGTCCTACCAGTTCGGCACCAACTGGTCGGTGTTCTCCGACAAGGTCGGCCCGGTGATCGGGCCGCTGATGGCCTACGAGGTGCTGACCGCCTTCTTCCTCGAGGCCGGCTTCCTCGGCGTCATGCTGTTCGGCATGAACCGGGTCGGTCGCGGCCTCCACTTTACCGCCACCCTCGCCGTCGCCGTCGGAACCTTCCTGTCGGCGTTCTGGATTCTGTCGGCCAACAGCTGGATGCACACGCCGGCCGGCCATGCCATCGCCGACAACGGCCAGTTCGTGCCCGTCGACTGGATCGCGCTGATCTTCAACCCGTCGTTTCCCTATCGCCTGGTTCACACCGTGCTGGCGGCCTACCTGACGACGGCGCTGGTGGTCGGCGGGGTCGGCGCGTGGCATCTGCTGACCGGCCGCAAGACCGAGGGCACGCGGGTCATGTTCTCGATGGCGATGGGCATGATCGCCGCCGTCATCCCGGTGCAGATCCTCGTCGGCGACCAGCACGGCCTCAACACGCTCGAGCACCAGCCGGTGAAGACCATGGCGATGGAGGGCCATTTCAAGAGCTATCCCGACGGCGCGCCCCTCGTTCTCTTCGGCTGGCCGGACGAAGGCGCAGCTCGCGTGCTCTACGAAGTCTCGATTCCCAAGGCGTCGTCCCTGATCCTCAAGCACTCGCTCGACGCGCCGCTCGACGGTCTCGACACGGTCGACCGTTCGGAGTGGCCGCCGGTGGCGATCGTCTTCTGGGCCTTCCGGATCATGGTCGGGTTGGGGTTGCTCATGCTGCTGCTGGGCGTCTGGAGCCTGCTCGCGCGATGGCGGCGGTCGCTCTACGACTGGGTGTGGCTGCACCGCTTTGCCCTCGCGATGGGACCGGCCGGCTTCGTCACGGTGATCGCCGGCTGGGTGACGACCGAAGTCGGGCGCCAGCCCTACACCGTCCATGGCCTGCTGCGCACCGCCGACTCTGTCTCGCCTCTCGAGGCACCGGCGGTGGCGGCGTCGCTGCTCGCCTTCATCGTCGTCTACTTCATCGTGTTCGGCGCCGGCACGCTCTACATCCTGCGCCTGATGTCGCGTGCGCCGCAGGCGGCCGAACCGGGCCCCGGACACGAAGGCCCGCAGCGCGCCGCCGGCATCACGCCCGCGCCGGCCGTCGCGCGGCCGGAAGGGAAGGTGTGACATGCCGGCCTTCGACCTGCCCACGATCTGGGCCTTCATCATCGCCTTTGCGATCTTCGCCTATGTCGTGATGGACGGCTTCGACCTCGGCATCGGTATTCTTTTTCCCGCGTTCGAGGAGGGACGCGAACGCGACACCGCCATGAATTCGATCGCGCCGGTCTGGGACGGCAACGAGACCTGGCTGGTGCTGGGCGGCGGCGGGCTGATGGCGGCCTTTCCGCTCGCGTATGGAGTCATCTTTTCCGCCCTCTATGCACCTCTCATCGCCATGCTGCTGGCGCTGATCTTCCGCGGCGTCGCCTTCGAGTTCCGCTGGCGCGACCCGGGGCATCGCAAGTATTGGGACGCCGCCTTCACCCTGGGGTCGATCGTCGCCACCCTGGCGCAGGGCGTGGTGCTCGGCGGCCTGCTGCAGGGCATCGCCGTCGACGAGCGATCCTACGCCGGCGGCTGGTGGGACTGGGCGACGCCGTTCAGCCTGCTGGTCGGCGTGGCGCTGCTCGCGGGCTACGGCCTGCTCGGCGCGACCTGGCTGATCATGAAGAGCGAGGGATCGTTGCTCGAACATTGCCATCGTCTGGCGCCGCGCTTCGCCGTCGCCACGCTGGTCGGCATGGCGGCGGTGAGCGCCTGGACGCCGTTCCTCGCCAACGACTACTACCTGCGCTGGTTTGCCTGGCCGCAGATCCTGTTCACCGCGCAGGTGCCGCTGCTGGTGACGCTGGCGGCCGTTGCCCTGTTCTTCACCCTGCGCCGCCGCCACACCTATTGGCCGTTCCTGATCTCGCTCGGCCTGTTCGCGCTCGGCCTGGCGGGGCTCGGCATCAGCCTCTATCCCTGGGTGGTGCCGCGCGCGCTGTCGATCTGGGATGCCGCCGCACCCGACAAGAGCCTCGGCTTCATGCTGGTCGGCGCGGCGATCATGGTGCCGATCATCCTCGCCTACACCGCCTATGCCTACTGGGTGTTCCGCGGCAAGACCGGCCACGAGGGCTATCACTGATGCCGACACGCCGTCAGTGGGCGTGGTTCTTCGGCTTGTGGCTCGCCGGCGTCGGCGCCGTCGCCTTGGTGGGCTACGGCATCAGGCTGTGGCTCAGCTAGTGCGCCGGACCGGGCGGCAGTTGAAGGCGAGCGGCCGGCCGGCATGCTCGCGCAGCGACGCCAGGTCGTCGCGGCCGGCCCATTCGTTGGCGGCGTCGCGATAGACGAAACCCTGCTCGACCGGCAGGTACTCCATGCGCCAGGTCTTGTCGGCGAAGGTCACCGAGGCGCGGTTGCGCGCATAGACGACCGAGACCTCCTTGCGGCCCTCGCAGACATAGGCGATCCCGGCAGGCCTCGGATCGTCCGCCTCCGGCCGGGCGATCGGAGTCCAGGCGACCGTTGGCGGCTGCTGCACGCACGCGCCGAGCAGGGCGGCCAATGCGATGCCGCCAATCGACAAACGACGCATCCTGCGCTTTTCTCCCGACCCACCCATTTCAGTGCCGCGAAGCTTAGCCGCCTCGCGGAAGAGGGCAATCGGGCAAATGCCACACTTCAAGCTGCGCGACGGCGCCGATCTCTTCTACGAAAGGCACGGCGAGGGACCGCCGCTGTTCCTGGTGCCCGGGCTGGGCGGCGACGGCCGCTGGTGGGGCGTCAACGTCGCCGCCCTGGCGAAGCGCTTCACCGTCGTCGTCCATGACCACCGCGGCACCGCGCGGAGCAGCCTGAGCCGCATCGACTACTCGGTCGGTCAGATGGCGGACGACGCGCTGCAGCTGATCGAGGGGTTGGGCTTCGACAAGGTCCATTGGTGCGGCCACTCGACGGGCGGGGCCATGGGCCAGGTGCTGGCGATCGAGCATCCCGAACGCATCGACCGGCTGGTGCTGAGCGCCACCTGGGCCAGGACCGACGCCTTCTTCCGCCGCCTGTTCGAAGTGCGCTCGCTGATGCTGCGCGAACTCGGGCCGGCGGCCTACCTGAAGTCGAGCGCGCTGGCGCTCAACATGCCGTCCTGGGTACGCGATCACGACGCCGATCTCGCCGCCGCCGAGGCCAAGGCGGCCGAGACGATCCCGGTGCCGGAGATCGTGCTGTCGCGCATCGCCGCCATCGTGGCGCACGACCGGCGGGACCAGCTCCAGAGGGTGCGGGCGCGGACGCTCGCCATCTGCGCGCGCGACGACATGGTGACGCCGCTCTACTTCACCGAAGAGCTGGTGCGCCTGATCCCCGACGCGCGCGCCTACGTCCTGCCGGACGGCGGGCACATGTATCCGAACGTGCATCCGGGCGAGTTTCAGCGTGTAATGACGTCCTTCCTGCTGGAGTCCTGAAGTCCATGAAGATCGAACCCAAGATCGCCGCCTTCGGCGCCGAGCTGACCGCCATCCGGCGCGACATCCACGCCCATCCCGAGCTCGGCTTCGAGGAGGAGCGCACGTCGGAGATCGTTGCCCGGAAGCTCAAGGAGTTCGGCTGCGACGTCACCACCGGGATCGGCAAGACCGGCGTGGTCGGCACGGTGCGTGTCGGCAACAACCCGCGCGCCATCGGCCTGCGCGCCGATATGGACGCGCTGCCGATGGACGAGCACAACACCTTCGAGCATCGCAGCCGGCACCAGGGCCGCATGCATGCCTGCGGGCACGACGGCCACACCACCATGCTGCTGGGCGCGGCGAGGTATCTCTCGGCGACGCGCAATTTCGACGGCACGGTGCACTTCATCTTCCAGCCGGCGGAGGAGGGACGCGGCGGCGCCGAGGCGATGGTCAAGGACGGGCTGTTCGACAAGTTCCCGTGCGAGCAGATCTTCGGCATGCACAACAGGCCCAAGCTCGACGTCGGCAAGTTCGCCATCCGCTCGGGCCCGCAGATGGCGGGCGGCGGCCTGTTCGACATCAAGATCACTGGCAAGGGCGCGCACGGCGCGCGGCCGGAGAGCGGCATCGATCCGGTGATCATCGGCACGCAGATCATCTCGGCGCTGCAGAGCGTGGTGTCGCGCAACGTGGCGCCGCTCGATTCGGCGGTGATCTCGGTGACGCAGATGCACGCCGGCGACGCCTACAACGTCATCCCGCAGGAGGCGGTGCTGCGCGGCACCATCCGCGCCTTTCGCAAGGAGACGATGGCGTTGGTCAAGGAGCGCATCGAGACGATCTCGAGGGGCATCGCCCAGACCTTGGGCGGCAAGGCCGAGCCCGACGTTCGCGTCGTCTTCCCGCCGCTGGTCAACGACCGCGACGCCGTCAAGTTCATCGCCGACGTGGCGGCCGAGATCGTCGGCGAGGAGAACATGAACCGCGAGGGGCCCTACGTCATGGCCTCGGAGGATTTCTCCTACATGCTGGAGAAGGTGCCGGGTGCCTTCATCAACATCGGCAACGGCGGCGGCGAGGGCGGCTGCGAGGTGCACAACCCGGGCTACGACTTCAACGACGAGATCCTGACGCTGGGCGCCACGCTGTGGTCACGGGTGGTCGAGAAGAAGCTGGCCAGGGACGCAAGATAGCCGATGCCGGCCACGGTCGTTCTGTGGAGCGACTACGTCAGCCCGTACGCCTATGTCGCCAAGGCATGGGCCTACGCGCTGGAGGCGGACTTCGACGTCGCGCTTGAGTGGCGGCCCTACACGCTCGACATCGCTTCCTTCCAGCAGTCGGTGGCCGAACGCGATCCGCATCACTGGCGGCGCGTGCGCTACGCCTACATGGATGCGCGGCGCTGGGCCGGCAAGCAGGGCCTCACGCTGATGGGGCCGAAGAAGATCTACTCTGCGCGTCCCGCCAATGCCGGGATGCTGTGGGCGCAACGGCACGGCGTGTTCCGCGCCTACAACGACCTGGCGTTCGACCGCTTCTGGCGGCGCGCGCTCGATCCTGAAAGCGTCGAAGCGGTCGACGCCGTGCTGGGCGAGGCCGGTGCGCCCGCCGGATTTCGCGCCTTCTACGACGGCGCCGGCGGCGCCGAGCACGACCGGCTGCGGAACGAAGCGGAGGCGTCCGGCGTTTTCGGGGTGCCGACCTTCGTCTTCGACGGCGAGCTGTTCTGGGGCGGCGATCGCATCGGATTGCTGCGCGAACGGCTCGGGGAGAAAGGCATCGGAATCCGCGTCCGAGAACAGGAGCCGACATGACCCGTTCGACCAGCAACAAGGCCGTCATGAAGCCGCGCCGCCGCGCCAGGCTGCCGGAGGCGCCTCGCCTGGCACGCAGGGCGCGCAAGACGCTGATCGTCGTGGCCGACAGTGCGCGGGCGCGCTTCTTCGAGCCCGGCGAGGGCAAGCTCGTTGTCGCGACGCGGTCGGAAATGACGGCGCCGCGGGCGCGCAAGCTCACCCGCGAACTCGTCACCGACCGGCCGGGCCGCGCCTATCGTTCGCCGGTCCGCGGCTTCAATCGCCACGCGCTGGAGCCCGCGCACGATCCGCAGAAGGTGGAAAAGCACAAGTTCGTCGCCGAGCTCGCGGGCGCGCTCGACGACGCCGTCGCCCGCTACGACCGTCTGATCGTCGTGGCGCCCCGGCGCACCCTCGGCGAGTTGCGTTCGCTGATGAGCAAGCGCGTCCAGAAGAGCGTGGCGCACGAGCTCGCCAAGGATCTCACCACCTCGACGCCGCAGGCGGTGTGGAAGGCGTTGGCCGCGGCCTTGCCGCTGCCTCTCTAGGCCGCTGCCTCTCTGGGCCGCCGTCGGGCGATCAGGGCTTTTTCGGTGGATCGGGCTGGGCCAGCGTCCGCTCGACCCTCTCGCGCAGGCGCTTGGTCTCGCCGCGCTGCTTGCGCGCGCGCTCCTTGAGCTGGCGGCCGGCACGGCGGAAGGCGTCGCCGACGGCGAACTGCGGGTCGATGAACCGCTCGTCGTCGTCCGACACGTGGTCGACGTTGATGTCGAGATGGCCGGGCAGGGCGAGGTGGATATTCACCGCGTAGCGCCCGCCGTGCGGCGGCACGCGCACATTGACGTGGCAGGCCGTGAGGCGGCCGTGGAACTTCTCGAGCGCCTCGACTTCTTCGGCGATCATCCGGGAGAGTGCGTCACTGGGCTGCGAGCCCTGGAAGCTGATCTTGAGCGGAGTTTCCATGGCAGGGAAAACGGCCCGTTCCGTGCGTGGTTGCTGTCTAGTTCTTCAGATGGGACGGCAGGCCGCGCTCCGCAAGGTAGGCCTCGAGCACGGGCGTCCACAGGCTCGGGGTGGCCGAAATGTAGTGGCCGTTGGAACCGGGCGGCGACGGCGCGAATTCGTGGAACGTGCCCTTGCCGCCGGCCGCCCGGAAGGCGGCGAAGTTCGATCGCGAATGCGACAGCGAATAGAACGAGTCGTTCTCGCCGTAGAGCCAGATCGACGGCAGGGGAAAGGCGGCGCCGCGCTTGAACAGGCTCTGGTTGATCGAGCTGGCGCTGGAGCATCCCGTGCCCATCCAGCCGCCCACGAAGTTGATCGCCGCGCGCGCCACCTGTGGCTGGCGTCCCGTCCAGGCGATGGTGAGAATGCCGCCGCGCGATTGTCCGCCGACGGCGATCCGCGTACGATCGACGAAGGGCTGGGCGAGGATGGCCGCCGTCGCCGCGTCGATGTCCTTCAGCGCGCGGTCAGCGCCTGGAATCGAGAACGGTTCCTCGCAGGTGTAGCCGCGGCCGCGATCGAGCCCGAATCCCTCGTCGTAGGTGCCCTCCGAGCCGCCGCGGCCGCGGCGCGACGGCAGGACGACGGCCCATCCGCGCGCCGTGAACCACTCGGCCAGCGAACGCGGATCGTAGACGCGGGCGAACAGGCCCGGATCGGTGCCGCGGCCGGTCGAGCCGTGATGGAAGATGAGCGTGGGGAAGGGCCCGCCGCCGGGCGGCTTGTAGGTGACGACGGCAAGCCGCAGGCTGGCGCCGTCGATCGTCGCCGCGAGGGTGCTGCGGTCCTGCGCCTGCGCCGGCCATCCCGAGAGGAGCAGCGCGAGGAGCGCTATTCCGCGGCGACCACCGCGGCCGCAGCGTCGTCGGAAGGCCGCACGCGGCGATGAGTTACCATGCGGTGATGCAAGGTGCGGATGGTGTCGCTGCCGCGGGTGAGACAAAGCCACGGAAAAAGACCATGCACGAAACAGGCGAGGGCGCCAACCAGCATGCGCCCGCCGAAGCCGAAGGCCATGCCGAGATGCTGCAGGTAGGTCTCGTCGACCGAGGCGGGATGGTCGGTGAAGCGGCGGAACATGCGGGCAGTATGCGTGGTTCGCCGGGAAGCGGGTTGCTCTGTTGGCGCCGTTCACGCAAACATCGACAATTACTTTGCGGGAGATGGCCCTTGCGTGAAAAAATATTCCTAGATCCGTTCGACCGGAAGATACTCGATTGCCTGCAGCATGATGCGGACATGCCGCTGGCCGAGATCGCCCGCCGCGTCGGGCTCTCCGCCACGCCGTGCTGGCGGCGCATCAATCGCCTGCGTGAGCGGGGGGTGATCCGCGCCAAGGTGGCGCTGCTCGATCGCAAGGCGGTGAATGCCGGGGTGACGGTGTTCGTGGCGGTGCGCACCAACCAGCACACGGCGCAGTGGCTGTCGCGCTTCGCGCGCGCCATCGCCTCGTTTCCGGAGGTCATGGACTGCTATCGCATGTCGGGCGAGATCGACTACCTGATCCGGCTCGCCTTGCCCGACATCGAGGCCTACGACGCCTTCTACAAGCGGCTGATCGCCAGGGTCGAGCTGAGCGACGTGACGTCCATGTTCGCCATGGAGGAAATCAAGTCTACCACCCGGCTGCCGTTGTCGTATCTTCCCTGACGAACAAAGGGGGGCAGGAGAACGATGAGCACGGGCAAGAATCGCAAGAAGGTGTTGATCGTCGGCCGCATGCCGCAGGCCGGAATAGACGTGCTGAAGCGGCGCGACGACGTCGACTACGAGATCCTGACGAACGATTCCGCCGCCTCGCTGCATCCCAGGCTCAAGGACGCCAACGCGGTGACGCTCGGCGCGACGCCGTTCCGCCAGGCCGAGCTCGATGTCGCGCCCGGCATGATGGTCGTGGCGCGGCTCGGCGTCGGCTTTGATGCCGTCGAGATTCCCGCGCTCAACAAGCGCAAGATTCCGCTGATGACCACCGGCATCGCCAATTCGGTGTCGGTCGCCGAGCACGCCATGTACATGCTGCTGGCCTCGGCGCGGCTCAGCCGCAAGCACGACCGCTTCGTGCGCGCCAACACGTGGGCCGAGCGGCTCAGCGATCTGCCGGCCGATCTTGCCGGCAAGGCGATCCTGGTGGTCGGCATGGGCCGCATCGGCTCGCGCACGGTGAAGCGCTGCGTCGCCTTCGAGATGGACGTCTACGTCATGGACCCCAACATCTCCGAGCCGGAGATCGCCAAGGCCGGGGCAAAGAAGGTGACCGACCTCAAGGCGATCCTGCCCAAGGTCGATTTCGTCTCGGTCCACTGCCCCAAGTCGCCGGAGACGGTGAACATGTTCAACGCCGAGACGATCGGGCTGATGAAGCCCGACGCCTTCCTGGTCAACACCGCGCGCGGCGGCATCGTCAACGAGGAGGCGCTCTACACGGCACTGACCAGCGGCAAGCTGCGCGGCGCGGGGCTCGACGTGCTCGACCGCGAGCCGCCCGATCCCAACAACAAGCTGTTCGGCCTCGAAAACGTGATCTTCAGCCCGCACATGGCCGGCGTCACCAAGGAGGCGAGCGACCGTATGGCGGTGACCGCGATCGAGAACATCCTCAGCGTCTTCGACGGCCGGCCCAACGTGGCCAACGTCGTCAACAAGGAGATCTTCAAGTAGCGAGGTCTTCGATCTCGTCGTCGGTCGGAAAACGCCCCGTCTTGCTGCGCGTGTATTTCAGGGCGCCGTCGACGGTGACGTCGAACTGGCCGGACTTGCCGGGGCGCAACTCGATGTCGGTTGCGCCCTTCTTCTGGAGGCTATCCCTCACACGGAGGGCCTGCGGCTTGTAGCCTCAAGCGCCGCAATATTCGATCAGGATCTTCATGGCGGGTAAGGTGGGCGTCTGTGCGTCCGCCAGCAAGGGGAATGGGAATGAAATATGGACCGCTCGGCCGTTCCGGCCTGATCGTCAGCCGCATCTGTCTCGGCGGCAATTCGTGGGGCGCCAAGGGACGGCGCGGCTGGGGCAAGTTCGACGAGGCCGAGGCGCCCGCCTACTTCAAGCGCGCGCTCGACGTCGGCATCACGTTCTTCGACACCGCCGACACCTATAATTTCGGCCGTTCCGAGGAGATCGTGGGCGCCACCCTGCTCAAGATGGTCAAGCGCGAGGAGATCGTGCTGTCGACCAAGGTGGGCATCCGCATGAGCGACGTGGCCAACGACGTCGGCACCGGGCGCAAGCACCTGATGGCGTCGGTCGACCAGCAGCTCAGGCGCCTGCAGACCGACTATATCGACGTCTACCAGGTCCATCGCCTCGACCCGCACACGCCGATGGAAGAGACGATGTACACGCTCGACCAGATCGTCCGTTCGGGCAAGGTGCGCTACATCGGCGGCTCGACCATGCCGGCCTACAAGTTCGCGCAGATGATCATGCTGGCGGACTGGAAGGGCCATGCCCGGCCGATCGCCATGCAGAACCTCTACAACCTCGTCCAGCGCGAGGAGGAGCGCGAGATGAACCGGCTCTGCCACGAGCAGGGCGTCGGCCTGATCCCGTACTCGCCGCTCGCCCGGGGCTTCCTCGCCGGCAACCGCAGCAAGGAGGGCGGCGGCACCACCGAGCGCTCGAAGAACGACGTCAACGTGCAGCCCGGCACCTATCGCGACTGCGACTGGGAGATCGTCGAGCGGCTGAAGAAGGTGGCGGCCGGCAAGAACGTGTCGCCGGCGCAGGCGGCGCTCGCCTGGATGCTGAGCAAGCCCTACATGGCCTCGCCCATCATCGGCGCGACCGGGCTCGACCAGCTCACCTCGGCGGCGCAGGCCACCGACGTCGCGATCACTTCCGAGGAACAGAAGCTTCTCGAGGAGCCCTATCAGTTCCGGGTGTCGCCGGCCAACTGAGCGCGCCTGCCGATCGCCCAGGCGAACCACACGGCGAGCAGCGGCAGGGTGATGGCCGCCGCCATGAAGATCGGCGGCGCGCCCCAGCGGTCGACGACGGGCGCGGCGAGCGGCACGCCGATCGCCTGACCCGTGAACAGGCAGAGCGAGAACAGCGCCAGCGCCGAGCCGCGCATTTCCGGCGCCATCTGCGTGCCGTGCGTCTGCAGCGTGTTGTGCAGCATGTAGAAGGAGACGCCCGAGAGGGCGATGGCGGCGAACGCCACGCCGGCCGACGGCGCGAAGGCCATGGCGGCGAAGGCGATGCCGAGCCCCAGCCCGCCCCACAGGCACAGGCCGCGTTCGCCGAGCAGCCGCACCAGATGCGGCGCGACCGTGACGTAGGCGAAGCCGCCGCCGCCGAAGGCGGCGACGGCGAGGCCGACGGTGGCGATGCTCAGGCCGAAGCGTTGGTGCAAGTCGGCGCCGACGAAGGTGAAGGTGCCCCAGAAGATGCCGCCCTCCAGGAGCACCACCAGGATCACAGTCCGCGCCCACGGCCGGCGCAAGACAGAGGCCATCTGGGCCGCCATCGAGCCGGCCGCGCGCGCCACGGGTCGTGCGAGATCGGTCCGGCTGCGCATCACGGCGAACAAGGCGCCGCCGGCGGCGAGATAGATCACCGCCAGCAGCCAGAAGACCGCCCGCCAGCCCAGCCAGTCGCCCAGAGCGCCGCCCAGCGCCGTGCCAGCCATCAGGCCCAGGGTCTGGCCGGCGAGGAAGCGGGCCAGCGTGGCCTGTCGTCTTTCGTAGCCGACGTTGTCGCCCACCCAGGCCATGGCGAGCGGAATGATGGCCGCGCTCGCGACCCCGGTCAGGAAGCGCGCCAGCGTCAGCATGCCGAGCGTTTCCGACAGGGCGCTCAGGATGCAGCAAAGCGCGGCTCCCAGGCATGCCAGGGCGACAACCGGCATCTTGCCGTGGCGGTCGCCGACGGGCCCGTACAGCAGGACGAACACGCCGTTGGCGAACAGGAAGGCCGTCGCCACGATCGACGCCTGTCCGACGGTGACGCCGAAGCTCGCCGAAAGCTGGACCAGGAGCGGATCGACCACCCGCATGTTGGCGGCCGCGGCGAAGGCGGCCACCGACAGCAGGACGATCGCCAATGTGGGAACGGGCCGCGGCGGCGCGGCGGAAGAGGACATCGTCAGGCGGCTTAGCGGCTGGACCGACCGATGGAAAGGCCCCTTGGCGCGAGGCGGCAATGTCCTATCTATGGGCCCATGGAAAACCTTCTCGCGCTCGCCGCCGATCCCAACGCCTGGGCGGCGCTGGTGACGCTCGTGGTCTTGGAAGTCGTGCTGGGCATCGACAACCTGATCTTCATCTCCATCCTGACCAACAAGCTGCCGGAACATCAGCGCTCGACGGCACGCAGAATCGGCATCGGGCTCGCCGTCTTCTTGCGATTGGGGCTGTTGACGGGCGTTGCCTTCATCGTCCAGCTCACGACGCCGCTGTTTTCACTGTTCGGCCACGGCTTTTCCTGGCGCGACCTGATCCTGATCGCCGGCGGCCTGTTCCTGATCTACAAGGCGACCAGCGAAATTCGCGATCAGGTCGTCGTCGACGAGGAAGCCGAGGCTGATGTTTCGGCGGCGGTCCAGGCGACCATGCTCGGCGTCATCGGTCAGATCCTGATCCTCGACCTGGTGTTCTCGCTCGACAGCATCATCACCGCCGTCGGCATGACCGATCACATCCCGATCATGGTCATCGCGGTCGTCGTCGCGGTCGTCGTGATGCTGCTGGCCGCCGATCCGCTGGCACGGTTCATCCACGACAACCCGACCATCGTCATGCTGGCGCTCGGCTTTCTG
This sequence comes from Enhydrobacter sp., assembly GCA_025808875.1. Taxonomy (NCBI): domain Bacteria; kingdom Pseudomonadati; phylum Pseudomonadota; class Alphaproteobacteria; order Hyphomicrobiales; genus Enhydrobacter; species Enhydrobacter sp. The sequence goes on along the minus strand of CP075528.1, from coordinate 3,482,033 downwards.
CTGATGATCGGCATGGCGCTGATTGCCGACGGCATGGGCGTCCATGTCCCCAAGGGATACATCTATGCCGCCATGGCGTTTTCCGCGCTGGTCGAGGGCTTGAATATGCTGGTGCGACGCGCGCAGCGAAAGCGCCGGCCGCTGCGCAAACGGCCGCGCTGAAACGTCCCGCGCTGACATGGGCGTGGCGGACACGCTAAGCTCGGTCCATGAAACTCAGGGATCGGGTCGCCATCGTCACAGGCGGAGCCTCGGGCATCGGCGCGGCGTCGGCCCGACTGTTCGCCGCCGAAGGCGCCAGGGTCGCGGTGGTCGACCAGGACGACGCGGGCGTCGCCGGAGTGGCCAGGGAGATCGACGGCCTCGCAATCGTCGCCGATGTCAGCAGCGATGCGCAGGCGAAGGACGGGGTCGCCCGGGTCATGCAGCGATGGGGCCGCATCGACGTGCTGCTCACCGCCGCCGGCATCTCGCTCGGCGGCACGGTCGATGCGGTGGAGGAAGCGGCGTGGGACCGGACCTTCGCCGTCAACGTCAAGGGCACCTATCTCTGGATCCATCACGCCATCAAGCCGATGCTCGCCGCGAAGTCCGGCGCGATCGTCACGGTCGGCTCGCAGCTCGCCCAGTCGAGTCCCGGCCGCAACGCCGCCTACGTCGCCTCGAAGGGCGCCATCGCGTCCTTCACCAAGACCATGGCGGTCGACCACGCGGCGCAGGGCATCCGAGTCAACGCGCTGATGCCCGGCGTGATCGACACGCCGATGCCGGCGCGTTCGCTCAAGCGCTACGCCGAGCCCGACGCGATGCGCGCCTATTGGAAGGAGCGCCATCCCATGGGCCGCATCGGGCAGCCGGAGGAGGTGGCGAAGGCCGCCCTGTTCCTCGCCAGCGACGATGCCTCGTTCATTACGGGGCATCTGATGTTCGTCGACGGCGGCTGGACCGCGCACTGACCATGCCCCCGGCGACGTACAAGAAGCTCTCGCCCGAGCAGGTCGCCCGCTACGAGCGCGACGGTTTTATCTGCCCGGTCGACGCCTTCTCCGCCGCTCAGGCGCGTTCCTGGCATGACAGGCTCGAGGCCTTCGAGCGGGCCGAAGGCCAGAAGATGACGCGCGGCCACAATTTCAAGCCGCACCTGCTGTTTCCTTGGGTCGACGAGATCGTCCATGCCCCCGAGGTGCTCGACGCCGTCGAGGACCTGATCGGGCCGAACATCCGGCTCTTCCATCTCACCGTATGGCCCAAGGATCCCGGCTCGGGCGCCTATGTGAGCTGGCATCAGGATGCGACCTACTTCGCGCTCGATCCGGTCTGCCACGTCACCGCCTGGGTGGCGCTGACCGACGCACCGATCGAGGCGGGCTGCATGGAGGTCGTGCCGGGCTCGCACAAGCTCGGCCAGCTGCGCCACGCCGAGATGCAGGATACCGAGAACCTGCTGTCGCGCGGCCAGACGCTGGCGGTCGACGTCGACCGATCGCGGACCGAATTCATGCCGGTGAGGGCCGGCCAGTTCTCGCTGCACCACACCCATCTCGTGCACAATTCGCGGCCCAACCGGTCGCCGCACCGCCGCGTCGGGCTCGGCATCAGCTACATCCCGACCCATGCCCGCTGCACGGCGCGCCGGCGCGTCACGGCGATGCTGGTTCGCGGCGAGGACAGATACGGCCACTTCGACGACGAGCGCCGCCCGCTCGCCGAGGCGGGTCCCGAGGAGCGCGCCTTCCATGCCCGCGCGGTCGCGACCTTCCGGGAGATGAATGCCAGCCTGAACGAGAGCGCCTGATGCACACGATCCGCCTGCCGTACCACGATCGCTACGCCTATTCGCCGATCACCGAGCGCAAGGACTATTCCTGGCCGGGCGGCAAGCGGCTCGCGGTCTATCTCGGGTTGAACATCGAGCATTTCGCCTTCGGTGCCGGCGACGGCCACCTGCTCACCGTGGCGGGCACGCCGCCCGACCCGCGGACCTTCGCCTGGCGCGACTACGGCAACCGGGTCGGCGTCTGGCGCTGCCTCGAGCTGTTCGACGAGCTCGACCTGCCGGCGGCGCATCTCGTCAACACGACGGTGTTCGACTACGCGCCGCAGATCGTGGCGGCGATCAAGGCGCGCGGCGACGAGTTCATCGGCCACGGCCGCACCAATGCCGAGCGTCACGGCCAGATGTGGGAAGCCGACGAGAAGCGGTTCCTCGAGGAGGTGCGCGACGCCATCGAGAAGGCGTCGGGCCGGCGGCCGCGCGGCTGGATGGCGCCGTGGATGAGCTCGAGCCATCGCACGCCCGACCTCCTGAAGGAGGTGGGCTTCGACTTTCTGATGGACTGGCCGGCCGACGACCAGCCGCTGTGGCTGAGGACGCGGTCGGGCCCGATGATGAGCGTGCCCTATCCCATCGAGATCAACGATTCGCCGCAGATCCTCGTGCGTCACCACACGCCCGAGCAGTTCCGCGACTTCATCGTCGGCCAGTTCGAGGAGCTGCTGCGCCAGTCGGCGCGGCAGCCGCTGGTCTGCGGCATCGCGCTCCACACGATGATCGTCGGCCAGCCCTACCGGCTGCGCTGCCTGCGCGAGGCGCTGCAGCACATCGTCAACCACCCGCAGAAGGACAAGGTGTGGTTCACGCGGCCGGGCGACATCTACGACCACTGCGCCGCGCTGCCCCAGGGCACGATGGTGCCGCCGCCGGCCTAGGCTGGCAGGGGACTTGCAGGGCAACGACCATGGCCTCCCGACCTTTTCATCTCGCCTGGTTCCTGTCGCAGGGCTATGGCCCCAAGAGCTGGCGCGGCGACTGGTCGGGCAGCGACACCGCGCGCTGGATGATGCCCGACTTGTTCGTCGACCTGGCGCGCGGCATGGAGCGGGCGTGCTTCGACTACATCATCATCGAGGATTCCTCGAACGTGCCCTACACCTACAGGGGCAGCCACGACACCTACCTCAAGTACGGCGCCAGCACGCCCAAGCTCGATCCCGCGGTGCTGGTGCCCTACCTCGCGCAGGCGACGACGCATCTCGGCCTGGTGCCGACGCTTTCGGTTTCGGAGTATCCGCCCTACCTGCTGGCGCGGCTGGTCAATTCGCTCGACCACGTGACCGAGGGACGCATCGGCTGGAACTGCGTGACCGGCAGCAACGACGGCGCCGCCCAGAACTACGGTCGCGACAGGCACTACCCGCACGACGAGCGCTACGACATCGCCGACGAGTTCGCCGATGTGGTCACGCGGCTGTGGGAGGCCTGGGAACCCGACGCCGTCGTGATGGACCGCGATGCGCCGCTGTTCGCCGACGGCTCGAAGGTCCATCCCATCCACCACGAGGGCAAGTACTTCCGGTGCCGCGGGCCGCTCAACGCGCCGCGTTCGCCGCAGGGCCGGGTGCCGATCTGCCAGGCCGGCGGCTCGCCGCGCGGACAGCGCTTCGCCGCGCAATGGGCCGATACGATCATCACCGAGGGCGGCGGCAGCGTCGCCAGCATGAAGGCCTATCGCGAGGAGGTGCGCCGGCAGGCCCGCGCGCTCGGGCGCGACCCGGACCGGATCAAGCTGCTCTTCCTCGCCTACCCGATCGTCGACACGACCATGGAGGCGGCGCACGAGCGGCGGCGTCTCGAACGTCTGGCGGCGGAGAAGAACATCGACATGCAGCTTTCCAGCATGTCGCGGCTGACCGGCATCGACTTCGCGCGGTTCGACCTCGACGAGCCGCTGCCCGACACGCTGACCACCAACGGCCACCAGTCGGCGCTGGCCAAGTGGATCGGCAAGACGCCGCGCTCGATCGTGCAGACCTATGCCAGCAAGGCCGGCATCGACTTCACCGGCACGGCCGACCATGTCGCCGGCATGATGCAGGAGATCATGCAGGAAGTGGGCGGCGACGGCTTCCTGATCTTCAACACCTACTTCGACCGCCGCTACGTCCTCGAGGTGTGCGACGGGCTGGTGCCCGAACTGCAGCGCCGCGGTGTCGTGCGCACACGCTATGCGCACAGCCACCTGCGCGACAACCTGCTCGAGTTCTGAGCCGGCGCGAACCCATTCGAGGCGCGTGCCAAGCATCTCGGTGTGCTCGCCCGATCGCCTTGCCAGATCGACGATGGCGCTGGCGCCCGAACAATTCTACAGAACGACGACCATGAACGACGCGACGCTGATCCACTGGCTCGCCGAGGGCGGCCTGCGCAACCTGCCGCTCGAGCGGATCGTCGACGGCTATGCGCGGCGGCTGAACGCGGCGGGCGTGCCGGTGGCGCGCGCCTTCGTCGGCACCAGCACCTTGCATCCCATGATCCGGGCCCGCAGCATGATCTGGGAAAGGTCGACCGGGCCGGCGACCCGCTTCGAGTTCCACCATTTCGAGATCGATGCGCCGCAACTCAGGCAGAGCCCCTTCATGCCCATGCTGAGCGACCGCGTCTTCGCGCGGCGCGTCGATCTGGCCGATCCGTCGGCCGTCGCCGGCGTGCCGGTGTTCGAGGAACTGCACGCCGCCGGCATGACGGAGTGGCTGGGACGGGTCTTCCCCTTCGGCGAGCTGACGCCGCGCATCGGCGATGCCGAGCATGTCCAGCATGTCGGTGAGCTGTGGTTCGTCTGCTCCTTCGCGACCGACCGGCCAGGCGGCTTCACCGCGGACCAGATTGCCGCCCTCGACGCCTCGCTTCCGGTGTTCGCCGTCGCCGCCAAGGCGTCGACCATGCTGTCGACCAGCCACGGGCTGCTCGCCGCCTATCTCGGCGACGATCCGGCGGCGCGCGTGCTCGCCGGATCGGTGCGCCGCGGCGAGGTGCAGAGTGTCGAGGCGGTGCTGTTCTTCGCCGACCTCCAGGGCTTCACCGCGCTGGCCGACGCCTTGCCGGGAGCGGCGCTGATCGACCTGCTCGACAGCCATCTCGGCAGCATGGTGCAGCCCGTGGTCGCTCATGGCGGCGAGGTGCTGAAGTTCATGGGCGACGGATTGCTGGCCACCTTCGCCGTCGTCGGCGCCGATCGCGAGGGCGTGTGCGCCGACGCCTTGCGGGCGGCCGGCGACGTCCTCGAGCGGGTCGAGCGGCAGAACGCGGCGCGCGCCGCCGCCGGCAAACCCACCGCCATCGTCGACATATCGCTGCATATCGGTCGGGTGCTCTATGGCAACGTCGGTGGCGAGGCGCGGCTCGATTTCACGGTGATCGGGCCGGCCGTCAACGAGGCGGCGCGCATCGAGGCGTTGTGCGGACCGCTCGACCGTCGGCTGCTGGTGTCGCAGGCTTTCGCCGCCGCCTGCGGCGCGGACCGCAAGCGGCTGGTGTCGCTCGGCCATCATCGCCTGCGCGGCGTGCGCGAGCCGGCCGAGCTGTTCACGCTCGCCTGAGCGGCGGGGTCAGATCACGAGCTGCACCATCGCCAGGGCCAGCCCCAGCGTCGCGATGTTCCAGCTGAAGGTGCGCAGCCACGGCACCCCCCAGGCATAGAGCGGCAGGAAGGCGATGCGGCCGGTGACGTAGAGAAGCGCGCCGGCGGCGCTGAAGTCGCCGGTGCGCCCGAGGACATGTCCCATCAGCACGGCGGCCACGAACACCGGGAAGGTCTCGAGGAAGTTGCGCTGCGCCCGGTCGAGGCGGCCGGCGACTCCCGTCGGCCGAAGATCCCCGTCGCGCGGGCCGACCGTGTAGCGATTGCCGACCTGCGCCTTGAAGGTGAAGGACGCCGCCGTCAGATGGACCAGCGCCAGCACCATGGCGACGAACAGGCATGTCATCTCGACGTTCATGTCGGTTGCTCCCGTTGGACTCCGGTCGGAGCGGTCAGGTGTAGTTGCCGCGCGCGGCGTCCTTGCCGTTGCCCTTGCCGGCTCGCGCCGTTTTCGCGGAAATCTTCTTCGGCTTGGTCCGGAGGAGCTTGCGCATCTCGGCACCCTTGGTGTCCCACCAGTCGGCGAGGATGCGCACGTCCCAGCCGATGCAGAAATGCTTCACGCCCATCGCCAGGTACTTGTCGGCCTGGCTCGGGTCGCGCAGCTCGACCCGCGGGTTCTTGCCCTTCTTCAGCGCCGTCCGGATGGTGTGCATCTCCGCCTCGACGACCTCGGGGTCGGTGTATTGCGCGGGCTTGCCGATGCTCATCGAGAAGTCCGACGCGCCGAACTGCACCATGTCGATGCCCGGCACCCGCAGGATCTCGTCGAGCGAGTCGACGCAGGATTTCTTCTCGACCATGATGGCGATCACCACGTCGTTCAGCGCGTCGACGTAGGCCGGCTGCCCGCCCTGCCGCACGACGCCGACGTCGCGCCGCATGCCGACACCCAGCAGGCCGCGGCCGCGCGCACCGCGCGCCATCGTCGTCTCGGCGCGCACGGCGTCGACCGCCGCCCTGGCGTCGTCGACGCTGCGGATGTCGGCGAACAGCACGCTCTGGAAGCCCGAGCCGATCGCGCGCATCGCCTGGTGCGTGTACTGCGTCTGCTCGATCTTGATCATGCCGCCCAGGCCGGCGACTTCGAAGGCGCGGCCGAGATTGTCGAGGTCGTGCAGGTCGAACGGCGCGTACTCGGCGGTGAACTCGACATAGTCGTATTGCCTGGAATGGCCGATCAGTTCGACCAGGGTCGGCCAGCAGGAGAGGATGTGGGTGCCCAGCGTCGGCTTGCCCTCGTTGAGCTTTTCTCGAAGCAGATTGCGGCGCATGCGGTTCCCTCCCCGGGGTCGATCGGGCTAGTGTCGCACCTCGCCCGAAGGGAGTCCCATGTTTCCGCCAAAAGACAAGCTGACGATCTGCTTTGCACACGCGGCATACCGGATGAAGGACCGGTTCGAGGCGCGCGGGACCGGCATCGGCAACTTCGAGGTCAGGGCCTACAACGACCTGCAGAAGCGCCTGCCGGAGGCCGACGTGCTGCTGGTCTCGGGCATGTGGAAGAACGACCTGATCGCGCACGCGCCGAAGCTGCGTTTCATCCAGTCGATCAGCTCGGGCATGGACCAGTATTCGAAGGAACAGCTCGGCGCCCGGGGCGTGCGGCTGGCGAGCGCCGCCGGCGTCAATGCGCGCGCCGTCGCCGAGCATGCGATGTCGCTGATGCTCGCCCTCGCGCGCCGCCTGCCCGAGGCGCGCGACAACCAGCACAAGAAGGCGTGGCGCGGCATGATCGGCGACCTCACGCAGCGCGAGGACGAACTCGGCGGCAAGACCGTCCTGATCGTCGGCATGGGTCGCATCGGCGCGCACCTCGCCCGCCTTGCCAAGGCCTTCGACATGAAAGTGGTCGGTATCCGCCGCGATCCGGCGCAAGGCGCCAACGGCGCCGATTCGATCCATGCCATGGGCGAACTGGTGAAGCTCGTGCCTCGCGCCGATGTCGTGGTGCTGGCCTGCGCGCTGACGCCCGAGACGACCGGGCTGATGAGCGCCGCCGCCTTCGCCGCGATGAAGCCGTCGGCCTTCTTCGTGAACGTCGCGCGCGGCAAGGTGGCCGACGAGGCGGCGCTCGCGGCCACGATGCAGGTGGCCAGGATCGCCGGCGCCGGCATCGACGTGACGGCCGAGGAGCCGCTGGCGCCGTCGTCGCCGCTCTGGACGATGCCCAACGTCTTTGTCACGCCGCATACCGCGGGCGAGACGCGCCGCTACGAGGACAACGTGCTCGACATTCTCATGGAGAATCTCGACCACCTATGGCGCGACGAGAAGGCCAAGCTGCGCAACCAAGTGCTCTAGAAACCCGAAGAGGAGAACCAATATGAGCGTTGCCGATGCCAACCGGACGATCATGACCGGCGAAAATCCCTTCATTCGACTGAGTGAGAAGGACGGCGATCCCAACTCGACCGATGCCAGCTACTGGCGGATCATCTGGTGTCCGGCCGGCCCCGGCCACGTGCTCTACGTCAAGAGCGAGGTGACCCAGGGCAAGTGGCGCATCTATTCCGACAACATCGCCATGGCGCGCTGGCTGCAGAAGACGGTGCAGGGCATGCTCAACCCGGAGCTGAAGGATCTTTCCATCCCCGTGACCGACGCCGCCTTCGACAAGTCGGGCGATGCGCGCGACTACTGGACGGAGCACGTCTCGGCGACCGACGCGGAGATCGCGCTCACCTGGTACGACATCGGCGAGCCGCTGCTGATCCACACCCAGCCCAACCAGCCGCCCAATCCCAGGCCCTATGGCGTCTGCACCTTGCTGATCCCGGCACTGTCGGCGCGGCTCACCGTGAACGGCACGCAGGCCAAGGGCCAGCCCTGGAAGCGCGAGCGCGAGGGCCGTCCCTTCAGCACCTGTGCCCTCGCCTTTTCGGAAAGCTGGACGGAGCCGCGCTAGTCAGAACGCCTTGGCGAGCTCGCTGTAGCTCTGCCGGCGGGCGTTCTCGTCGTGGGCCCAGGTGACGACGGCCATCTCGTCGACGCCGATTTGTGTCTTGAGCTCCTCGATGCGCGCCATCACCTCGGGCCCGGTGCCGACGAAGGCGCGTTCGCGGATTCTTTTGATGCGCTCCTGATCTTCGGATGCCAGCGCCTTGGCGGCGTCCTCGGGCGAGAGCAACGGCCCGAGCAGGCCCTGGTCGCGGCGGATGCGCGACAGTACGCGCGAAGTGTGATGATGCTGAGCCTCCTCCATGGTCGGTGCGGCCAACGCCCAGACGCAGAGGCCCGAATGCGGCTCGGGATGCCGCGCGCTCGGCTTGTAGGTGCGCTTGTAGAGCGCGATGGCGCGTTCGCCCACCTCGGCATTTCCGAAGAACCAGGCATAGCAGTAGGGCAGGCCGAGCAGGGCGGCGACCTGGGCGCCGTAGTCGGAGCTGCCGAGGATCCAGATCTCGGGCGCGGTCGGGCCCTGCGGGTAGACCTTGACGGACGCGAAGGGATGGCCGTTGCGCAACGGCTCGTCGTGCAGCCATGCCCTGAGGTCGACCACGTCGGAGGGAAAGTACTCCGGCCGCTCGTTGGCCTGCGGGTTGAGCGCGAATGCGGTGCGGCCGTCGGAGCCCGGCGCGCGCCCCAGCCCGAGATCGATGCGGCCGGGCGCCAGCGCGTCGAGCACGCGGAACTGCTCGGCCACCTTGAAGGGCGAGTAGTGCGGCAGCATGATGCCGGCGCTGCCCACGCGGATGCGCCCGGTCGTCGAGGCGATCGCGGCGATGACGATCTCGGGCGCCGTGCCGACGATGGTGGGATGGTTGTGGTGCTCGGACAGCCAGAAGCGCTCGTAGCCCAGCGCCTCGCAATGCTGCGCCAGGGCGACGGTGTTGCGGATCGATTCTTCGTGCGGCCGCCCGGCGACGGCGACGGATTGATCGAGAACGGAGAGACGCATTTCGGGAGGAACTTAGGAGAGGAGGGCGCCCATGTCCCGTGTCCAGTCCCGCGTGGCGGGCATTGACCACATATCGATCAGGGTGAGCGACTACGAGAAATCGAAGGCCTTCTACCACAAGCTTTTCACCTTCCTGGGCTTCGAGATCTCGGACGACTACGGCAGCACCATCGGCTGGACCAACGGCCGCACGCGCTACTGGATCGCCGAGGCCGAGGGGCGGAAGAAATACCGGCTTGGCGACGTCGGCCTTCACCACTACGCCTTCCAGCTCCGCAGTCGGAGGGACGTCGACGCGCTGCAGGCCTTCCTCGAGAAGGAGAAGGTGCGGATCGTCGACCCGGCCGACGAATACTACGAAGACTACTACGCTGTGTTCTTCCTCGATCCCGACGGCATCAAGCTCGAAGGCATGAAGTACGGCGAACGGACAGCGCGAAAGAAGCGCAAGTCCATGAAAAAGACCAGGAATTAGACAGCATGACAGGTTATTAAGAATTACTTGCAAAGATGGCAAACATCGTCATATTAGAAACGTTCTAATAAATTCCATGGAGCGTTTCATGCTGACGATTGGCGACAGGTTCCCCTCTTTCGATCTCAAGGCCGCGGTGAGCAACGATCCCAAGACCGCCTTCAAGCAGGTTTCGGACAAGTCGGACGCCGGCAAGTGGAAGGTCGTGTTCTTCTGGCCGAAGGACTTCACCTTCGTCTGCCCGACCGAGATCGCCGCCTTCGGCAAGCTCAACAAGGCGTTCAACGAGCGCGACGCGGTCGTCTACGGCGTCTCCACCGACAGCGAATTCGTCCATCTCGCCTGGCGCCAGAACCATGCCGACCTGAAGGCGCTGCCGTTCGCCATGCTGGCCGACATCAAGCGCGAGCTCAGCCAGTCGCTCGGCATCCTCGACAAGGCCGAGGGCGTGTGCCTGCGCGCCACTTTCATCGTCGATCCCGAGGGCGTCATCCGCTTCGTGTCGGTGAACGACCTCTCGGTCGGCCGCAATCCGCAGGAAGTGCTGCGCGTGCTCGATGCGCTGCAGACCGACGAACTCTGCCCCTGCAACTGGCAGAAGGGCGAAGAAGTCCTGAAGGCGGCCTGAGGAGGCGATCGCCATGTCCCTCGACATCCTGAAGGACCGGCTGCCGGACCATGCGCGCGACATCAAGCTCAACCTGTCGAGCCTGGCATCCGAGCAGATCCTGACGCCGCAGCAGCGGGCCGGCTGCTTCATCGCCGCCGCATTCGCCGCCAATCACGCGCCGACCACGCGGGCGGTGGTCGACGCCTTCTCCCCCGAGCTCGCGCCCGAGGCACTGAACGCGGTCAAGATCGCGGCCACCTTGATGGCGATGAACAACGTCTACTACCGGTTCGTGCATCTCGTGCACGCAGCCGACTACAAGACCCTGCCGGCCAGACTGCGCATGACGGCGATGGCCCGGCCCGGCGTCGACAAGGCCGACTTCGAGCTGTGGTCGCTCGTCGTCTCGGCGGTGAACGGCTGCGGCATGTGCCTGGAGAGTCACGAGAAGGTCGTGCGCGAACACGGTCTTTCCGCGGAGCAGGTCCAGGCGGCGGTGCGGATCGCCGCGACCGTGCACGCCGCGGCGCGCACATTGGCGGCGGAGGAGGCGATGGCGTCCGCCCCCTTGGCGCGGGCGGCTTGACCCGCGGGCAAGGATCTCACTTCAGGCTGCGAATGCAATTCTCGAGGGGGCCGTTCATGGCACTGGTCCCCTCGAGGCCGAGGCGCCACTCGGGCAAGAGGCCGCCAAACCTGATCAGCATCAGGCTGCTGTCGCGGAACTCACGACGGAAGCGGTCGAGCTCGCTGCGGTTGATGGCGAATTCGATCCCGGGATCGCCGTCATCGAAGCGAAAAGCCGTGGCGGTGGCGCGCCACGTCGGTTGGGTGTCGTATTGCAGCGTCAACCCGACCTTCTGGTCCTTCGCGAGCTGCCAGGTCTTCTCGCTCATCTGGATGTCGAAGGAGTTCTGGCCGGCGAATTGCTTGAGCCCGAAATATCGGTTCCCGATTTCCGCAGAAATCCCGCACACTCCCGTGCCGTCGCGCGCCGTGCCGCCGAATGCCTGCCAGCTTCCGGCCGTTGCGATCACCTTCGTCTCGGCGTGACCGATCGACGCGTGAAGACAGACCGCGAGCAAGCTCGCCGCCACTGCATGAAGCCTTCCCATTGTCCCCTCCCCGAGCAGCCCCGCCAGGATGCTGGCCGATTCGCCGGCCCGGCGCCAGACTTCAGACGGCTTGTCGGCAGTCGGCATGCGGGCTACTTGAGGCGCTTCCCGAGATGTAGACGGGGATCCCAATCCAATGACCGCCATCCAGACCAAGCCTGCCGCCCCAGGCGGCACCTACCAGCCCAAGGGCATGCTGATCGACGGCAAATGGGTCGAGGCTAAATCGGGCCAGCGCTTCGCCGTCGAGAATCCCGCCAGGCGCGCGCCGATCGCCGAGGTGCCGCGCGCGGGCGAGACCGACGTCGACGCGGCCGTGAAGGCCGCGGCCAGGGCGCAGGTCGAGTGGCGCAAGGTCGTGCCGCGCGAGCGCGGCAAGGCGCTGCTCAAGGTCGCCGAGGCGATCCAGGCGCGCGCCGAGGAGCTCGCCCGCACCATCGCGCTTGAGACCGGCAACGCGCTGCGCACCCAGGCGCGCGGCGAGGCCAACATGACGGCCGACATCTTCCGCTATTTCGGCGGGCTCGCCTCGGAGCTGAAGGGCGAGACCGTGCCGCTCGGCGAGGGCGTGCTGTCCTACACCCGCCGCGAGCCGATCGGCGTCGTCGGCGCCATCATCCCGTGGAACGCGCCGGTCATGCTGGGCGCACTCAAGATCGCGCCCGCCCTGTGCGCCGGCAACACCATCGTCATCAAGGCCGCCGAGGACGCGCCGCTCGGCGTGCTGCTGATGGCCGAGATCGCCCAGGAGTTCCTGCCGCCCGGCGTGTTGAACGTGCTGACCGGTTTCGGCCAGGAATGCGGCGGCCCGCTCGCAAAGCATCCCGGCATCGGCAAGCTCTCCTTCACCGGCTCGACCGAGGTCGGCAAGGTCATCATGCGCGCGGCGGCCGAGCGCATCGTGCCGGTGTCGCTCGAGCTCGGCGGCAAGAGTCCGTCGATCGTCTATCCCGACGCCGATGAGGAGTGGGCGGTCGACGGCATCGTCGCCGCCATGCGCTTCACGCGGCAGAGCCAGAGCTGCACGGCGGGCTCGCGCCTCTTCCTGCACGAGGACATCTTCGATTCCTTCCTCGGCAAGCTCGAGAAGAAGACGACCGCGCTCAAGATCGGCAATCCGCTCGACGAGGCGACCGACATCGGCACCATCATCAACGACAAGCAGTTCACCAAGGTCTGCAAGTACGTGCAGGACGGACTCGCCCGCGCCGACGCGCGCCTGGTGTTCGGCGGCCTGCCGCCCAGGGCGGGCCCGCTGAGCGAGGGCTACTACGCCCTGCCGACCGTGTTCGCCGACCGCTCCAACGACTGGCGCCTCGCCCGCGAGGAGATCTTCGGGCCGGTGCTGGTGGCGATCCGCTGGAGCGACGAAGCCGAGGCGATCCGCATGGCCAACGACAGCCACTACGGTCTCGCCGCCTATGTCTGGACGCACGACATCGGCCGCGGCCTGCGCGCCGCGCATGCGATCGAATCGGGCTGGGTGCAGGTCAACCAGGGCGGCGGCCAGACGCCCGGCATGTCCTACGGCGGCTTCAAGCAGAGCGGCATCGGCCGCGAATTCTCGCTCGAGGGCATGCTCGACAGCTTCACCCAGCGCAAGAGCGTGACGGTGAATCTGGCGGTGTAGGGGCTCTCGCCAGGACTCCGTCTTTGATTCATTATGCAGCCATGAGGGGCAAAGCCTTCTCCGACGACATTCGAGGCCATGCGGCCTACTCCCTTGCCGAAGCAGCCCGCTACGTGAAGGTAGCGAGCGCTACCTTGCGTTCATGGGTCGTCGGCCGGCCCTACCCGAGGGCCGATGGTGTTGGCCACTTCCGTCCCCTGATTCATCCTCCCAAGCGGCAGCCTCCGCAGCTTTCATTCTGGAACCTGATCGAGGCTCATGTCTTGCGCTCATTGCGCACTGAACATGGCGTGTCGCTTGGCGACGTACGCAAAGCGATTGCGTTTGCAGAAAAGCAGTTGGGAATCGAGAGCTTGCTACGCAGCAAGGATCTACGAACCCAGGGCGGCGAACTGCTACTCGAGCGCTACGGTCAGTTGATCGATCTGTCGGCCTCGGGGCAACTGGCCATGCGGCGGCTGTTTCGCGAGCACATCGAGCGTGTGGACTGGGATGAATGGCAATTCCCGGTTCGTCTATATCCCTTTGTTTCGGGAGATCTGCCATCAAGTGAGCGGCCGATAGCCATCGATCCTAAGATCGCTTTTGGCCGACCGGTCGTTGCCCGCCTCGGCGTCACGACAGAGACGATCGCCAGTCGTCTCGATGCCGGTGAAGACCTCGAGGACATCGCCTCGGACTATGGCTTGAGTCCCGCTGAAGTCGAGCAGGCGATCGTTTACGAGCGGGCCGCTTGAACCTTGTCTATTTCACGGATCGCGATCTCGGCAATCGCTTCCCGGACACGCTGACGGCAGCTGGCCTGAGAGTAGAGCGTCATCACGACCATTTCTCTCCAGACTGTCCTGACGACGAATGGCTGGCCGCGATAGGCTCGAAGGGTTGGGTTGCCATCACCCGCGATCAACGCATTCGCTACAAACCCAACGAGCTGGCGGCTGTCATTCGCCATCGCGTCCGCCTGCTGGTGGTGATCGGCAAGGCGTCGTTTGCGGAACTGGCGCGCAATTTCGTCGTGACAGAGCCGAAGATTGCAGCCCTCCTTGCGACTCAGTCACCGCCGATGATAGCCAAGATCTATCGACCAACGCCGAGCGAGCTCGCGGCAAACGCCGCGGCATCAGGACATGTGACGCGGTGGTACCCATAAGGGCAGCGCAGGGAGGAACTCAATGACCGTCGCCCAGCTCGACAGCCTGATCACGCTGCTGACGTCCCGTCCGGCGCCCGACAAGCCCGACGTCGCCCAGTCGCGGGCGCGCTACGAGAAGCTCGCCGCGGTGCTGGGCGGCGCGCCCGACGCCAGGTGCGAGAAAGTCGATGCCGATGGCGTGCCGGCGGAGTGGGTGGCGGCTCCCGGCATCGATGCGCAGCGCGCGGTGCTCTATCTCCACGGCGGCGGCTATGCCATCGGCTCGCTCGATACGCACCGCCGGCTCGCCTACGACATCTCCGCCGCCTCGGGCGCGCGCGTGCTGGTGATCGACTATCGGCTGGCGCCGGAGCATCCGTTTCCGGCGGCGGTCGAGGACGCCGCCAAGGCGTGGCGCTGGCTGCTGGCGCAGGGTCTTGCGCCGAACCGGCTCGCCATCGCGGGCGATTCGGCGGGCGGCGGGCTGACCGTCGCCACCCTGGTCGACCTGCGCGACCGCAAGTTGCCGTTGCCCGCCTGTGCGGTGGCGATCTCGCCGTGGGTCGATCTGGAGGGCACGGGCAACAGCATCGTGGCGCGCGCTGCGCAGGATCCGATGGTGCAGAAGGATGGCCTGCTGTGGATGGCCGGCATGTATCTCGAGGGCCAGGACCCGAAGACCCCGTTGGCGGCGCCGCTGCATGCCGACCTCGCGGGGCTGCCGCCGGTGCTGGTCCAGGTCGGCACGGCGGAGACGCTGCTCGACGACGCCACGCGGCTTGCCGAGAAGCTGCACAAGGCCGGTGTCGAGGTGAAGCTCGCGGTCTGGCCGAACATGCTGCATGTCTTTCCGTTCTTCGCGCCCGTCCTGTCGGAGGGTCGCGACGGCTGCGTCGAGATCGGCACCTATATCCGCGGCAAGACCGCGTAGGCCGGCGAGAGAGTCAGATTCGCGTCCGGTGCCGGAATCGGGGGGTCGAATCGCCCTCCGATGCAGACGCCATCGGCATCGGACCGAATCCATCGACCCGATTAGGTGCTCGCCGGTGCGTCGAGGTAAAATACGCGCATGAGCACCCTGACCACACCCGGCCGCGAGGGCCTTGCGGGATTTCCCGTATCGACGTTCTGCTTCGCCAATCGTCCGCCGACCCGTCCTCCCGACCCGTGACCGGAGGTTTCCGCAGTTCCCGCAGTTTGCGCAACGCATTCCGGCAGAGAGCAGGCACACCACCCTGAGGGCGTCTCGGGCGGGTGCCCGCGACGTCGATTGTCCGGCGACACCCCGCCGGAGGTTTCCGAGGTTTCCGAGGTTTCCGAGATCGATTTCCGCGATTTGCGCGATTTCCGCGACGGGGTGCGCCCCAAAAGTGAGACAGGGAAACTCCGGCAACTCCGGCCGGCGTTTTTGCTCGTGTGCATGCGGTCTTTCCGATCGGCCGGCCCAAAGTGCCGGGCCGCGCGGCGACTCATCAGATGGGGAATCGGCCGCCGTTATTTTCCGTTCTTATAACGAGAACCGACCATATGCAGGTTCACCGAGTGCCGGGCACCGCTCTCTCTCCCCGCACCAGCCGGCCGGGCAGTGCGCCGGTGAAGACGCCGTCGCGATAGGTGACCTGGCCGCCGACGATCGTGGCGCGATAGCCTTCGGCCTTCTGCTCGAGCCGGCGGCCGCCACCCGGCAGGTTGTGCACCGGATGGGGCGCGGCGACGGCGAGCCGGTCGAGATCGATCACGTTGATGTCGGCCTTGCAGCCGGGCGCCAGCCTGCCGCGGTCGGCGAGGCCGACCAAGCGGGCCGGCACATCGGTAAGCTGCCGCACGGTCCACGGCAACGGCCAGCGCTCGCCCTTGCGGTCGCGCGTCCAGTAGGTCAGCGCATGCGTGGTGTAGCTCGCGTCGCAGATCAGCCCGTAATGCGCGCCGCCGTCGCCGAGCGCGATCACGGTGTGCTCGTGGCGCAGCATGTCGGCCATGCCGGCATCCGAGCAGCCGGTGTAGTTGGCGCCGGGATGGAACAGGATGGTGCGGCCGTCGCCGCCGGTCAGCAGGTCGTAGGCCAGTTCGAGCGGCGTGACGCCGAGGCGCGCGGCGCGCGCATCGAGCCGCCGGTCGGCCGGCGGCGTGTAGTCCGGCGGGTCGCCCAGCACGAACATGTTGGCCGCGTTGCGCATGAAGGCCAGCATGTTGGGGTTGTGGTAGACCGGCTCCTCGGCGAGCAGCCGCGCGCGCAGCGCGGGATCGCGCAGGCGGGCGAGCTTCGCCTCGAGCGGCAGGCCGTCGACCTCGCGATAGCTCGGGCAGGTCGAGAAGGGATGGAACGACAGTTCCAGCCCGTACAGCACGGCGACCGGCCGCGCCGCGACCTGGCCGCGGATGGCGAGGCCGTCGCGGTTGGCGCGCTCGATCTCGCGCAGCAGCGTCCGCCAGCGTCCGGGATAGATCGAGATGTCGAGCAGGGTGAAGGAGAGCGGCCGCCCCGAGAGCCCGACCAGCCGGCGCAGCATGGCGAACTCGGTGGAGCCTGCTTCCGTGGTGTCCTCGAAATCGTCGAGCAGCTGGATCACGCCCTTGCCGGCGCGGGCCATGCCGCGCGCGATCGCTGCCAGCTCCTCCTCGGCGGCGGTGATGGTGGGCGTGAGCGCACCCTCGGAGGTGCGGTGGAACAGCGAGCGCGAGGTCGAGAAGCCGAGCGCGCCGGCGTTCAGTCCTTCCTCGACGAGGGTGGCCATCTGGTTCATGTCGGCCGCCGTCGCGCGTTCGCGGTCGACGCCGCGGCGGCCCATGACGAAGACGCGCAGCGGCGCGTGCGGCACCTGGGTGGCGAAGTCGATGTCGCAGCGCCGCCGCTCGAGCGCGTCGAGATACTCGGGGAAGCTCTGCCAGGTCCACGGCACGCCCTCGCGCATGACGATCTCGGGGATGTCCTCGACGCCCTCCATGACCTTGATCAGCGTGTCGCGGTCCTGCGGACGGCACGGCGCGAAGCCGACGCCGCAATTGCCCATCACCACCGTCGTCACGCCGTGGCCGGACGACGGCGTGAAGCGGTCGTCCCAGGTAGCCTGGCCGTCGTAGTGGGTGTGAACGTCGACGAAGCCCGGCGTGACCAGCGAGCCCCTGGCATCGACCTCCTCGCGGCCGGCACCCTGGACCCGGCCGACCGCGGCGATGCGACCGTCGAGCACGGCGATGTCGGCATCGCGCGGCTCGGCGCCCGTCCCGTCGACGACGGTGCCGTTGCGCACGATGAGATCGAAACGTTTGGCCATGACTTGACCATGGTCGGCCGATCGAGCGCACTTGTCATCGCCAAACCGGGAGAACCGCATCATGAAATTCGGTGTCACCGTCGTGCCGCGCGCATCGGACTGGAAGCTGTTCGTCGAGCTCGAGCAGATGGGCTACGACGCCGCCTGGGCCGCCGATTCGCAGATGCTCTATTCCGACGCCTATGCGGTGCTGGCGCTGGCGGCGGCCAACACGTCGCGCATCCGGCTGGGCACCGGCGTGTCGGTCGCGGGCGTGCGCCTGGCGCCGGTGACGGCGCATTCGATCGCCACCATCAACCGGCTGGCGCCGGGGCGCGTCTTCCTCGGCATCGGCACGGGCCACACGGCGATGCGCGTGATGGGCCAGGACCCGATCAAGGCCGGCGCCTTCCGCGAATATCTGCGCGTGCTGCGCGCCTTGCTGCACGGACGGGAGGTCGACTACGAGCTGGCCGGCACGTGCCGCGACATCCGCTTCCTGCATCCCGACATGGGCTTCATCGACGTCGCCCGTCCGGTGCCGATCTATGTGGCGGCCGACGGGCCGCTCGCGCTCAAGGCGGCGGGCGCCTACGGCGACGGCCGCATCTGCTCGCACAACCAGACCCGCGCGCGCCTGCAGAAGAGCCTCGAGGCGATGCGCGACGGTGCGGCCGCGGTCGGCCGCGCGCTGCCCGACGGCTTCCACACGGCCGCGCTCACCTATGCCTGCGTCCTCGAACCGGGCGAGGGCATGACGTCGGACCGCGTGATCGACACGGTCGGGCCGATGGCGGCGGCGACGCTGCACTACTGGTGGGAGCTCTATCAGAAGGACGGCGACACCAGCACCGTCGCCGCGCGCTGCCGGGACCTGTGGGAGGAATACCTCGCCTTCACCGAGCGCATGGAGACGCCGCCCGCCCGGCGCTACCAGCAGGTCCACCATGGCCATTGCGCCTTCCTGCCCGCCGAGGAGCGCCGCTTCATCACCGAGGATCTGATCCGCGCGACGGGCGGGCTGGTCGGCACGCCCGACGAGATCGTCGCCATGCTGCGCGAGCGCGAGGCGATGGGCCTGAACGAGGTCACTCTGCTGCCGGCGATGGACCATGCCCGCCGCACGCTGCGCGACTTCGCCGAGCAGGTGATCGCGCGCTACTAGGCCGGCACCCTGAGGTGATGCTCCGTCGCCTCCTGGAAGGCGTGGCCGATGCGATAGCAGGTCGCCTCGTCGAACGGCCTGGCGACGAGCTGCAGGCCGATCGGAACGCCGTTGCCGTCGAAGCCGCACGGCACGGAGAGCGCCGGCAGCCCCAACGTGTTGAAGGGCCGCGTCAGCCCGGTGAAGCGCGCGACCATGGCGAGCGTCGCCGGTCCGCCTTTGGTCTCGACGTCGGTCTCCTCGATCGTCGGCAGCGGGAAGGGAATCGAGGGCAGCAGCACGGCGTCGACGTCCGCCATCGCCGTGGCGAGGAACTCCGCGACGAAATGCGCGCGCAGCCGCAGCGCGTCGATGTAGTCGGTCGCCGGGATGAACAATCCGGCCTCCATGCGCGTGCGCACCTGGTTGGCATAGGAACCGGGCGTGGCCTTCATCCAGGGGCCGTGCATGGCCGCCGCCTCGCACTTCACGATCACCTCGGCCGCGCGATAGAGCGCGGTGAAATCGGGGATCGTCGCCGGTGCGATCCGCGCGCCGAGCCCGCCCAGCACGTCCGCCGCCGCGCTCACCGTCCCGCCGATCCGTTCGTCGACCGGCACCAGCGCGTGCGGCAGGGTGAAGCCGATCCTCAGTCCCGCGACACCCGCGGCGAGAGCCGCCTCGTAGTCCGGCACGGCCCGCTCGCTGGTCGTCGCGTCGCGCGGGTCGTGGCCGGCGACGACTGCCAGCATGCGGGCGTTGTCGCGCACGGTGCGTGTCAGCGGCCCGACGTGATCGAGGCTCCACGAGCGCGCCGCCGCGCCGAAGCGGCTGACGCGACCGTAGGTCGCCTTCATGCCGACCACGCCGCAGGCCGACGCCGGCAGGCGGATCGAGCCGCCGGTGTCGGAGCCCAGCGAGCCGTGCACCATGCGCGCCGCCACCGCGGCGCCCGAGCCGCTCGAGCTGCCGCCGGTGACCCGCCTGCCGTCCCAGGGATTGCGGCAATGCCCGTAATGGACGTTGTGGCCGGTCGGGCCGGCGGCCCATTCCGCCATGTTGAGGAAGCCGAGGTCGACGGCGCCCGCCTCGTCCAGTCGCTCGATCGCCGTGGCCGTCACCGGCGCGCGCCAGTCGCGGCGGATGGCGCTGCCCGCCGTCGAGAGCGCGCCCTTGCGGTAGTAGAGATCCTTGTGCGCCATCGGCACGCCGTGCAGCGCGCTGCGCCGCCTGCCCGAGGCGATCTCTCCGTCCATGGCGCGGGCGCGACGCAGCGCTCCGTCCCGGTCGATGCGCAGGAAGGCGTTGGTGCGCGGCTGCCACGCCTCGATCCGCGCCAGGCAGGCCTCGGTGGCCTGCACCGACGTGATGCGACGGGCGGCGATCGCGTCGGCCAGTTCGCTCAGCGGCAACAGCGCCGGATCGATCATTTTCCCTCGCGCTCCATGAGGCTCGCGAAGGCGGCCGGCTCGTCGTCGAAGGCGAGGCGGGCGCGGGCAGCCTCGCGCACCGCCTCGGTCAGGGTGCGGACCTCGGCCTCGATCTCCTCCCGCCGCGCCGCGTCGAACTGCTTGGCGTCCATCGGTCAATCCTCATGCGAACGGGCGCAGCTTGCGCGCCGTGAGTCGGACACGTTCCGCTTCGGTGAAGGCCATGATCTTGCGGACCCTCTGGTCGAACTTCATGCCGACCGCCTCGGCGCACGCCGCCAGCGTGCCACTCTCCCCGTCGAAAAGAAAATGCGTGAACTTCAGTATCTTGTCGGAGAAGTCGGCGAGACCGCTCATCACCACGGCGAGGTCGCCGGCGCGCAGCGGGCCGCGGTAGTGGCTCAGCATCTCGACCACGACCGATCCTTCCTGGTGTTCCTGCATCGCCGCGCGATCGAGGCCAAGATGGTTCCACAGCAGCGGCGCGCCGTCGGAATAGCGGCCGAACTGGTGGCGCGGCAGGAAGGCGCCGGCCTCGTCGCACTCCGCCGGCTTGACGACGCTGCGGCCGATCTCGATCAGGCCGATGCCGCGCGCCGCGTCGAGCGTGAGCGCGGGTACGGCGAAGGTGCCGACGCTGCGCGGCCGGGCTTGCGCGGGCAGGGGCAGCAGGGCGGCCTCGGCACGGGCCTGGAAGGCGGCGGGCCACGGCCGGTCGCACTCGATACGGCGGGTGACGGTCGAGGCGACGGTGCCGTCCGAGGCGTTGCGGATCTCGTGATACAGCATCAGGTGATGCTCGCCGAGCTCGACCGGCGCGGAACGCACCTCGATCGGATCGACCACCCGGAACTCGCGCAGGTAGCGGACATGGTCGCTGGCGGTCGTCACGGCGAGGCCGGCGGCGTGGCGGGCGCGAGCGCCGAGGCCGAGCGCAGCCAGCAGATGGGCCGACGCCTCGTGCCCGAATTCGGTGTAGAATTGAACGTTCAGATGGTCGTTCTCGTCGCACTGCCAGGTGTTCACGGCGGTGCTGTAGGTCGGGATCAATTCGGGCTCGGGCACGCGGACCACTCTCTGCAACCTGTGGATGGCCGTTCCAAATGGCCGAAAAAGCCCCAGAAATCGACATTTTTCGACGTTTCGGCTCTTGCGGGAGCGCAATTCGTGGATAACCTTGGGATCGCCAGCGCGACCCTGGGGCGTCAGGAAAGACGCTGGTGCAACGAAAAATTCAAGGGACCCCTCACAATGGCTACCAAACCCTCCGTTCCAACCATCCCGCTGAGCAAGGTCGCGGCCGAACTGGCCGAGAAGACCGGCATGACCAAGAAGGACGCAACCGGCGCCCTCGACGAGTTCATCGGCCTGGTCGTCCGTCACCTGAAGAAGGGCAACAAGGTCCGCATCACGGGCCTCGGCATCCTCCAGGTCCGCAATCGTCCGGCGCGCATGGGCCGCAATCCGGCGACCGGCGAGGCGATCAAGATCAAGGCGTCGAAGAAGGTCGCCTTCCGCGTCGCCAAGGACCTCAAGGAAGCGATCTGACCGACGTCGGAGTCGGAAGAGTCGGGCGGGCCGGTGCGAACCGAGCCCGCTCTTCTTTTGCCTGGGGCGATGCGCTGATATAGGAGCCGTTCGGCGTCCATGGACAGCTTCGTACTTCTCAAGTTCCTCGCCCACCTCGTGCTGCCGCCGGCGTTCATGGCGGCCGGGCTGGTGGTTGCACTGCTGCTCGCCCTGTTCGGTCGGCGCCGGCTTGCCTGGGTGGCGGCGATCGTCGCCGTAGGCCACACACTATTGCTGTCAATTCCGGCGGTCGGCGATGTGCTGATGGAGTCGCTGCAGCGAGAGGCGCGCGCCCAGTCCGCCGCCGCCAAGCCGTGCTGCTACGATGCCATTGTGTTGCTCGGCGGCGCGATCGCCCCGGCGATGCCGCCGGAGCTGCCCTACCCGCAGCTCACGGACTCCGCCGATCGCATCTGGGAGGCGGCGCGCCTGTATCGCGCCGGAATAGCGCCGCGCATCATCGCCTCAGGCGGCGCCTTTCCCGCCGAAGGCGGCCCGCCGGCGATGAGCGAGGCGGAAGCGATGCGCATCTTCCTCGTGGATCTCGGCGTGCCTGCCTCCGCCGTCGTCGAGGAGGGCGAATCGCGCAACACCATCCAGAACATCCTGTACGTGCGCCGGCTGGTGGGCGACAAGCCGGTGGCGCTCGTGACGTCGGCCTACCATATGCCGCGGGCGATGCGGCTCGCCCGCCGCCTCGGGCTGAACGCTTCGGCATTCCCGACGGCGTGGATCGGCGGAGCGGAAAGCCGCCCGTCCTGGGAGAATTGGTTGCCGACGGTCAATGCGCTGAGCACGTCGTCGGTGGCGTTGTGGGAGTTGATGGCATTGGCTTTCGATCGACGCGGTCCGGGAGGGCCTTCGTGAGATGAGTGCAGCCTTTCGCCTCGACCGGCGCGCGGTTCTCGGCCTGGCCGCGGGCGCGCCGCTGCTGGTGCCGCTCGCCCGCCGGCCGCGCGCGCAGACGCTCGACAGGCTGTCGTTCCACACCGACTGGCGGGCCCAGGCCGAGCACGGCGGCTACTACCAGGCCATCGCGGCGGGCATCTACCGGCGCTACGGCATCGAGTGCGACCTGCGGCAGGGCGGACCGGCCCTGAACATCGGCCAGCTCCTGCTGGCCGGCCGCGTCGATATGATCATGTCGAACAGCTTCGAGGCCTTCACCTTCGTGCGCGAGGAGGCGCCCTTCTTCACCATCGCCTCGATCTTCCAGAAGGATCCGCAGGTGATGATCGCCCATCCCGAGTCGGACGTGGACTCGTTCGACAAGCTGAAGGGCAAGACGCTGCTGATCTCCAACGGCAGCCGCGTCACGTTCTGGCCGTATCTCAGGAAGAAGTTCGGCCTGTCCGATTCGCAAGTGCGGCCCTACAACTTCAACATGGCGCCGTTCCTCGCCGACAAGAACGCCGTCCAGCAGGGTTTCCTGTCGTCCGAGCCCTATTCGATCGCCCAGGCGTTGGGCCGCGAACCCAGGGTGCTCCTGATCGCGGACGCGGGCTTCAGCGCCTATCAGACCACCATCGCCATTTCGCGCAAGCTGGCGACCGAGAAGAGGGACCTCGTCCAGCGCTTCGTCGACGCCTCGCTCGAGGGCTGGGCGCAATACCTCAAGGGCGGACCGGCGATCGAGGGTGCCAATGCCCTCATCAAGAAGCACAATCCCGAGCAGACCGACGATCGCATCGCCTATGCCATCAAGGTGCTGAACGAGCGGGGCATCGTGATGTCGGGCGACGCCGTGACGGGCGGAATCGGCGCCATGAGCGCTGCGCGCTGGCAGGGCTTCTATGACTCGATGGTCGATGTCGGCGTCTTGCCGGGTGGGCTGGACGTGACGCGGGCCTATACGCTCGGCTTCGTGAACAAGGGCGTCGGCAGGCCCTAGGAGGAAACCATGGACGGGATGTTCAAGGTCACCGAAGAGCATCGGATGCTGCGCGACCTGGTGAGGAAGTTCGTGCGCAACGAGCTGATGCCGCTGGAAAAGAACATCCTCGATCGCTTCGCCGCCGGCCAGCCCGCGGCGCTCTCCGACGAGGAGAACGGGCGGCTCTTCAAGCAGTGCAAGGAGCTCGGCCTGTGGGCGCTCGACGTACCGGAGGAGGCGGGCGGCGCCAACCTGCCATGGACGGCGCTGGTCGGCGTCAACGAGGAGCTGGGATACACCGCGGTGCCCTTCACGTTTCCGCCGGACTCGCCCAACCTGCACATGCTGCTGGCGACGGCGAGCCCCGAGCAGCGCAGGAAGTACCTGGAGCCGTACGCGGCGGGCGAGACGACGTCGGCCATCGCCATCTCCGAGCCGGGCGCCGGCGGCGATCCGGCCGGCATGAAGACGCGAGCGGTCAAGGACGGCAACGACTGGGTGATCAACGGCCGCAAGATCTGGATCAGCCGCATCGCCAAGGCCGACTTCACCATCGTCATGGCGGTGACCGATCCGGAGAAGGGGGCGCGCGGCGGCATCACGGCGTTCCTCGTCGACAAGGGCACCAAGGGCCTGGTCGTGGCGCGCGCCATCCCGATGCTGGCCGGCCAGCGCACCTACGAGGTGGTGTTCGAGGATTGCCGCGTGCCCGACACCCAGGTGCTGGGCCGGATCGGACAGGGCTTCGCCCCGATGCAGCTGCGCCTCACCGTGCGCCGCCTGCAGATGGGGGCATGGTGCATCGGCATGGCGCAACGCGCGCTCGACATGCTGGTCGAGCACGCCAACCAGCGCGTCACGTTCGGTCAGAAGCTCGCCGATCGACAGGCGATTCAATGGTGGGTGGCCGACGCGGCGACCAAGCTGCATGCCTGCCGGCTGATGGTGATGGACGCCGCCGTCAAGCAGGACGAGGGCCGCGACGTGCGCATGGAGGCCTCGATGATCAAGGTATTCGCCACCGAGATGGCGACCGAGATCATCGACCATGCGCAACAGGCCTTCGGCGCCATGGGCGTCACCCAGGAGCTGCCGCTGTCGTGGCTGGCGCAGAAGGTGCGCACCATGCGGGTCTACGAAGGGCCGTCCGAGGTGCATCGCATGGTGATCGCGCGCCGCCTGCTCGGCGGGCGGTAGGCCACGTGGCGTTCTGGCTCGCCTGCGCCGGCGCGCTCGGCAGCGGCACGGTCGGCGGCATCTTCTTCGCCTTTTCCAACTTCGTCATGGCGGCGCTCGGGCGATTGCCGCCGGCGCAGGGCGCCGCCGCCATGAACGCGATCAACGTCACCGTCCTGAATCCGCTCTTCTTCGTCGTCTTCTTCGGGACCGGCTTCCTCGGCCTCGCCTTGCTCTTCGTCTCGATCATGCTGTGGCCCGAGCCGGGTGCCCGATGGCTGCTCGCGGCGGCCCTGACCTATCTCGTCGGCTGCATCGGCGTGACCATGGTCTTCAACGTGCCGCTGAACAACGCGCTGGGTGCCGCGCCGAACGATGGCGAGCTGTGGACGCGCTACAGGCGCGTCTGGACGGCCTGGAACACGGTCCGCACGCTGGCGTGCATCGCCGCGAGCGGCCTGTTCGTCGCCGCGCTGATCTCGCTGACCTAACTCAGGCGCGCCGCCGCCTCCTGGTTGGCCTTGCGACGGATGTCGAGCATCGGCGCCAGGCGTTCGCGCATGCGCTTGACCAGCGCCGGGTCGGCCTTGTCCGGCGAGCCCGAATCGAACGGCGGCTGCGGATCGTACTCGAAGCTGAGCTGCAGCGTCCTGGCGACGTCCTCGCCGGCGAGCTCCGCCGCCAGCGTCAGGCCGAAATCGATGCCCGCCGTCACGCCCCCGCCCGAGATGCGGTTGCGATCGCGCACCACCCGCTCGGCGACCGGAACCGCGCCGAAGTCCGTCAGAAGGTCGCGCCACGCCCAGTGGCAGGCCGAACGATAGCCCTTCAGCAGGCCGGCGGCGCCGAGGACCAGCGATCCGGTGCAGACCGACGTCACGTAGCGTGCGGTCTCGCCTTGCTCGCGCAGGAAGGCGAGCGTCTCGGGATCGGTCATCAGGGCGACCTGGCCGAAGCCGCCCGGCACGCAGATCACGTCGAGCCTGGGGCAGTCGGCGAAGGTCGTGGTCGGTACGATCGAGAAGCCCGCGTCGGTCGGCACCGGGTCGCGCGTCTTCCAGATCATGTGCAGCTTGGCGCCCGGCAATCGCGCCAGGAACTGCGCCGGACCCGTGGCATCGAGCTGGGTGACGTCGGGATAGATCAGGATTCCGATCTGGAGCGTGTCGGACATGCGTGGCTCTCCGTTGTTCGGGCGACGCTATCCTTGGCGGCGTCTGGCAGGAATGACAAAGAAATGCTAATTTCTGCCAATGACCCGTGCGCACCGCGTTCGCATCCTCGCCTACGAAGGCTGCCAGTTGCTCGACGTCACGGGGCCGGCCGCCGTGTTCGGGGCGGCCAACGAAGGCCGGCAGCAACCCCTCTACGACGTGCAGATCCTGTCGCCCGACGGCGGCGCCGTGACGTCGAATTGCGGCGTCGCCCTGAGCAGCCGCAGGATCGGCGGCCAGCCCGATACGCTGCTGGTCGCCGGAGGCTCGCGCGGCCTGAAGGTGGTGATGCGGCGCGAGGACGTGCTCGCCTGGCTGCGTCGCGTGGCGCCGAAGGCGAGGCGCTACGGTTCGGTGTGCACCGGTGCCTTCGTGCTGGCGGCCGCCGGGCTGCTCGACGGCAGGCGCGTCGCCACGCACTGGGCGAGCTGCAGCAGGTTGGCCGACAGGTTTCCCGCGCTCGAGGTCGACGCGCAATCGCTCTACGTCGTCGACGGCAAGGTCTGGACGTCGGCCGGCGTCACCACCGGCATCGACATGGCGTTGGCAGTCGTCGAGGCCGACCACGGTGCCGCGCTCGCCAACCTGATCGCGCGCCATTTCGTGCTCTATGCGCGCCGACCGGGCTACCAGTCGCAGTTCAGCCCGCTGCTGATGGCGCAGAGCGAGGCGGCATCGCCGTTCGCCACCCTGATCGACTGGATGCAGGACAACCTCGACCGGCCGCTCGATGTCCCGGTTCTGGCAGCCCGTGCCGGGCTGAGCGAGCGCAGCTTCTATCGCAGGTTCAGCGAAGCCACCGGCAAGACACCGGCCCACTTTGTCGAAAGCCTGCGGCTGGAGGCGGCGCGCACGCTCATCGCCAGGGGCCTGTC
Source organism: Enhydrobacter sp. (assembly GCA_025808875.1). NCBI lineage: Bacteria > Pseudomonadati > Pseudomonadota > Alphaproteobacteria > Hyphomicrobiales > Enhydrobacter > Enhydrobacter sp. Next base: position 3,455,218 of record CP075528.1, on the reverse strand, counting down.
GCTCAAGTCGATTGCCGGAAAGGTCGGGCTGAATTCATCGGCACGACTCGGCGCCGCGTTCGAACGGCGCTTCGGCATGTCGCCATCGCTGTTCCGCGAGATGCACGCCTGAGCGCGTCAGGCGGCGCGCATGGTCGCCATGCGCTGATTGCGCTGCATGTCCTCGAGAGTCGTCGTGCCGGTATTGCAGGCGCCGAGCATCGCCGTGAGTGCCGCGACCAGGGCCAGGGTACGCATCAACATGGAATACATTATCGCAGGCGAATCCGCAGGCTGCCAATCACAAGCGCGATAGCGGCGAAGAAGGCGCCAAGCCACAATGCCGCTCGCGCCGCATCGGCCGCACCGCCGCCGGAGAAATCGAACAGGCCGAACACCACCGCGACCAGGGCGGCGCCCATGGTCTGGCCGAGCGTGCGCGCGGTGGCGATGATTCCGCCGGCGCTGCCGCTGCGCTCGCGCGGCACCGCGTTCATCATCAGGCGGTTGTTCGGCGAGGCAAAGATGCCGAAGCCCGCGCCGCACAGGACCAGCCGCCACATGATGTCGAGCGTCGACGGGTCGGTGGGAAGCAATGCCGTCAGCACAAGCCCTGTCGTCATGACGGTGAGGCCGATCGCGCCAAGCAGGCCCGCATGGTGCCGATCGGCGAGGCGTCCCGCGATGGGGGCGATGCCTGCCAGGGCCAGCGGCCAGGCAGTCAGCAGGATGCCGGTGTCGGCTGCATCGCGGCCGAGCACGGTGTGGAAGAAGAACGGAAGCGAGACGAAGGCGAGCCCTTGCGCGGTGAAGGTGCAGCTCGAGGCGCTGATCGACAGTGAGAAGATCGGCCGGCGAAAAACCTCGATGGGCATCATGGGATCGGCGAGGGTCTCCTGGCGCAGGACGAACAGGGTGCCGAGCACGGCCGCGGCGGACAGCTCGACGACGACGATCCACCAGGCGTGGCCGTGGGCGATGCCGTCGATGCCGAAGATGAGGAGCCCGAAGGTGCTGCCCGACAGCACGGCGGAAATCACGTCGAACGGCCGCCTGACATGCGCGGTGTGTGGCAGGTAGCGCCCGGCCAGGATGAAGGAGACGATGCCGAGCGGGATGTACGCGCCGAACAGGATCGGCCACGAGGCAACGGAGAGCAATGCGGCGCCGAGGCTCGGTCCGGCGGCGAGCGACGTCGCCACCACGGTCGTGTTGAAACCCAACCCACGCCCCAGCATGTTGCGGGGATAGATCGAGCGAACCAGCGCGGGCTGCACCGCCATGATCGCCGAACCGCCCAGGCCCTGCAGCGTTCGCGCCGCGATCAGCCAGCCGAGATCGGGCGCCAGTGCGCAGCCCAGCGAGGCGAGGCAGAAGAGCGCGAGGCCGGCGCGATAGACGTGGCGATAGCCGACGATGTCGGCCAGCGCCGCCACCGGCAACAGGAACACCATCAGGGCGATCTGGCTGGCATTGACGATCCAGATCGAGCTTTCCGCGGAGATGCGAAGGTCGTCGGCGATGTAAGGCAGCGCCAGGTTCGTCATCGAGTTGCTCAGCACCGACATGCTGAGGCCGATGGTGATCGTCGTCACCGCGAGCACGCGCGGCAGGCCGGGAGGCATTCCGTCGGTTGGGACTCCCTCCCCCGTCTTCGGGGGAGGTGTCGGCGTCATACGCCGACGGAGGGGTCATGAGCGCCTATCGGACGCTTATGACCCCTCCGTCGCGGATTACCGCAACACCTCCCCAGTAGACTGGGGAGGCGAAGGCTCGTTTGCCTCACTGAACAACCGTCGGCGCGTCGCCGCCGATGGTGGTGCGCTGCATGAAGCGCTTGTACCTGACGGCGTCGTAGTAGGTGGCGCGGTGCAGGACGGCCCGGTTGTCCCAGACGATGACGTCGCCTTCGCGCCAGGCGTGCGACAGCCGGAACTCGGGCTGGTCGGCGCGCTGCGTCAATTCGTAGAGCAGGGCCTCGCCGGTCGCCTTCGGCCAGTCGACGATGAAGCCGGCATGGGCCCCGACATAAAGCGCGCGCCGGCCGTTGACGGGATTGTCCTGAAAGAGCCGCTGTTTCACCGGCGGCAGCTCCTTCAGCGTCTTGTCGTTGAGGATCCCCTTCTGCACGCGGTCGCGCGAATACTGCAGCGAGTGCTCGGCGATCAGCGGCTGGATGGTCGCCTGCAACGCCGGCGGCAGCGCGTTCCAGGCGGCGCGCATGGAGAGGAACTCCGTGTTGCCGCCCTCGGGCGGACAGATGCGCGCCGTCAGGATCGAGCACAGCGACGGGATGCGTTTGAACGACGAGTCCGAATGCCAGAAGTAGTTGGCCTTCTGGTAGATCATGCGCATGTCGTCGGGCGGGATCGGCTCGCCCGTCATGATGTCGAGATTGGACTGGCGCTGGAACTTGGTGCCGGCCGCCGGGTTCGAACTCGACGTCGTCTCGAGCGGGCCGAACAGCTCGCTGAACCGCACCTGCTTGTCGTCGTCCATTGGCTGGTCGCGGAAGAGCAGCACCGAGTGCTCCTCGAACGCCGCCCGGATCGGTCCGAACTCGCGTGCCGACAGCGGTCGCGTGATGTCGATGCCCGACACCTCCGCGCCGAACAGCGGATGCAGCTTGCGGACGGTGATCGGCCCGGTGTTCCTCATGGTCAGTCGACGACCGCCTGGTAGGTGAGCACGCGCAGTTCGCGGCGGATCGGGTAGGTCGAGGAGGGCATGAGCTGGGTCAGCAGCACGACCGCCATGTCCTCGGCCGGGTCGCACCAGAAGGCGGTCGACGCCGCGCCGCCCCAGGCGTATTCGCCGGGCGAGCCCAGAATCTGCGCCTTGGCCGGATCGAGCATCACCGAGAAGCCGAGCCCGAAGCCGATGCCGAGATAGGTCGATTCGGAAAATTTCGGCGCGCCCATGTCGCCCATGTCGCCCTTGAGGTGGTTCGACGTCATGAGCTCGACCGTCTTGCGGCCGAGCAGGCGCACGCCGTCCAGCTCTCCCTTGTTCAGCATGAACTTGCAGAAGCGCAGATAGTCCGACGCTGTCGACACCAGGCCGCCGCCGCCGGAGTTCACCGTGCGCGGAGCGAGGTAGCGGCTCTTGGTCGGGTCGTCGATCAGGTTGAGCCTGCCACCGGGACCGACGCCATAGTTGGCGGCCAGGCGATCATGCTTCTCCTTCGGCACGTGGAAATCCGTGTCGACCATGCCGAGCGGCTTGATCACTTTCTCGAGCAGGAACTTCTCGAACGGCTGGCCCGAGATCACCTCGACGAGATAGCCCAGCACATCGGTCGAGATGCTGTAGTTCCATGCCTTGCCGGGCTGGGCGATCAACGGGAAACTCGCGGCGCGCTCGACGACTTCCTTGAGTGTCGCGGTCGAGGTCTGGAAGTCGACGCCGCCTTCCTTCTGACGATAGAGCGCGTCGACGGCGTTGGCTTCCATCATGCCGTAGGTCAGGCCGGAGGTATGCGTGAGCAGGTCGCGGAACGTGACGTCGCGCTCGGCCGGGACGAGGTCCATCTTGCCGCGGCTGCCGCCGGTGAAGACGCGCTGGTTGGCGAATGCCGGGATGAACTTCGAGATCGGATCGTCGAGCTGAAAGCGGCCCTCCTCGTAGAGCATCATGATCGCCGTCGAGGTGAGCGGCTTGGTCATCGAGTAGATGCGGAAGATCGTGTCGGCGCGCTGCGCCTTGCCGCGCTCGACGTCGGCCTTGCCGTAGGTCTCGGCGAAGGCGAGCTCGCCCCGCCGCATGACGGCGACCGTCACGCCGGGCAGTTTCCCGCTGTCGACCCAGCCCTTCATCCATTTGCTCACGCGCGCGAGCCGCGCTGCGGAAAGGCCGACCTGTTCGGGCGAGACCAGCGGCAGGGTGTCCATGGCGATCCTCCTCTTTGCCCCGCTAGACTAGCGCAACGGGACCGGGTCCAGACACGCAAAAGACGGGAGGGAGCAATGGCAAGATTGTGCGAAGGCAGGGTGGCGATCGTCACCGGCGGCGCCCGCGGCGTGGGGCGCGAGCATTGCCTCATGCTGGCCGAGCACGGCGCCAAGGTGGTGGTGAACGACCTCGGCGGCGACCGCGCCGGCAAGGGCCACGACGTCGGCCCGGCCCAGCAGGTGGTCAACGAGATCAAGGCCAGGGGCGGCGAGGCGGTGGCCAACGGCGACGACGTCTCGGACTGGAACGGCGCCAAGCACATGATCGACCAGGCAGTGGCGACGTTCGGCAAGCTCGACGCAGTCGTCCTGAACGCCGGCATCCTGCGCGACCGCATGCTCGTGAACATGAGTGAGGACGAGTGGGACGCCGTCATCAAGGTGCATCTGAAGGGCACCTTCGCGCCGGCCCGGCATGCCGCCGCCTACTGGCGCGACCAGGCCAAGGCGACGGGCGGCACGGTCGACGCCCGCATCGTCACCACCACCTCGGTGTCGGGCATCTACGGCAACATCGGCCAGACCAACTACGGCGCCGCCAAGGCGGGCATCGCCGCCTTCACCGTCATCGCCGCCCGCGAGCTTGGCCGCTACGGCATCACTGTGAATTCGATCTCGCCGAGCGCCTTCACGCGCATGACCGAGGACCTGCGCGTCTACACCGACGAGGACAAGGAAACGCGCAGCCCGAAATGGATCGCGCCCGTCGCCACCTGGCTTGTGAGCGAGGACAGCAAGGACGTCACCGGCCGCGTCTTCCAGGCGGGCAACGGCCAGTTCGCCGTCGCCGAGGGCTGGCACAAGGGGCCGGAGGCCAAGCCCATCCTCGATCCCTACCAGGCGGGCAAGATCCTGCGTGAACTCGCCAAGAAGGCACGCAGGAACGCCGGGATGAACGGCCTGGATCTGGATTGATCATCTTCCTCCCCCGTATGACGGGGGAGGAAGATGAAGAGAGATGACCATGGATGCCTTCATGGAGGCGGCCATCGACGAGGCCCGGCAGGGTCTCGCCGAAGGCGGCATTCCGATCGGTTCGGTCTTGGTGCACCGGGGCCGGATCGTCGGTCGCGGCCACAACAGGCGCGTGCAGAAGGGCAGCGCCATCCTGCACGGCGAGATGGACGCGCTGGAGAACGCCGGCCGGCAGCCGGCATCGGTCTATCGCGGCGCGACGATCTACACGACCCTGTCGCCGTGCTCGATGTGCAGCGGCGCCATCCTGCTCTATGGCATCCCCCGGGTGATCGTCGGCGAGAACCGCACCTTCATGGGCGAAGAGGAGCTGCTGCGCTCGCGCGGCGTCGAGGTCACGGTGCTGCAGGACGAGACCTGCATCGACCTGATGCGCCGCTTCATCTCCGCCAGCCCCGGGCTGTGGAACGAGGATATCGGCGTCTGACTGTCAGAGCCGCGCCAGCGTCTCCACGACCTTCGCCTGGGGCCACGTCCAGCCGCTGGTGCTCTCGTAGGCGCGCATCGCCTTGAGCACGAGGAAGTCGGCACGCGGCGGACCCACGATCTGCAGCCCGACCGGCAGGCCGGCCGTGGTGAGGCCGGCCGGCATGGAGGCGGCGGGCTGGCCGGTCAGGTTGAAGGGGTAGGTGTAGGGCGCGCCCTTGGTCCAGCGCGGGAAGGCATCGGTGTTGTAGAGCGTGTCGGCGGTCGGTGCCGCCGTCGGTGTGACCGGCGACAGCAGCAGATCGTAGGTTTCGTGCCATAGCGCCCTCTCGCGGGCGAGCCGGGAACGCGCCTCGTAGGCGCGCGCGTAGTCGGCCAGCGTGATCGCCAGGCCCTTCTCGGCCACGGCACGGAAGCCCGGATCGAGCTTGCCGTGGAGCTGCGTCGGTATCTGCCTGAGGCGCGTGGCGAAGGCGCCGATCCAGATCGGCTCGAACGTCTGCTGCAAGGGGTCGAACAGCGGCCCGACTTCCTCGACGCGGGCACCGAGCTCTTCGAAGCGCCGCGCCGCGTCGGCCACCAGCTGGCGCACCTCAGCGTCCGCCGTTACGTGGCCGAGATCGAGACTGAGCCCGACGCGCAGGCCGCGCACACCGTCCTCCAGGCCGACCGTGTAGTCGCGCGGATCCTCCGGCAACGAGCGGAAGTCGCGCGGATCCGGGCCGGCCATGGCGTTGAGCGCGATCGCCGTGTCGAGCACGGAACGCGCCAGCACGCCCTGGCTGATCACGTCGGTGAAGGGAGCGTCGGCCGGATGCTGCGGGATGCGACCATAGGAAGGCTTCAGCCCGACCAGTCCGGTGTGGGCCGCCGGGATGCGCACCGAGCCGCCGCCGTCGTTGCCGTGATTGAAGGGGTTCACGCCCGCGGCGGTGAGCGAGGAGGCGCCGCCCGAGGAGCCGCCCGGAGAATGCCCGAGGTTCCACGGGCTGCGCGTCGTGCCCTGCAAGGGCGAGTCGGTCAGCGCCTTCCAGCCGAATTCCGGCGTCGTACTCTTGCCGAGGAATACCATGCCCGCCTCGCGCAGGCGCCGCGTGACGGCCGCGTCCTCGGCGGCCGGTGTTTCGTCGGTGGCGTGGCTGCCGTAGCGCGTCGGCCAGCCTGCGACGTTGGTGGTGTCCTTGATCGTGGTCGGCACGCCGTCGAGGGGCGACAGCGGCGAACCCTTGCGCCAGCGCTCCTCGGCCGTGCGCGCCGCCGTCTGCGCGGCCTCGGCGTCCATGATGACGAGCGCATTGAGATGCGGCTGCAGCCGCCGGGCACGTTCGAGGAAGAAGGCAGTGACCTCGACCGGGGACAGCTCCTTGCGCCGGTAGCGCCGGGAGATCTGCTCGGCCGTCGACCAGATCAGTTCGTCAGTCATGTGCCATCGCCCGGTTCCTCGAAAGCGCCAGTCATACACGAAGCCTCGTGCTCCCGAACCGGCGCATCTTTCGCCGGGCGATGGGAGGGCGCCTGTTCGGCCGCATCCGCGGAGGCTAAGCTTTTCCTTGTACCGGAGGAAACATTGTCGAAGTGAAGCCGGGCAGTGGCACGACATCCCAAGGTCGTCGGCCGCCACGCTGCGCTTCAGCCACCAGGAGGAGGAAACGATGATCTACGAACTTCGCATCTACCGCTGCATTCCGGGCCGTCTGCCGGCGCTGCAGAAGCGCTTCGAAACGATCACTCTCAAGATTTGGGAGAAGCACGGCATCAAGCAGGCCGGCTTCTGGACGACCCTGGTCGGCGAATCCAACCAGGAGCTCATCTACCTGCTCGCCTGGGAGTCGCTCGCCGACCGCGAGAAGAAATGGAACGCCTTCCAGGCCGATCCGGAATGGATCTCCAAGCGGGCCGAGACCGAGAAGGACGGCGCGATCGTCGCCAATGTGGCGAGCCAGTTCCTGGTGCCGACGGCCTATTCGTCGGTGAAGTAGGGGCAAGCGTGTGTGCGCAGTAGCGTAGAGGAAGGATCAGTCATGAAGCGTAGGACTTTCGTTGGAGTGGGTGCCGCGTTCGGCGCAACGGCGGCTTTGCCGGCATGGGCGCAGAAGATCCCGGGCGATGCCCGGATCCTGTGCGGCTTCCCGCCGGGCGGCACGGCCGATTTGCTGTGCCGCATCCTGGCCGAGGCGGCCAAGCCCGAGGTGGGACACAACGTCATCGTCGAGACCAAGTCGGGAGCGAGCGGCTTCATCGCTAACGAGACCGTGGCCAACGCCGCGCCCGACGGCCGCACGGTCGGTCTCGCCGCCATGGCGGCGATGTGCGTCTCGCCGGTCATGCCCGGCCAGAAGCTGCCGATCAACGTCGACACCGACCTGACGCCGATCGCCAACGTCGCCGGCGTCTACAACATGCTGGTGTTCGGCAAGCACGTGAAGTTCCGCACGGTGCCCGAACTGATCGAGGAAGCGAAGAAGAACCCCGGCCGAATCTCCTACGCCTCGGCGGGCAACGGCACGTCGCAGCACCTGGCGGGCGAGCTGTTCAAGAAGCTCGCCGGCGTCAACCTGCTGCACGTGCCCTATCGCGGCGGCGCGCCCGCCATCCAGGACATCGTCGCCGGCAACTGCGACATCATGTTCGGCAACATGCCGGAGTTCCTCGGCCAGATCGGCGGCAAGAACCTGATCCCGATCGCCTTCGGCTCGCCGCGGCCGTCGCCGCTGTTCCCCGACCTGCCGCTGCTGTCGACATTCGTGCCGGGCTACGAAGTGGTGAACTGGTTCGCCATCTTCGGGCCGCGCGGGCTGTCGGCCGACCTCACCGGGGCGTGGAACCGGATCCTGCGCGCCGCCGTCGCCAAGCCCGAGGTGCAGAAGCGCTTCGTCGAAAGCGGCATCGACACCGTGATCGGCTCGCCCGAGCAGCTCAAGGCGACCATCGCGGCCGATCGCAGGAAGTGGCAGGAGGTCATCCAGGCCGCCGGCATGCGTGCCGACTGACCGATGCTGCATCACGAGGTCGTCGACCATCGTGCGCCGTGGCAATCCGAGCGGCTGCCGATCCTGTTCCATCACGGGATCGGCGGCAGCGCGGGCATCTGGGCGGGGTGGTTGCCGGCCCTGATCGATGCGCACCGGATCGTGACCTTCGACATGCGCGGCTGCGGCCGCTCGACGGTGCCGCCGCCCGACGCGCGATGGTCGATGGAGCAGCTGGTCGACGACGTGTTCGCCGTCGCCGACGCCACCGGCCTGGCGCGCTTCCATCTCGTCGGCGAATCGATCGGCGGCACGATCGCACTCGCCGCGGCGCTGGCGCGTCCCGGTCGCGTCGCCACGCTCACCGTCAGCAACGGCGCCCATCTCGGCGCCTCGATCCAGGGCGTGAAGGCCTGGCGCAGCGAGCTCGAGCGGGGCGTCAAGGTGTGGTCCGACACGTTCATGCGCGACCGCTTCCATGACGGCGCGCTCACGCCGGAGCGCCGCGCCTGGTTCGCCGCCCAGCAGGAGGCGTGGCCGCCGCACTCGATCCTCAACGCGCTGTCGGTCCTCGTGGGCGCCGACCTCACGCCGCGCCTCGGCGGCGTCGCCTGCCCCGTCCTCCTGCTGCACCCCGACGCGAGTCCCTTCATCCCCGTGCCGGTGATGGCCGAGCTGCATCGCCTGCTGCCCCGCGCGGAGCTTCACGTGATCGGCCACGCCCGGCACGGCCTGCCGTTCTCGCACGATCGTGAATGCGCGGCGCTCTTGCGCCGTTTCCTCGACGCTCGCACATAGAGACGGCGGAGGGAGGCACGATGGCGAGGGCGGGCGTCCTGGTACTGGCTGTTCTGGCGACGATCGGCCTTGCCGCCTGCGCGGACGCGCCGGGCGCCGACGGGCGTTATGCCTCGCGCACCGGCAATCGCGGCGAGGCCAATGTCGGCCTTCCGCCCACGCCCTACGTTCCACGCTAGGCCCCGACCCTCGGCCTGGGCTCGTCGAGAACCCGGCGCAGCGTTTCGGCCAGCTCCTGGCGGCGGAACGGCTTGCTCAGCAGCACGACGCCGGGGTCGAGGCGCCCGTGGTGGACGATGGCGCTCTCCGTGTAGCCCGACATGAAGACGAGGCGGGTGCCGGGCCAGCGGCGCGCCACTTCGTCGGCCAGCGAGCGGCCGTTCATCTGGCCCGGCATCACGACGTCGGTGAGCATGAGATCGACCGGACGGTCGGCGGCGTCGAGCAGGGCCAGCGCCGCCGCCCCGTCGGAGGCCTCGCTGACGTCGTAGCCGAGCGAACGCACCTGCGATGCCACCGTCTCGCGGACCTGCGGGTCGTCCTCGACGACCAGGACGCGCTCGCTGCCGCGCGGCAGGGCGGGCCGCTGGACGACTTCGTCGGCCGCCTCGCGGCCGCTGTTTCGCGGCAGGTAGATCCGGATGGAGGTGCCGTGCCCAGGCTCGCTGTAGATCCTGACATGGCCATGCGACTGGCGCACGAAGCCGTAGACCATGCTCAGCCCGAGCCCGGTCCCCTGGCCGACGTCCTTGGTGGTGAAGAACGGCTCGAAGACCTTGTCGAGGATTTCCGGCGCGATGCCGGTGCCGGTGTCGGTCAGCGCGATCATGACGTGCTCGCCCTCGGCCGCATCCATGTGGTTCAGGGCATAATCGCGGTCGAGCACGACGTTGCGGGTCTCGATCAGCAGCCTGCCGCCGTCGGGCATGGCGTCGCGGGCGTTGATGCAGATGTTGACCAGCGCCGACTGGAGCTGGCCGCGGTCGACCTCGATGGACCAGATGCCGGCGGTCAGGTCGGTCTCGATCTCGATCGCCTCGCCGAGCGCACGGCGCATCAATCCGGCGGTGCTGGCCACCAGCGCGTTGACGTCGGTCCGGCGCGGCCGCAGCGCCTGGCGCCGCGAGAACGCCAGGAGCTGACGGGTCAGGTCGGCGGCGCGCTGGGCGGCGCGGTCGATTCCCTCGATCTGCGCGCCGAGTTCGTCGGGCAGCCGCGGATGCTCGCGCAGCGCCTCGACGTTGGCCAGGATGACCATGAGGATGTTGTTGAAGTCGTGCGCGACGCCGCCGGTGAGCTGGCCGACCGCCTCCATCTTCTGCGCCTGCCGCAACTGGGCCTCGGTGCGGTCGATCTCGGAGACGTCGCGGCCGACGAAATAGTGGCGACGGTCGGCGTGCGACCACACGCCCGTCCAGACGAACGGGATCGCACGGCCGTCCTTGTGCAGGTAGCGGGCGCGGAAGTTGGCGACGTGATGGCCGCGCCGCGACCGGCGCATCACCTCCCGCGTCGCCTCGAGGTCGTCCGGATGGCTGAAGTCGGCGCCGCTGCGGCCGACCATCTCCTCCGGCGTCCAGCCGAGGAGACGACCGACGCTCGGGCCGACGAGAAGGAAGCGGCCGTAGCTGTCGGTGATGAAGATCAGGTCCTGCGACGTCTCGACCAGCCGCTGGCTCAGCCGCTCGGCCTCCTTCCTCGCGGTGACGTCGATGATGAGCGCGATGCGCGCCGGCGCGCCCTCGAAGTCGATGTCGCGCAGATAGACCTCGACTTCCAGCGTGCGGCCGTCCCTGGTGAGGTGCCGCCATTCGGTGGTGTGGAAGAGGGGCAGGCGCTCGGGCGTCAGCCATTCGCGCAACTTCGGGATCTCTTCCGGGGGACGGATGTCCTCGATCGTCATGGCGAGGAACTCGTCGTGGCTGTAGCCGTACCTGGCGATCGCCGGGTCGTTGACCTCGAGGAACCGGAGCGTCTCGCGGTGGTAGACCCATTGCGGCAGGGGCAGGTTGCGGAAGCGGTAGCGGAAGTTTTCCTCGCTGCGCGCCAGCCGCTCCTCGCGCCGTCGCGCCTCGGTGACGTCCGAGTAGGTCATGACCCCGCCGCCCTCGGGCAGCGGATTGAAGACGACGGAGAGGATCCGCCCGTCGCGCCGCCGCCGCTCGCCCTCGAACCGCTGCCCCGCGCGCACCAGCGCCACGCGCGCGGCGACGGCGGCCTCGACCTCCTCCGTGCCGAACTCGCCGCGCTCGGCGAGCCGCCGCACGATGTCGACGTAGGAGGCGCCGCGCCCGTAGCCGGCACCCTCGAGCTCGAGCCATTCGACGAGCCGGCGGTTGTAGGCGGCGACCCGCAGGTTCCTGTCGAGCAGGACGACGCCCTGGTCGATGTTCTGCAGGATCGACTCGAGCTTGTGCGCCTCGAGTACGGCCTCCTGCTCGCGTTCGCGCAGCTCGGTCAGGTCGTGGCCGACGCCGATATAGCCCTCGAACGTGCCGTCGGCGCCGAACAGCGGCATGCCGCTGATCTTGACCGGGCGCGACCGGCCGCGCGCGTCGACGAAGCTGGTCTCGAAGTCCCGGAAGGGCCGGCGGTTGTCGAGATCGTCGAGATGGCGGCGCCACGACGGATCCTCGTAGTCGGTGCGCGGCACGTCCGTGCGCAGCTTGCCGACCAGCGCCGTCGTGGACACGCCGAAGACCTCGGCGAAACGGTCGGAGAAGAAGGTGAACCGCAGGTTCGCGTCCATCTCCCACCACCAGTCGGAGGCGATGCTCGCCAGCACCGATAGCTTGTCCGCCATGCCACACCCATGTTGGGCAGCGACGCCTGGACCGCGGGACTCGCCGGGGAGCCGCCTCCCCGGTACCGTCGGTTTGGCGCATTGTACGATGCGAATTCCCACTCCGATAGGAGGGTGCACGTCTCGCGACGGTGGTGGATCGGGATGCGGGGCGTCGTCCCAGGTGGCGTCGACGGAAGCGCGGATCATCGGCTCAGAGCCTTCCTCCCCTTGGCGGAGCCCGCCAAGGGGAGGAAGGGGTTGATGCAGGTCACTCATTCCTCCACCACCTGGAGCTCCGGGCGGGCGTCGAGGAACAGCATGACGACCTCGCTCATGCCCTGGAGCGGGGTGAAGGTGACGTAGACGATGCCGTCGGTCGTCATGGTGCGCACGACGCACTCGGTGTAGACGGCGAGCGAGGGCTCCTCGTCGAGCCAGATCACGTCCTGCTCGGTGCCCTCGAAGGCGGTGCGGCCCTGCTCGTAGGACTTGAACTGCAGCAGCGAGGTGCCGCCGCCGGCATGGCGCACGCTCACCGTGTCGGCGAAATCGGCGATGCCGTGGCGCCAGCTCACCCGCTCGATCAGGTGGCCGGGGATCAGGCCCGAGCCGTCGAACGTCTTGCGTCCGCCGCGCAGGGTCGGCCGGCCGAGCAGCTTGGCCTGCACGATGTCGCGCGTGGTGATCGAGGTCCGGCCGGCGACCCAGGCGCGGATCGGCTTGTCGAAGCGGCGGCCTTCCCACCAGTGCGGATAAAGCCCGATGAGATGCAGCGTCGTCTCGTAGCCGCCGATGCCCTCGGTCTTGCCGATGCGGTTGGCGGCCAGCATCATCCGCTCGCGGACCGTGCGGCCGAGGCGGAAGAACCGGAGATGCTTGACGTAGAGCTCGCGCCGCAGCGGGCCCGTGTCGGGATAGAACGACGCGAGCCGCGACGTGCCGCCGGGACCGCCGGCCTTCTCGGCGAGGATCGAGCGCGCTGGCGCGAGCGAAGCGGGCGGCGCCTGCCGAAGCTCCGCGATGAGCTCCCGTGTCATCTGACACGAATCAGACACGGATCTGACAGCGGGTGCGCTTGCGAAGCGCCCGGAGGGAAGAGGGAAATCGTCGACCATGCCGGGCAGGCTATCCGCGTGCGCGGCGGATTCCCAATCTGGTTCACCGGGTCGGATTCTTCCCTTGAATCTCCACGAGAATTTCGCGGGCGGTGAACCAAATTCGATTCCGGCTCGTCGTCGGCTCATTGTCGCGCCCTCATCAACCACCGGAGGACGACATGACCTTTCAGATCGGCAACACGCACGGCAAGGGCCGCATCAAGGGCAGCCGGAACTGGTCGACCCTGATGAAGGAGCATCTGCGCAGCGACTGGCCGCAGCTCGCGGCGGCGATCCTCGACAAGGAGCTGGAAGGCCGGAGCCGCTGGGCCTTCGACGCCCTGAAGGGCATGAATGCGCGCCCGCGCGGCGAGGAGGTCGAGTTCGACTTCAGCGAGGTCAGGACCATGGCCGACGTTCTGAGCGCGCAGAACGAGGTGATGCGGGCGCTCGCCGGGCGGTGCATCAGGACCAGCGAGGCGCAGGAGCTGATGGCCAACCTGGCGGCCATCCGCCAGACGATCCAGTTCGTCGGCGTCGAGGAGCGCATCGACAAGATCGAGGCGAGCGATGCCCGGAAGGCGCGGCTCCGGAAGGCGCTGGAGAAGGCGACGAAGCGATGATTCGAGCCCTGCGCCGCCGTCTCGACCGCCTGGAGCTGGCGCGCGAGCCCGGCCTCGGCACCGGCGACTACCTGGCCGAGGTGCTGGAGGAGTTCGCCGCGACCGCCGACCCGGAGGCGTGCGCGCGGGTGCGCGAGCTGATCGACCGGGTGGCGGCGGAGCGGGGCGATGGGGAGATCGACCCGCAGACCACGGCCGTCACGCCGGCCACCGTGCCGGAGCCACCCGCCGCCCAGCCCGCTCCCCCTCCCGCTCCCGCTGCCGCCCCGGCGCGGACGCCCCGCGAGCCGCCGCTGATGATTCTCGACCCTTCGGACCCGAGGAACGATTGGATGCTCGTCATCAACAAGCCGCCGAACGGCCCGCGGCCGCCACCGCCGCCGCCCTATCGCGACGATCCGGACGACGACGATCCGCTGGCGCGCTTCGAGCGAAGCGGATGGTAGAGCCGGCGTGCCGTCGGCGAGGATGCCCGACGCGGCCTGTTGCTGGCCAATTGCACAACCGGGGTTGTCGACGCCGGCCCTAGCGGAGAGGCGTGGGCTGGCTTCGGTCGCGTATCGATTGCGAGTTTGCGGACAGCATCGACATATACCGCTCACGTTTCTCCGCCGATCCCTCGCAAACCTCCTCGAATACCGTATTTCCCATCAGAGCGGCATGTTGGCCGTATTCGTTGCCGCCGCCACGCGGGGTGAAACGACCACTGGTTCGGTACGATTCTCCCTTTGGTGCGTAGTCGTAGGAGGAGTCTTCGGGAACACCGTCGATGAAGGTGTTTCGAATCCTCACGGATTCGCCCGAACGGTTTCTCATGACCAGGGTGAGGTTGCCGGTCTTGCCCGGCGGGCACTGCAACTCGATCCGAGCCGTGACTCACCGAGACCAGGCCCGATTTGTCATCGACGGCATGACCGCAGCCAACGATCTTGGTTTGACGACTGCCGTGCCGGCGCGCATCGAGGTCCTGACTGATGCCCGCCTGAAGCCGATCAAGCTCGGCGCGCAGGAAATCCACTTCAAGCCGGCAGCACCAAGCCGCCTCTATTGGGCAGGCCGACCCGCCATGCGCGTAGTTCAGGCCCTTCATTGGCTGCAAGATGTGCTGGCGAGCCCAGAGGAGCGTGACCGAGTGACCCGTCGGCTGCGCAAGCTTTTCGCCGATCCAGACCATGGGCCGGAAATCCAAAAGGATCTTCATCACGGACTCTCCGCCCTTCCCATCTGGATGCAGGATTTCTTACGCTCGCTCATCTCCACAAAGGCAGAGGGCGAGGGCAAGACGTGACCGTTGAAGCTTATCGAGAGGTGATTGCTGCCCCGCCTCGAGATCGCCTCGATCTCTTCCTGGCCACCGCCAATTGGCTGCTGATGTTGCCCTTGCAAGTGATTGCGTCAGCCATGCCCGCATGTTCTTCGATCGAACGGACTTCGATCTCGTCTCCGCCAAGCCAGGCTCCTTCACCATCATGCCCACGAGGGAGATGGCGGAACAGCTTCACCGAGATTACGCAAACACGAAGGGCATGATCTTCGGCGCTCCGCCTGAATTCGACGAAGTCCTAGCATCCATTGCGCGTCTGCAAGACGTCGCAAATCGCAATACATCGCAATGAGCCTGGGTGCTCCCGCTTACCATTCTCAGCTGGGACCATTGGGGCGCGCCCTTGGTCGTAGGTCGAACGGCGTTGCAGCGTTAAAAAAATTGGTGCGAGTGACCATTGGCAACGGAAGCCCGATGACACCGGCCACGATAAGGATCAGCCGTCAGCAGCGACCTACATGGGTGAAGATCTGAGAATCTAGATAGCGTTGGTCTCGATGATGCACCGGCTTAATTTTGCGAGGAACGTTCACGCATGCAGGAAAGAAGAGAGTGAGAGAGACGCAGGAAATCCCATGACGGATTGGAGGTCGAAAGAAAGTCTCCCGGCCGTCCGTCGCGGAGTGTTTCCCATGGCAAAGGCCGTTCAGAAGATCACCCTCAGCGCCTCGCGCGACATCCCTTTCAACAAGCTGGTGCTCAGTCAGTCGAACGTGCGGCGTCTGAAGGCCGGCGTCTCGATTGAGGACCTGGCTGAGGACATTGCCCGTCGTGGGCTGCTGCAGAGCCTCAACGTCCGGCCAGTCCTCGATACCGAGGGCGCCGACACCGGCATGTTCGAGATCCCGGCCGGCGGCCGCCGGTACCGGGCACTCGAGCGCTTGGTGAACCAGAACCGCCTTTCGAAGACGGCGCCGATCCCCTGCATCGTGCGCGATCCGGCGGTCGAGGTCTCGGCGGAGGAGGATTCGCTGGCCGAGAATGTCCAGCGTGTCGCCCTGCATCCGCTGGACCAGTTCCGCGCCTTCAAGACGCTGCGCGACCAGGGTGCCGGCGAAGAGGAGATCGCCGCCCGCTTCTTCGTCGCCCCCGCCGTGGTGAAGCAGCGGCTGCGCCTGGCATCTGTCTCCGAGAAGCTGCTGGGGATCTATGCCGAGGACGGCATGACCCTGGAGCAGCTGATGGCCTTCACGGTCACCACCGACCACGCCCGGCAGGAGCAGGTGTGGGAGGCATTGCAGCAGTCCTATGACAAGGAGCCCTACTTCATCCGCCGCCAGCTCACCGAGAGTGCCGTACGCGCCACGGACCGTCGGGCGCGGTTCGTGGGACTCGATGCTTATGAGGCAGCGAGATGAACGTGTCGCCGGCCGCTTCGCCCGTGTTGGTGGAAGGGACGGCCAGCGACACGTACACGCCCGTGGGCGAAGCGAAATACGAAGCATAGTCGAAGCCCGCGCCGCCATTCAGCACATCTGCGCCGCCGTTGCCCCGCAACGTGTTGTTGCCGGAGTCTCCGATCAGGACGTCGGCAAGGGCCGAGCCCGCCAGGCGTTCGATGGAGATATAGCTGTCGCCGGCGGCCTCGCCGGTGTTGACCGCCGGATTGGCAAGCGATGCAGTGACGCCCGCGCTCGCCGCGACATAGCTCGCATAGTCCGCGCCGGTTCCGCCGTCCAGGACGTCGGCTCCTGGGCCGCCAATCAGCACGTCGTTGCCGGCCTGGCCATGGAGATCGTCGTTTCCCGCGCCGCCCACCAGGGTATCGTTGCCGCTGGTCCTCTGCACGGACTTTGCTGCCGTGCCGCAGACGTTCAGTTCTGAAAGGGCATCCGCCGCTCAGCCGGCGGCATCGTCCCAGCCGCGCTCGATCGCGCGGGCGCGCGCGAACTTGTTGGGATGCGAGCGCGTGTCGAACTCCGTGCCGATGGCCAGGATCGATGCGCTCGCCGCGGGGCGGGCGGCGCCCAGCGCGCCGAGCGCGCGGCCGCTCCAGTAGTCGGCGTCCAGTTCCGACTGGTGCGGGTCGTCCCACCGCCCCAGATGATGGCCGACCTCGTGCGCCAGCACCTGGATCGCCGCCCACTTGGTCGAGGCCCAGCGGTTGACGTTCTGCAGGAAGCCCACGTCGATGGTCATGATCCGCCGCCCGTTCTCGATCGTGGTCGAGGCGTTGTCCTGGCCTTCGGTGATCCGGATCTCGAAGGAGTCGGCAAATGACAGCGCCCGCACGATGCGCCGCGTCGCCTGCGGCACGCCCGAGGGATCGTCGGGGCCGGCCACGCGCAGGAGCGTGTAGCCGCTGGCCGGCGAATGACTCCAGCCCTCTCGCAGCGAGTAGCGGCAGAACGGCCCGTGCGGCACGGCGTGGCCGGCGCAGGCGTTGCCGAGGAGAACGGCGGCGGCTCCGGTGCAGCGCAGGCAGGCGCGGCGGCTGATGGTCTTGGTCATGGGCGGTACCCCTCCGGTGTCGTGGGAATCTCGATGGCGACGGTGCGCCCGGGCGCGGCCGGCGGCGGATCGCTGGGCCGCGGCAGCGGCTGGCGCTGTGGTAGCGGTTGCGGCACCGGTGCAGGGGCCGGCGCCGGCTGCAACACGATGGCGTTGCACTGCCGCTCGATCTCGGCGTGGAGCGCCCGTGCGCGCTGCACCTGCTGGCCGTACCAGAAGTTCAGCCGGCCGATCCACCAGTTGCCGCAGCGCCAGTCCGGCCCGCAGCGCATCGGGATGTTGCGATAGGCCTCGGCATCGGCGAACGCCTTCACGCGCGCCATGTAGACGGCGACCTGGCGATGCGCCTGATCGCAGGTCATGTAGGCGCTCGCGGGCTCCACGCCCGAGCACGCCGCGAGCGCGACGCCCGCCAGCGACGATCTTGCCGTGGTGACGATGGTGCGGAGAGTTCTCGACATCGCGTGCTCGCTTCCGTGATCGATGCCGCAACCTACGCGCCGTCCGACGCCGGTCCGGGGCTTGCAACGTTGCAGTGCTCGCGCTCACATCTTCCTCGCCCGCGCCGCGATCAGCCGGTCGAGTGTCGCCGCCGACAGCGCGCCGATCCACGGCAGGCACCTGAGGTGCATGATCGTCCCGAGATTGGCGCCGCGCTTGGGACGCCGGTCGGGGTCGCTCAGCCGAGGGCCGTCGAGCACCGAGGCGAGCGTGCCGATGGCCATGCCGCCTATGCGCGCGGCGCCGCGCAGGCTGAGCCCTCGGCGGCGCATGTCGCGCGCCAGGAGCCGCCGCACGGCGCGGTGGGCGCGCAGGCAATCGTGATGCATGGCGGTCTCGCGAGGCAGTTGCTGGGCACGCCTCGCCTCTACTCGCCCGGCACCAGCCGGGGGTGACGCGGCTCGTTGGACGTAGCGGCGGGCTGTTGTGCGCGGGGCTGCGAGGCGCCGTCGATCGCTTCGGCGGCGAGTCGCTGCTGCGCTGATGCACGTTCGGCCTGCTCGCGCGCCGTCTCCTCCAGCGCCGCGGCAGCCGCAGCCAGGCCGGCGATGCGCCGTCCCGTTGACGAGAGGTGCGGCACAAAATGCAGGATGAAGTGCCACAGCATGCCGATGCCGACCGCGACGACGGCCGCCATCACCGGCGGCACCACGTGCCCCTCCAGCCCTCCGGACATCATGGCGCGCAGGCCGAAGAAGGTGGCAAAGCCGGCGGCGATGAGGACGATGTTGGAGCTGCGCTTGATGTTCATGTCAGTCTCCGAGGGGTCAGTCGATGACTGCCTAACCCTGCTGCGGAGCGCTGCGGTCGAGTGCAAGATTGAAGAGTCAGGGTGGCCCTGCTTCGAAGAGAATCGGGGTCTCTTCCGACACAGGAGACCTGGTGCGCACGGCGGGCAGATCGCCATGGCTGGCGAAGAACAGCCCGGCAGCAGCGCTGACCGTTGCCGCAGCCGCAGCAGCGGCTGCGACCCAGCTCCGCGTGCGGCGTGGCGCCACCATGGCAGGCGCTTTTGTCATGGGTGCCACGCAGTGCAATGGCACGGCCGCGACCCGTGCGAGCCTGCCGGATCGGAGGGCCACATAAGGCAGGAACTCGAATCGCCCGCCGTCGAGCTCGGCCATGACGATCGGCATCAGGAGGCGATCCAGCTCGGGCCGCCATTCGAGCAGGCGCGCGGCGTACTCGGCGTCCGCCCAGGACGGGCTGCGAGCGCAGGGACGATGGGAGTGCACGCCGAATCACAGTCTAGATCGACCCAGGCCCATTCGAGCTTGAGGATCTCCGACCTCCGAGCCGCAAACTCGAACTGTAGCCGGATGGCAAGGAGGATGAATGGATGCTGCGGGCCGTGGTCTTCCGCCTTGTTCAAGTAGGCGTACGGCCGCTTCAACTCCGCATCGGTAATCAGGCGGGTCTTTCCTCGTTCGGGAAACCTTGGGATATGGCGGCAGGGGTTCGATCCGTCTGGGCGCATGTCCCAGACCGCCGCCATGTTGAACATCTTCCGGAGTGCCGACAGCACCCGGTTGGCGTTCGGCAGGGTTTTCACCATCTTCTGCATCAAACTTGAGATACTCAATTGCGACGATCGTTGTTCGATAGAGACGTGATCGCCCCCAGATTCGAGACCTCTAGAAGTCCAGGCAGTTGATGCCTTTGAACTTGCCGCCAACCTTGGACCAACCCGGCTAGGAGAATTCTGCTTCAACCGAATGTCATCATTGAAGGGAGCATACTGGACACCTTGGATCTCGCGCTTGCGGCAACCAAATCGGCTCTGACACCAGCAAACGGTTGTGATCCGCACCGGCAAAGGTGCGATCGAATGCCCCGATACCCAATGTTTCTGCGACGTCGGGATCGAGACGCATCTGCACCAAGTTGCGCCGGCCCATTGCCGTGAGCAGCCGCGACCATCTGGTGGCGCCCTCGCGGCCGTGCAGGAGCGTCATCGCCACCAGCTCGGTAAGCGCGTTGGCCGCGCTGGTGGTGGCGAGCGGCGAGCCGGCCGAGCCGACCTCGTTTCGATGGCCCTGCTCGTAGGCCTCGTAGCGTCGCCGCAGGATGCAGCGGTGACAGGCCTCGGTTACCCCGGGATGGGTGAAGGTGAGCTCGAAAGCGCGGCCTTCCCGGTAGATCTGCACGCAGAGGCTCGGCACGCTCTCGCGGACAGCAACGCGGTTGACCATCGCCTGTGCCGGGAAGTGATCGGTCATGCCGAGCAAAAGCATCGCAGACGGTGCGCGGGGGCGGGCTTCGGGATTGCGCAGCAGGCACGACATCGGCGCGCGCAGCAGCTCGCGCATGCGATTGCCGGTGCAACTCTCCAGCGGCTGCGCGAGGGCCAGCACGGCGACGCGCGGGTTGATGCGCAGCAGGCGGCGGCCCAGCGCCTCGACCTTGAAGCGGCCGATATCGGCACGCTCGTAGTCCTGCGTACCGAGATTGGGCGCCTCGACGCGATCGGGATCGATCAGCACGAACTCGCCCACGCCGCTGCGCTCGAGATTGGCGATGGCGCCCGCGACACCGCCGGTGCCGGCCACCACGACGCGCGCCCGCGCGAGCCGCGGCAGGTCGTTGGCGGGACCGGTGCGGGCGAACGCGGGGTCTGCGAGAAAGCGATCGATCGAGGTCATGGGGCTCTCCGTCAGATGTGGGGAATCAGCCACAGCGCGAACGCCGCCGCTGCCGCGAGCAGGGCCCAGCGGACGACGGCGAGCCGCAGCAGCCAGCCACTGGCGGAAATCACGGCCTGGCTGACGACGTGTGCCACCACGAGGCTCCAGACATGCCGGCCGAGCAGCAGCCGAGCGAGCGTGCCGACCATCAGGGCCAGCCCGGCCAGGGCGAGCGCGGGCGCGAGCCATTCGAGGGGAAGAAGGAAGCCGAGACCGATGGGGTTCATGCCGACAATGTCGCGCAGCCGGTACCGGCCCGCCGCCCGCGCAAGATTGCAGGCCCCGCCGGCCGGCGGCTGCCGGCTAAAACCGTTCGAGGAACGTGCCGTGACCCCGATGGAGCCCTATACCCACTACCGCTACAGCCTGCTCGATCCGCGCAACGACGCGGCTGTGCCAGCCGCTGTCCGGGTGGCAGCCGAGCGGTGCAACGCGCCGCTGCTCGGGCCTCGCACGCTCGGCATCGAGGTCACGGTGCCGGCGCTGGCCGCGCGCTGTGGCCTGGGCAATGTCGATCCGCAACACGACGGGGGAGCCGACCGGCGCGCGGCCATCGATGTTTGTCTCGAGCGGCGTCTGCCGCCGTCCGGTAGCTTCCTCGTTACCATCCGGCCCGACCCCGACGCCTTGGGCTCGATGGCCGTTCTGGCGCTGCGCGCACACCGTGGTGCAGTGGACACGACGGTGGCGTCCCGTGTCGCCCGCCTCTCCCGGGCCGACCGCTTCGCGCACGGGCCTTGGCCAGGACCGCGGCCGCTGCCGGCGGCCGTCGACGACTTCGACGGCTGCCGCGAGATCGCGGCACTTGCGGCCCTCGCCCAGGATCGCGTGCTGGCCCTGTCCGGTCGTGTGGGGGGCATCGCCGCCTGGCTGCTCGGGGGTGACGCGCCCCCGCAATATCGAGAATGGGTTGACCGGCGGCGCCGGACGGTTCTGCGCCGCCTCCGCGCGGGCGAAGACCGATACGAAGTGAAGGCCGACGGGCGCATGGTTGTTCTGCAAGGCGGCGGCGTCGGGGCGCTGCAACTCGGCTACCGCCTGGCGCCCGTGGTTATCGCCGAAAGCCTGGCGTTCGGGGAGCCGCCACACCGTAAGCTCAGCGTGGCCCAATACGATGCCTCGCACGCCGACCTCGCCGCCGCCGCCGCCGAACTCGCCGCACGCGAACCGGGCTGGGGAGGCAGCGCCACCATCATCGGCTCTCCTCAGGGTCGCAGAGCCGAGCTGCCCCTTGCCCAAGTCGAGGCTGTCGTCATGGCTTGCCTCAAATAACGCAGCTGGTCCCCGCTGCGGCTGGACTGGTTGCCATCCCCACGACGGAAGCGATGGACGCTTGACGACGCGGTTCAAGGTCCCTCGCTGAAGCGCGTCTGAAGCGCGGGGGTTACCTCAAGCGACTCGGGATGACACCACGTGTGGATACCGCCATGATTCCAGGCTTGGTTGCGAAAAGGGGACAGCCATGAGCCTGTTTATATGCACCACCGGAACGTCGATCGCGCGAGGCGGTCAGGGGGTGGGTGAGGATGCCGCGGCTTACCTCATGCGCATGGAGGAGAAGTTGCGTGCCGACCGGGCGCGTGTCGGCGCCGGCAAGCCCTTTCTCGTCGCCGCCTCTGCCGAAACCAACGGCCTGTGCCGCGCCAATGCATCGGACGGCGACGAGGTGGCGCTGCTGTCCACCGAAACTCCCGACGGCATCGCCTGCGCCGAGCGGCTGGCATGCCTGCTTGGCGACGAAATCGGTTGCCGCGCGCGGGTCCACGTGATCGAAGGTCTGCAGGTGCGCGACGGCAAGACTTTCCGCGAGAAGGGCATCGACAGCTTGTTCAGAACGCTCGAGACGCTGACCGCCGATCTTGCGCCCGAGGAAGTCCAGCTCAACGTCACGGGTGGCTTCAAGGGTGTCGTTCCCTATCTCGTGCTGTTCGGCATGTTTCGCCGCATGCCGGTCTCCTATGTCTATGAGGCCTCGGATACGTTGATCACGCTGCCTCCGGTGCCGCTCGAACTGGCGTGGGAGCGCTTGGTGATGGCGCTGCCCGCGGTGCTGGCGATTGCGCGCGAGGGCGCGATCCCGCTCGAGCAATGGAAGTCCCTGATGCCGCGGGGATACTGGGCCGGTCCCGACGAGTTCACACCGCTGTTCGAGTTCGACCGGGGGTCGGTCGGCCTCTCCGGCATCGGCCGCTATATGCACTTCCGGCATGAGGGCAAGCGGCAGAATACCGCCGTGCTGCTGTCGCCGCAGGCCCGGCGGGCGCTCGATGCCGCGTCGGCAGCTTCAGGGCCGGTCTTTGAGCGGATGCTGTCGCGCGTCCGCAGTCCGCTGCAGCGGCAGCTGAAGCAACGCTGCGTCACCGTGGGCGATCTCAAGCTCTGGAGGGAGAACCGCGATTCGGGCGTGCGGCCTGCCATGTTCTACTGGGTGGCGGGCGAGCAGGTCATGGTCGCCGAGCTGTTTGCCGATCATGCCGAGTACGATCGGCACAAGAGCGGCGGACGGGCAGACTACGATTCCGCCGCGTTCTCCGCGAAGACGGATTTTGCCGAGGATACGGCCGACAGCCTGCTCAGCGAACTGCGCAACGACGCCGACGGTCAAGCCGAGCAGCTGGCAGCGCTGCAGGACGAGGTGCGCTCGCTGAAGATCGAGCTAGAGGAGGCGAGGGTGGAGAACCGAAAGCTGTCCGAGGCGGTCGGAACGGCGCAGGCCGCTCGGGACAAGCGACGGGAGGAAGTTCGCCAGTTGGATGTCGCCCTGAAGCGCAGCCAGCAGCGCGTCCACCGCCTGAACGAAACCATAAGCCGGCTGCACGGGGAGATCGTCGTGCTCGAGG
This sequence comes from Enhydrobacter sp., assembly GCA_025808875.1. Taxonomy (NCBI): domain Bacteria; kingdom Pseudomonadati; phylum Pseudomonadota; class Alphaproteobacteria; order Hyphomicrobiales; genus Enhydrobacter; species Enhydrobacter sp. Next base: position 3,431,816 of record CP075528.1, on the reverse strand, counting down.
CGCACTTCGGCGCCGGTGCGGCCGAGGCGGATGCGGCACTGCTGGCGGAGCCGGTGGAAGGCGCCGCATGAGCGGGTGTCCGCTGAGCGCCGCTGTCGTGATGGCCAGGTTGCGACGGTAACCTCAGTCCGCGCCGCGCTGATGTACGCTGCCAGCATCGGCGCTTGTCGGCTATTTGAAATCAAGGGCATTCGATCCGCATTGCCGTACTCATGGGCAGATTACGGAGGTAGTATTGTTGGAGCGATCGTGGCGGTGCTGGTGCTCCAAGCCCTCTATGACCTGCTTTCGCCAAGGAATGATCGCCACTAGCGAAGCGACTGAAGTGCATATCTTTTGATCCGGTCTGACCGGTGAGCGGCGCGCGCCACAACGACTGCAACCGCTGCGGCTCCGCCGCCTTTTGATCCGGTCTGACCGGTGAGCGGCGCGCGCCAAAATCGGAGACAGCCCGTGATCAGCAGCATCATCTTTTGATCCGGTCTGACCGGTGAGCGGCGCGCGCCACAATGGCGGCACTTGGGGCCGTCGCGCTCGCACTCTTTTGATCCGGTCTGACCGGTGAGCGGCGCGCGCCACATCGGAGGACTCATGACCAAGTCTCTCGCTTTTGATCCGGTCTGACCGGTGAGCGGCGCGCGCCCTCAATTAACGAAGGAGGGTGCGATGAAGGTCACTTTTGATCCGGTCTGACCGGTGAGCGGCGCGCGCCCTTTGGGAGTTCTCTTCAAGATGGCCAAGCTTTCTTTTGATCCGGTCTGACCGGTGAGCGGCGCGCGCCGGAGATGAAGATGAATGGTTCCAAACTTCCCTTTTGATCCGGTCTGACCGGTGAGCGGCGCGCGCCCTCAAGAGCAAGAATAAGGAGAAGTGCGATGAAGTGCTATTCGTCTTTTGATCCGGTCTGACCGGTGAGCGGCGCGCGCCATTGAATCCGCACGTTGAGCGGTTCGTCAAACTTTTGATCCGGTCTGACCGGTGAGCGGCGCGCGCCCCTAAGGAGGGCCAAGACATGATCATTCGCACTTTTGATCCGGTCTGACCGGTGAGCGGCGCGCGCCGTAAGAATTTGTTTTAATGAACTTGCCGTCGCCTTTTGATCCGGTCTGACCGGTGAGCGGCGCGCGCCAACATCATGGCAGCACTTGCCGTTGTGAAGGCTTTTGATCCGGTCTGACCGGTGAGCGGCGCGCGCCCAAGGAGTGAGTCATGAACCACCCGCACATCTCTTTTGATCCGGTCTGACCGGTGAGCGGCGCGCGCCTCCACTCCTCTAACGGCTTGATCCAGCGACCGAATTTCGGGTCGTTTCCACGGCCCTCTGGAAATTCGCTCGAATCTGACGCCGTCTGAGCGGAGCGGTAAGAAATTATCGCGTGATTGCGCCGCGATCTCAAGCGCTTGATCCCGGTTCCACGGTCCTCGTCCGCGCAATCTTGCGGCGGACACTGCCCGGGGCGTTGTCGTGCATGTTGGCGTTATGGTCGAACGCGCACCCCGCCACCGTGAGCCGGCGTCACCTGACGGCGCCGAAGCTTTCGAAACCTTCAGCAGCTTGCCGCTGCTTTACCAGGGCTGGGAACGCGTGCGGCGCAATGCCGGCGGCCCCGGCGCTGACGGCGTCACCATCGCAACATATACGGCCAATGTCGGCGACCGCCTGATCAGCCTGCATCGCGACCTCCGCTCGGGCCACTATGTGCCGGGTCCGCTACGCCGGGTCGACATTCCCAAGCCGCGCGGCGGCGTGCGGACGCTCGCGATTCCCTGCATCGCCGACCGCGTCGTGCAGACGGCGGCCTCGATCGTGCTGGCGCCGCTGCTCGAGCCCGAGATGGACGACGCGAGCTTCGCCTATCGCGCCGGCCGCTCGGTCAAGCAGGCGGTCGCGCGCGTCGCCTACTGGCGCCGTCGCGGCTACGGCTGGGTGGTCGACTGCGACATCCTGCACTACTTCGATTCGGTGCCGCACGACCGGCTGATCCAGCGCTTTGGCCAGTCGATCCCCGACGGACTGGCGCGCGACGTGCTGCGGCTCTGGCTCGAAAGCTTCTCCGACAACCGGCGCGGCCTGCCGCAGGGGGCGCCGATCTCGCCGCTTCTCGCCAACCTCTATCTCACCGACGTCGACAAGGCGATGGCGTCAAATTTCCGCTTGGTCCGCTTCGCCGACGATTTCGTTCTGCTCTGCCGCAGCAAGCCGTCGGCCGAGGCGGCGCTCGAGAAGATCGGCCGGCTGCTCGACGAGCGCGGCCTGTCGCTTCACGCCGACAAGACGCGGATCGTCGGGCTCGACACCGCCTTTACCTTCCTCGGCAAGATGTTCGTGCGGTGCCTGGTGTTCGACGACCCGGCGAAGACGGCGAAACCGGGCGCCTCGCCGGTGCGGCCGGCTGCTGTACCGGCTGGCACCGACGATGCCGACGACGGCGCGACGCCGCACAGTCCGGGCCTGCGCGTGCTGCATCTGGTGCGGCCTGGACGGCGCCTAACCTTGCGCAACAGGTCGCTGACCGTGACCGAGGAGGGGGTGGAGAAGCTCGCCTTCCCGCCGCAGCATCTTCAGCGCATCGAACTGTGGCCCGGCACCGAGGCGGACGCCGACGCGCTGCGGCTCGCGGTGCGCGACGGCGCCGAGGTGGCCTTCGTGGCGGCTGACGGTTCGACGCTCGGGCGCCTGGCCGCGCCGGCGCACGATCACGCCGGTCTGCATCTCGAGCAGGCGCGGCATGCACTCGATCCCGATCTGCGGCTCGACCTCGCGCGGCGCGTCGTCGAGGGCCGGCTGCGCAACCAGGCTACGTTGCTAAAGCGGATCAACCGCACCCGCAACGATCCTGCGCTGGCGGACGCAGCCGCCCGCATCGACCATATGGCGCGGCGACTCGAGACGGCGTTCGACGTTAGCGAGTTGATGGGCTTCGAAGGCGCCGCCGCGGCGCTCTACTGGCCGGCCTGGGGCTCGACCCTGAAGGCGGGCTGGGAGTTCGACACCCGCCGTCGTCGGCCCGCGACCGATCCGGCGAACGGCCTGCTGTCGCTGGTGTCGACGTTGCTGCACCGCGACCTCGCGGCGCTGGCCGGCCGGCATGGCCTGCATCCCGGGCTGGGCGCGCTGCACACGGCGCGCGATGGCCATCCGGGACTGCTCTCCGACCTGGTCGAAGAATTTCGGGCGCCGCTGATCGAGGCGTTCGTGCGCATCGCAATCGGCAACGGCACGGTGGTGTCCGAGCAGCTCGTCACCGGCATCGACCGCCAGGCGCGGCTGGTCCCTGAGGGTTACGCGCGGCTGGTGTCAGCGTGGCAGCGCTGGCTCGCGCGCACGGTCAAGAGCCCGCGGTCCGGCCGGTCGATGCGCTGGCGCCGGCTGATGGAGGAGCAGGTCGCAGCGTGGCGCGCCCATCTCGAAGGCGGCGAGCCGTACCGGCCCTACCGCATGGACTACTGATGCCCGCCACCGACCAGCTGATCGTGATCTGCTACGACGTGTCGTCCAACAAGGCGCGCCGCCGGCTCGCCAAGCGTCTGGAGAAGGTTGCCGTGCGGGTGCAGGAGAGCGTGTTCGAGGCGCGCATGCAGACCACCAAGGCACACCGCGTCGGAGAGACGCTAGCGAAGTTGCTGGGCCCTTGTGATTCACTGCGCTTCTACACCGTCGGTCGCGCCGGCCTCGCCGCGTCCCGCGCCTGGGGCGCCGTCCCGATGGCGGGCGGCGACGACTTCTGGGTAATGTGAGCATACGGTTCTGCCCGCCTCCTGGAGAGATTGTGGGTGCAACCTTGCAGGGCGACGGGCACCGGCCGGGGCCCGTCATAATACCGGGCGTCGGCCAATGGGCGCGAACGGCATGGCTGGACAATGCAACCATGGCGCGCCAAGCTTATGCGAGTGCACGGTGACGCGGCGTGGGGGCCGCGTGGGGAAGGGGCGCTGAATGCAGACTCTGCTCGTCCGTTACCGGGTCACGACGCCTGTATTTCTCGGTGCGCCCGCGGGCGAAGGCCAAGCCGAGCTCAACCTGCGCGGCCTCAAGGGCGCGGCACGCTTTTGGTGGCGCGCGTTGAATCACGCGCGGTTGGGCGCCGATGTCGGCAGGCTGGCTGAAGCCGAGGGCCGTCTGTTTGGCGCGGCGGTTCAGAGGGGGCGCAAATATGGAGCGAGCCGCTTCAAATGGCGGCTGCGCTGGGCAACGGAGGAGCCGAAGGCTGTCGCTGCAGAGACGGTGATCGACAAGACCCAACCTGGACTCGGCTATTTGGCCGGCCAAGGATTGAAGGGGCGCCGGTGCTTCTGGACCGCAAGCGCACCGATGAGGCTTCAGCTCGATGTCGTGGCCCCGGGCAAAGCGCTGCACGATGGCGTGGCTTGGACCGCCGAGGGCCAGCAGATCGCCGATGCACTCGAGCTGCTGGGCCTGGTGGGCGGTATCGGCGCTCGCAAGTCGCGCGCCTTCGGCAGCCTGTCCCTCGATAGTCTCGGCTTGCGCGATGCGCCAGCGCTCGCCATCGGGCCGTGCACCGACGGGGACGACTATCGCCGCCGGCTCGCGGCGGTGCGAGCCCGCTACCCTGAGGTGGCGGATTTTACCGCGCTGCCCGGTTTTCCCGCGCTATCGGAGCGCAGCCGGATCTGGGTGCTGGCGAGCCGGGGCGGCAGCGCGCTGTCGCTGATGGACGAAGTCGGCCGGCAAATGGTGCGCTATCGCAGCTTCGGGGTGAAGATGGGCAAGACGCGCCTCACCGTCAGCGGCGAGGTCCCGGAGAAGAACTTCGTCGCCGATCACGATTGGGCGAAGAACCCGCACGCGGCAGGCGCTCCGAGCCATCCAGACCGCATCGCATTCGGCATGCCCCTCGGCCACAACCGCTGCGACGTGAGGTTCGTGAAGCCGGCTGGACGCGAGCGTCGCGGCAGTCCGCTGCTGCTGCACATCCAGCACCTGGCCAATGGCGGTCATCTTGCGGTGGCGGCGATGCTGCCAGCCAAGCTGGCGCCGGGCGACGGCCTGGACGTGGAGGTGAAGACGGGCGACCCGAAGAATCCAATCGCTATTCTGCGGCGCACCCTGGCGCCGAGCTTCGAGGACATGCGTGCATGGGAGGTGCTCACCGGCTTCGTCGACGGCACGGTCGGCGTGTCCGGCACGAAGCTCGTTCCCCAACAGTTCTACTTCCCCGACCGGCAGCAGGTGTGGCCATGAACGAGCGGCAGGTCTTCCGCTTCTCGCTCGGACCGGTGCAGGCCTTCATCGCCCAGGCGAGGCGCACGCGAGATCTGTGGGCGGGGTCGTTCCTGCTGTCGTGGCTCGCCGGCCACGCCATGGCGGCGGTGCGGGCTAAGGCGGGCTGGGACATCGCATTCCCCGACGTCGCCGGCGACGCGCTGATCTCGGCGATCGAGAAGAACGACGGCGAGCCGCTGCTGGCCACGCTGCCCAACCAATTCAAGGCAGTCGGGCCGGACAATGGCTTCGATCCCGACGCTGTGGTGGCTGCGGTGCGTGCGGCGTGGCTGCGCGTCGCGCAGGAAGTGTACGAGCAGTTCGTGAAGCCGGTCGAGGTTCTCGGCAATGGCACCGCCGATGTGTGGCACGCGCAGGTCCAGCAGTTCTGGGAGATCAACTGGGTGCTGGGCCCGGCCGACGGCAGCGAGGGCGGCTGGCTGGAGGCGCGCAAGAACTGGCGCAGCCATCGGCCGCCGGACCAGGGCGGCGAGCACTGCACCCTGATGGGCGACTGGCAGGAGCTGTCCGGCTGGAGCCGGATCGGCAAACGGGCCGAGAACAACGGCTTCTGGGACGCGCTGCGCCGCGGCGACCGGCTCGACCTGCGCGACGGCGAGCGGCTGTGTGCGCTGGCGCTGATCAAGCGCCTGTTTCCGCGGCTGGAGCGCGCCCGGCTCGAGCGCGCCATCCGCTGGGTACCGGGTGGCGATCCCATGATGACCGTGAACTGGCCGTCGACGGGCCATGTCGCGGCGGCCCGCTGGCTCGCGGCGGCGGCACGTCGGAAAGAGGCGGTGGACGCTTGCGACGCGCTCGCGGCGAAGATCGATGGCAACCTGAGCAACCGCCACTTCGGCGAACAGAACTCGCGAGTCCGCTGCGTCGCCGCGGCCGCGGCCGCATTCGCCGGCGGCGGTCACAGTTTCGCGGCCCTCGATTCGAGCTTCCTGCGGCTCGACGATCTGATGAACCCGCGGACGTTGCCGCTGCTAGACCGCGGCGGCGATCCGCTCGAGGTTGACGCCGACCGCGAACAGCGGGCAACGCTGCGCGGCCTGCATCGAGCGATCGGCGAAGCGGCAGGACGCAGCACCAGGGCCGGCGGCGGACCGCTGGCCAAGGAGCCACCCTCTTACTATGCGTTGCTGCTGATGGACGGCGACCGAGTCGGCCCTCTGCTCGACGGCGAACGCGATGCCGATGTGTCGCGTGCGCTGGCTGACTTCACGCGCGCGGTGACCAGGCACTTCGGCCTCGAGGAGGGCCATCCAGCCGCCACCGACGGCGTGGCGATCTATGCTGGAGGCGACGACGTTCTCGCCTTGCTCGCCGTCGAGGCGGCGATCGGTACCGCCTCGGCGCTGGCAGATGCCTATCGCGACGCCTTCCGGGCGCGGGGCGTGCAGGCGCCGGGAGGCGGGGTGCCCGACATTTCGGCGGCCATCGTGTTCGCCGACCATCACGAACCGTTCCGCGATGTGCTGGCGCTCGCCCACAAGCTGCTCGACGGCACGGCGAAGGAAGCCAACGGCCGAGCCAGTCTCGCGATCGGCGTGCAGAGGCCGAGCGGGCTCGCGGCGACGTGGGTAGGCAAGTGGCGGCTGCCGGGCGCCCGGCCACCGGAGGTGCTGGCGGCACAGGCGGCCAGCAGCGACACATCCGGCCGCTTCCCCTATCTGCTGCGGGCCCGCTACCTCGCGCCGGCCGCCGGGAAGTTTGCGGAGATCGGCTTCACCAATGCCGACATCGGCCGGATATTCGCGCACGAGCTCGGGAAGTCGCGCACGCCCGTCGGCAAGGATGCCGATATCGCCGCCTTGCAGATGCTGGCGCGGCCGGCCACCGCCCGGGCATACGACGATGCCGATGAGGCGCGCGTGCCCGGCCTCGATGAGGGCGGCCTCCTCGTGGCGCGCTTCCTCGGCGAGACGATGGTGCGCCCATGAGCGTCACCTTTCTCCTGCAGCCGTGGGACAGCTGGTTCTTCCGCGACAGCCGGCCGTTCGATGCCGCCGATCCAGGCCAGATGCCGGTGCCCAGCCTGTTCCCGCCGATGCCGCAGACCGCGATCGGCGCGGTGCGGGCGGCGATCGCGCGCGCGCTCGGCTGGGACGGCCGCTCCGACTGGAAACGCGAGGCGAAGATCGTCGACGCGGTCGGCACCGGGGACAAGCTCGGCAAGCTCGCAGGCAGCGAGGTGACGCTGGTGCGGCTGGTCGACAAAGCAATCGAGCCGCTGTTCGCCGCCCCCCATCCGCTGCTCGGCGAAACCGCCAGCGGCGAACGGCTGTGGAAGGGAAGCGCACCCGCGAACGAGGAGTCGCTCGGTCCAACCCTGGCGCGGCTCGCGCCCGGCGCGACGGCGCGCCGGACCGACCTCGGCCCCATGCGGCTGCCCGAGCTCGACCGCAAGCATCGCGATTTCAAGCCGCTCGCCGGCAAGTACTGGCTGACGGTAGCTGGGATCGAGCGGTTCCTGAGGGGCGAAGCTCCCGAGGTCACGCGCAACAGCATCGTGGCCCTGAAGGACGTGACGGCCAGCGAGGCGCGCACTGGCATCGCGCGCGACAGCGCGGCCGGCAGCGCGGCGACCGGCATGCTGTACAGGGTGTCGTACGTGCGGCCGCAAGGGGGATTTGCCATCGCCGTGACGACTCCGGCCGTGCCGGCGGCGGTGAAGACCGGCCTGCCGAAGTCCATCCCGTTCGGCGGCGAAGGCCGCATGGCCTGGATCGAGATGCGCGATCCGCCACGCAGCAAAGTTTCGGCGCCGCGCAATCTTGCACGCGACGCCGCTCGCGGCCGCCTTCGCTATACGGTGACGCTGGCCAGTCCGGCTGAACTGGAGGCGCCCTGGCCGCAGGCAGGACAGAATCTCGCCGGCCTGCCGGGGGAGATCTGCACCGCCTGCGTCGACCGCGGCACGTCGGTGTCGGGCTGGACGGGCGGCGGCGGCGAAGTGGGCCCGCGCGTCAGCCGGGCGACGCTGCCGGCCGGTGCGACGTGGTTTCTCGAGGCGCCGGCCGCCGACGGACAGAAAGTGCTGGCGGCGCACGGCACGGCGATCGGCGCGTGCCGCGAGTGGGGCATGGGCCGCGTGCTGATCGGCACGTGGAGCTGAGGAAAAGCAGGCAAGGGGGTCCGATGGCAAAAGCGATCATCGTTGGGTTTTTCGCCGAGACCGATTTGCATCCCGGCGCCGGACAGGGGCTCGGGACCATCGACCAGCCGGTGCAGCGCGAGGGCGGCACCGGCTTTCCGGTCGTGCCAGCGACGTCGCACAAGGGCGCGGTGCGCAGCGAGTTGACGGAGGGCAAGCCCGATCATCAGCTGGTGCCTCTGTTCGGCCGGATCGAGCAGGGCCAGGGCAGCCAGTCGGGCAGCGTGGCATTCGGCGACATCCGCCTGCTGCTGCTGCCGATGCGGTGCTCGGAGAGCACCTACAAATGGGTGACGACCCCGACGCTGCTCGAGCGTTTCGATCGCGACGTTCATCGGGCCGGGGGCGCGGCGCTCTTCAAGACCATTCCGCGCCCTTCCCAGAATGAATTGCAGGTCGCCGGCGGCGCCGGGGGCACGGTGCACATCGAGGAGTTCCAGTTTGCCGCGAAGCCGCTGGCAAACGGCAAGGAGGTAGTGGATGCGGTGGGGAAGCTGCTGCCCAACGATGCGCCCTACGACAAGGTCGGCGCGCGGCTGGGACAGCAGATCGCGATCATGAACGACGACGACTTCGCGTGGTTCTGCCAGTACGGCCTGCCGGTACAGCCGCACAACCATCTCGATCCCGACACCAAGGAGAGCAGGAACCTCTGGTACGAGGAGTACCTGCCGTCCGACACGCTGCTCTACGCGATCAACACGCCGCGCGCCGGCCGCGATGCCGACCTCGACTCGTATGCCCGTGAGCTCGGCAAGCGGAAGTTCCTGCAGATTGGCGGCAACGAAACCACCGGCGAAGGCGTCTGCCGCATCAACATCTGGCAGGTGGGGTGACCATGCAGAGCGATTTCATCGAGCGTGCCAAACACGCCCGCACGCGCGTGGCCGATATCGAGAAGCTGCCGGCTGCGGCCGCACGCGAGTATCTCAGCGCGGTGCGGGCGCTGCCGGCAGAGATACGCGCCATCGGTCTCGGCCAGGCGTTGGCGACGCTGCTCAACCGCAGTTCGAGGCCCACGGACGGCTTCGCCAGACTCTACCACCACCTCGAACACTGGCTGATGCAACGCAGCTACAAGGGGGCGGTCGCCGCCCCGCCGCAGCTGCTCGCGGCCGTGATCGGTGGCAGCAATGCGCAGTATCGGCACGCGACCGCCGAGGCCGACGCCTACCTCGCGGTGCTGAAGCGTCTGGCCGAAGTGTTTCTGTCCGGCCGGGCGACAGGGCCGGCGCCAGCCGGTGAGGCAGGCCGATGACCCCGAACGCACCTCTGCCGCAGTTCCGGCCGGAGTCCCTCTGGGCGACACCGGGACAGGGCAATCTGGGGTTATGGTACGATAAGTACTATCACCGCTGGCCCGCCTTCTCGCGGCTGCTCGATTTCAATGCGCCCAGGAGCGATGCCGAAAAGACGGCGCGCCTCGAATGGGTGAAACAGGCTGTGCAGACCTCGCGGTCGACCCATCTCGCCGACCAGTTGAGCGAACATGCCATCCGCCAGCGCGAACTGGCCGGCAACCTCGGCGGCCAATGGTTCGAGGCGTGCACGGCCACCAAGTTTGCCAGCGGACTGGGGCGCGCCCATCCGGTGGAGAACGGTTTCGACTGGCACTACACGCTTGGCGTGCCGGTGCTGCGCGGCGCGGGCCAGAAGGGGATCGTGCGCGAGTGGGCGAAGCGCTGGCTGGAACAGGATCCGGTGCCGCTGCTCGGTGGCGAGGAGAGAGCCGGGGCGGTGGCATTCCTGCCGGCGCTGCCCTCGACGGCGCCCGAGCTTTGCATCGACGGCACGACGCCGCATCTCGGCGAATACTACCAGGAGGGCCAGCGGCCGGCCGACTGGTACGATCCCAGGCCGCTGCAATGGCTCGCCGTTGCCAAAGGTTCCCTGTTTCAGTTTGCCGTCGTGCCGCTGAAGCGCAACGACGAGGGCAAGCGTCTTGCGGCTCTGGCCTGCGAATGGCTCAAGGAGGCCCTCTCCACGCTCGGCGCGGGCGCCGGCACGGCGGTCGATCGAGGCCTGTTCGAAATCGTCGAACCGATCAGATAGCCGGGCATGGCCGACCGTGCTTTGACACTTTCACCGGCCGCCGCAGACAGCCAGACCGAACTGCTCGCCTGGCTCGCCGATCCGCCGCGTCGCCTGCCGTTCGACCGGCTGCCGGCGGCGTGGCGGCAGGTCGAGATCAAGGTCGCGGGGCCGCGCCCGGAAGGATTGCCGGACGGCGTCGTGCTGCTCAATCGGGTGCGCGGCGCGCTCGGTCAGGCACTGCTCGAAGGAGCATCGTCGGCGGCGCGACAGCGCCTCCCCTGCACCTGGACTCCGCCCTGTGCGCTCGATCTCCTTTTCCGGCAGCGGCCGCTGGCCGGCCTCAAGGCCGGCGCGCCGCCGCCGTACAGCCTGGCTGCCGACGTCGGCGGCCGTCACCTCGTGGTGACGCTGACGCTATTCGGGATCGCCGCGGAGGCCTGCGCCGCGGAGGTGGCGGATGCGCTGGTGCGCGGTCTGCGCGGCGGTCTGGCGGCCGGCGCCGAGGGCGCCGTTGCGGCAGTCGATGTCGACCATCGCGAGTTCGTGCGCTGCGAGGCCCTGGCGCGGCCGGCGCCGGAGGGCGAGGCGGTAGCGCTGCGCTACCTCACGCCGCCCGCGCCGCGCAGCGGCAATGGCGGCGGCGTCGACGGCGTGGCGCTGCTGCGCGGCATGTTCGAGCGGGTGATCGGCATGGCGCGCTGGCTGGGGCTCGGAGTGAGCGACGCCGAGCCCTGGCTGGCGGATCGGCTCGGCCGCGTGCAGCTCGACGGTGCGCGGCTGCTGCAAGGCCCGGCGCATTTCCGGCACAGCGAGACTGCGCCGGCGGGCGGCTACGCGATTCCCGTGCTGTCTGGCGCCCTGCGGATCGGCGGCGACTGGCGGCGCCTGTGGCCGCTGCTGCTGATCGGCGAAGCGGTGCACGGCGGCCGCGCGACCCAGGGCTATGGTCGCTTCCGGATCGAGCCGATGGCGGCATAGCTAGCTAGGAGGACATGGCGATGCGCACGATCCTGATCTGCGTCGCCGGCACGTCGCCTGCGGTGATCACCGAGACGCTGCAGGCGCTGGCCGATGAGGATACCGCGGTCGATGAATTGCACATCGTCACGACGTCGATCGGCAAGGATCAGGTGCTTTCGCGCCTGGGCGGCGACGGTGGCCCGTTCGCGCGCCTCGCGGCTGACTATCCGGGCGATGGCAAGACGGCGAAGATCGATGCTTTGCTGCTGCGTCCAGAGCATGTGCACGTGATCAAGACCGACAAGGGCGAGCCGCTCGCCGATATCGCCAGCGAGGCGGACGCCGCGCGCATGGCCAACCTGATCGGCGAACTGGTGCGCCAGCACACCGCCCACGACGACCGACGTGTCTTCGCCTCGCTCGCCGGCGGCCGCAAGACCATGAGCTTCTGGCTGGGCTGCGCGATGTCGCTGTTCGGCTGGCCACACGACCGGCTGATGCACGTGCTGGTCAACGAGCCGTTCGAGGGCTGCGCCGATTTTTACTTCAAGCCCAGCAAGCCGATGAAGGTGCAGGTGACTGCAGCCGCCCTGCGTCCCAAGTACGGCGACGAGATCGGCACGGAAAGAGCCAGCATTACACTAGGCGCCGTGCCGTTCCCCCAGTTCCGGCCACACCTGAAAAATACCGCGTGGCTGGACCTGAAGCGGCCGCTAGACATCGGGCGGATGATCGCCGAGGTCAACGCGGCGGAGGCGGGGGTTTCGCTGCTATTCGACGACCAAGCCCTCACCATCCGCCTGAATGACCGTCTCTCGGTACCTTTTCGCAGCGTTCATTACTACGCGGTGTACAAACTGTGCGCGGAGGTGGCAGCTGGCCGCCTTCCGGCAGGCGCTGTTCTGGCCGGGCCGGAACCGGGCCTGCTGACGATGGACGACTTCGTGGCCGGCTCAAGGTGGGCGGCGGCGCGCTTGTTCAACATTCTCGAAGCGTTGGACGCGAACGGTGAGGGTGAGGAAGAGCGACTGCCGCGGGGCCGGCTTTGGTTCATGCTCAACAAATGGAAACCTGAGGACGGCGCGTTGTGGCAGGAGGTGAGGCAGACGGAGCAAAGTCTGTCCGCAGCGGAGGGGCTCATCGGTGGTGCCGACGCCGTCAAGTTGAAGATGGGAGAGCAGATCGCAGAGTTGAGCAGCCGCATGAAGGAAAAGAGCCTTGCGCTGCAGGTCGCCAAGACGGCGTTGCAGGAAGCCATTCACGGAAAAACCGGAGCTACTGGAGCTGAAAAGGAACGGCTGGAAGGTCGGGTAGACCAGAAGCGAAAGGCCGTCAGAAACGCCGAGGCCGCCTTCGCCCAGGCAGAAAGCCGGGAGTCGAACGCACGGGCGTTGCTCGCGGTGTTTCTCGAGGATGTGGCGAACGCCAAAGCTGCCCTTCCCGGGCTCAGGCACCTTCGAAGCAGTCACGAACGGAACGATAGAGTCCCCTTCGTGCTCGGAACAGTAGAAGCCATTCAGGGAGATCTGGCGCAGGCGCGCGCGCGCGCAGACCGAACCCTCGCAAGAGAAGTCCGCGACGCCCAGTTGCGCAACAAACTGAAGCTGGTGCGCAGCAAGACGCCATTCATGATCGGCTTGCAGCCTGAGTTCCGGGGGCCGGGCCGGATCGCATTCAAGGAGTATAAGCTTCAGGCCTGACTGGCCGGGTCCGACGAAGCCAACGGGAGCCCCAGCGCGATCCTTTCGAGACCGGCAATGGTTTCTGTCATCCCCGACACAAGTCCGACGCGCAGCAGGCCGGCTTGGCGGCGCGAATCGCCCCGCTCGTTGAGCGGCTGCGCGCTGATCAGCGTCGCCTGTCCATAGTTGCCGATGAGTGCGCTCTTGATACGATAGAGTCGCTCGATCCAGTCGCGCCACTTTTCGTCCGGGTTGGCAGCCTTCGCTTCGATGACGTGAAGCTGGTTGACGTGCATAACATCGATATCGCAGTCCATGTCCTTGCTACCGTCGAGCCTTTGCACATGAGCCGGCTGAAGACCGAGTGCGACTTCGTCGGGATAAAGCGACTTCGCGCGCAGGCGAAGCCAGATCCATTCCTCGAAGAAGCTCTGATGGACCCAAGCCATCATCTTCCGGCGGGATTGTCCGGACTTCGCGATGATACTGTCCCACTCGTCGAGGAAATCGACGAGGCGTGCCTTGGCGACTCCGAGGCGACTCGCAGTGTCTTCGATCCGCGAAGGCGTCGGCAGGCTGAGCTGCAGCATGGCTCTGACCCGCCAGGTTTCGGCTGAAGCGAAGCAAAGGCGGCCGAGTTCGTCGATCAGCGCCGCGCGAGCACGCACCGCTTTCTGGCGTGCCAGCCGTTGGTCTCGCCGCGAGTTCGGCTCGACGTAGCCATGCAGGGCCAGCCAGCCGTCGATCGAAATGAGGTTGTCGACGGCCTCGGTCCGCGGCGGCGCCTGCAGCGTGTCATACCAGCGCAACTCGCTGCCGTCGTAGCCTACGGCGCGCACCGAAAGATCGGAACGAGTGCCGGCCAGATCCGCCAAGCCGTGCCAGAACCCGATTTTGATCTCGCTCGGCCCGCCGACGTAGTTGAAGACGACTTCGGATTGAGCTTCAGCGTCGGCCGGAATCTGCCCGACACCGTCGCGCTAGACGGTGGTGTCGCCGAGGTTGCCGGTTGCCGATAAGGGTTCCGCCTCGCCACTGCCACCGCGACGCTCGACCTCGATCCGCCATGCGCTTTTCATGGTTTCGAGCGGAAAGTCGGCGTGGTCGCGGTCCAGAAGCTGGAACCGACCTCCCCACTTTCCGACCAGCACGTGGAAGCGGTCGATCGTGTCTCAACCCATGGCGAGAGCCGGCACCAAATTGACGGCAGCTCGACGGCACCCCAGCGCGTCGCGGTGCAGACCTAAATCCTCGCCATCTTCGCGCGAAAGTGGCCGCCGCGAGGGGGCGATTGCAATCTTGCGGTTCGCACCACCCGTGGCCGGCTCCTCTAGAAGCGCCAGACCCAATTCCGGGTTTTGCACGAGGAGAGCCACATGAATACCATTTCCACCACCATCCCCGCGGGCACCTTCCATGCCCGCAAGCCCATCTTCGGCGGCTGGGGCCGCGAGGAGGACAAGGCGCGCGAGGTGAAGGCGGAGATCCTGTCGCCCGAGCCGCGCCACCCGCTTCCGGCGCGCGTGCCCACCGCGTCGCCGCCCGACGCCGACCGCGACGAGATCCCGGTCGGCACCTTCCGCGCCGGGGGCAAAGGCGGTGACGGCCAGGTCGAACCCGGCGACGCCGGCGGCATCGTAGTCGCCGGAGGCGAGGGCTGGCTCGGCCGCGATGGTCCCTGCCTCGCGGCCGCGACCCCGGCGCTGCGACCGGTCTGATGCCGCGGCTGCCCGCCTTCGACACCGACCTGATGTCGTTCCTGCTCTTCCTCGTCGTTCTGCTGGTGGCGAGCCAGGCGGTGCGGCGATACGTGCAGCGGGATACGCCGGTGCCGCCCCGCGCCAGCGCCGGCGCGACGGCCGCGCCGGCGGGGCCGGGCGCCGCGGCGGCCTTCGCGCGTACGGATGCGCCGGCTTTCCAGAGCCGGCTGATGCGGTTCGCGCGGGCGGTCGCTGCGACTTACGGCCGAGGCAGCCGCCATCCGCTGGAATACACGACACCGGCCGGCACGCCGTTCCGCTTCACCTTGCAGCGCGAGGCGGCGACCGGCTGGCGCATCTACATCGACCAGCAGCCCAGCTATCGCGGCCGCGACGAGGGCGGGCACGAGACGCACCGCTACGTCGACGAGGCCGGGCGCCACTTCATCTGCTGGGACGGCGCCATCCGCGGCGCCGAGCAGGCGGTGTTCGTGGCGGCGCGCTGGGCGCTGCTGACCGAACGCTACATCGCCACCGGCGAACGCTTCTGAGGAGGACTGAGATGAGCATGGGCACCGACACCCTGCGTCCGCTCGAAATCGAGACGGACGCGCTTTGCCAGATCGCCGCCACCGTGGGCGGCCGGCGGGCCGAATTCGGCGGCATGCTGGGCGCCGGCGACGACGGCGTGGTGCGCCACTTCGCCTTCGACCGCGGCGCGCGCCGCGATGGCAAGACCTACGCGCCGGACACTAGGGCGCTGAGCCGCCTCTACCGCGAGGACTGGAAGCCGCGCGGCATCCGCATCGTCGGCTTCGTGCACTCGCACCCGCCGGGTACGCGCCAGCCCTCCTGGGCCGATGCCGAATACGCCGCCCGTCTGCTCGACTGGCAGCCCGACCTCGACCGGCTGCTGATGCCGATCGTCATGGCCGAGCCCGATACCGGCCGCTTCGAGTTCCTGCCCTACGTCGCGCTGCGCAACGGTGCCACGGCCCGCATCGCCCCTGTCGGCCTGCGCTGCACCGAAGCCTGCGCTGCGCCGGCGGAGGCCGTCGCCACCTCGGGCACCCCGGTCCGCCCGCGTTGGCGCTGGCGGACGGCTGCAGCCCTGGCGGCAGTCGCGTTCGTGGCCACCGCCGCCCTCCTGATGGCTGACCATGGCGCGCCGGTCCCAGCCGACCCCGCCTTCGAGGCACCCGCCGCGCCTCAGGAAGCGGGGCCACCGTGACCTTCAATCTTGCAAAGCCGCACCCGGGCGGGAGGCGGGCGTAAGTACGCCCAGTCCCCAAGGAGATCCGCCATGAACCTCAAGCGCCATTCCACCGTCATCCTCAACCTCTGCGCCTTCGGCGCCGGGGTCTCCACCTTCTTCGGGCTGCGCTCGATGATGCCGTACGGCGTCGAGGGCGTGGTCATCCCGGTGGTAATGGCGCTCACGGTCTGCTTCGTCCTGGCGATGCTATGGCACTGCATGGTCGACGTCGTGCCGCGGCTCGCCGATCCGGGCCGACGCCGGCTCGGGCTGGTGCTGGCCGGCGTGCTGACTGTCGCCGCCATGTGCATTTCGAGCTGGTTCGTCACCACTGCCATAGGCGGTCGCGACGCGGTGCGCATCGACATGGCCGAAAAGACCGAGACGTTCCGGCGGGTGCTCGACATTGTCACCGCCAATGCCCAGGCCGAACAGGCCGTGGTGCCGGAGGTGGCGCGCACCGCCGCCGAGATGAAGGCGCTGGCTGACGGCGAGCAGCAGCGCGGCCAGCTGAGCGGCCGGCCCGGCAAGGGCCCTGTGGTCGATGCGCTGCGCCGCGCCGCCGCCACCTATACTGCCGTCGTCGACGAGGCCAATGGCCTGCGCGAGCGCATCTCGGCGCTGCGGACCCAGGCCTCCAACCAACTGAAGGCGATGGATCAGATCATCGGCGGCGGCGACGGCACGGCCGAGGCGCAGCGCAAGTTCGCGACGGCGGTGGGCGAGTTCCGCCAGAAGGTGGCCGAGATCGACTCCTGGTCGCTGCTGCCCAGCATGCGCCGGCTCGGTCTCGCCGAGCTGCCGGCGGTGGGCACGGGCTCCGGCCAGAACGATGCGATCGCGGCCATCCATGCCACCTTCGCCCAGCGCAGCGACGAACTGACCCGCAAGGTCGATGCCGTCGCCGTGCAGCGCAAGGAGGTCCCGGTGATCGCCAACCGCCCGATCAAGGCCGGCGAAGCCGTGGTCGAGCATTTCGAGCGAGTCGTGCCTGCCTGGTGCGTTGGCATCGCGATCGACGCCATGCCGCTGCTGCTTCTGCTCGTGTTGGTGATCTCCGCCCTCGAAGACGCGGCGCGTGAGCAGGCTCAGCAGGCAGCCGGCACTGGCGCGAACCGCGGCACCGCCGAAGGCGAGGGCCGTCGCCCGCAACTGGTCGGTGGCGACGACTGAACCGGGACGGACCCACGATGCAGAGCGAAACCGCCCTTCAGCAGCCTCTGATGCATAGCCCGGAGACAGAACCTCCGGTCGCCGGCCTGCGCCTCGTCGGCATCGCCGCGGGGGCCGGATCCGGCGACCAGTTCTGGCTGCAGCGCGCTGCGGAAGCACTGCGGGCCGGTGAGGGGCTAACGGTCCGCCTGCAGGCCGGGCAGGCGCCGGCCCGTCATTCCTGTGCGCTCACGATCGAGGCAACGATGGCCGGCGAGCCACGGCCCGACCTCGCGAACCGGATGGGTGCGGTACTGGAATTGGCTTTGCCGGGCGCGCAGTTCGCTCCGGCGGAGACTCGGGCGGCCGATGCGGATCGCGGCACCTGGCAGGAAGCCTGGCCGCTTTCCTTCGCCGTCTCAGCGCGCACAGACCAGCGCCGGCGAGGCCTGCTGCGGGCCGTTTCTGCGGGCACTGCCGATCATTTGCGCTTCGGGCAGCCGCTTCTGCCGCAGCGCATGCCACTCGCGCGAACCCTGTCGCTCGCGTTGCGCCATGTTCACGAGCTCACGCTGGAGATCGGGGTCGAGGCGTTCGAGGTCCCGGCCGCCGTGACGCGGGTCGCATCATTGTTGCTGACCACCGGCACCGAGGCGCTGCCGGGAACGCCCGTAAATGCCTCCTCGGACAGGACCGAAGCCCTCATCGAGGACGCGCTGAAGCACCGGCACCATGCTTCTTCCGGCTGGCGAGTCAGCTGTCGGGTTCGCGCGGCGCCTGCGCTGCCGGCCGCCATCGTAGCGCGCATCTCGGCGACGCGACTTCGTCGCGCGCGAGTCATGAGCAAGCTGCGAGGTCGCGCGCTTCGGTACGCCACAATACGCGTTCGACTGCTTCCGTGGTGCTTCCGCGACCAAGCCGAGCGCCACCGGAACAAAATGTGCTCTTGGTAAGTGCCTCGAAATATGGGAGAAAATGGCGGACCCGGCGAGATTCGAACTCACGACCTCTGCCTTCGGAGTGGCGATGCTCAGTCGCTCAGCGTCGTCAATGGCGGACCTCGTCTTGGCCGTCTCAATTTCCTTGTGTTCACGAGCATCTGGGCCCAGTCGTCTGCAATCTATTGCATCGAGGAACGGGTCGGTCGCGACGTATATATTCCAGGCTTCGACTACAGTACGGAGAGCGCTATTGGCCTGCTCTGGCATAGGTTCAACGAGTGAATCGGGGGATTGGCGCACCTGGTCATCCGCGATGAGGGCATTGCGCAAACCATTTCCGCGAAGAATTGCTAGTCCAAGCTGAAGCTCAACGGGGGTTGTTCCCAAGGTTTCCTGGAAAGCTTGGGCGAGATCGCGCCACGGACCCAACCGATTGCTACCAGGAAGCCCGGGCGCACACAGTGCGAGGAAATTGGAGATGCTTTCAAGCAAGCCCCTGTGTAGTTGCCGTTGGAGGTAGTCGTTACGGCCATTCTCGAGACCGACCTGCTTCGCGGCGATCGCAATACGGCCGCTCTCGGCGTCCATCTCGAACAACAAGCTAGTCGGCGCTTGTGGCTCAACAACGCTCTCTGGAGGCGGAGGAGTCGCCGATGTGTCGAGTTCGCCACGCAAGTAGCGGAGGGTATCAATGGTTCTTTGCGGATTGGGTAGCTGGGCAATACCTTGGAGATCCGGAGAAACTAGGCAGCGTGCAAACGAAATGCCGTATTCTTCTGGGTACTCGCGAGCACCCACTTCCAATTTCGCTAAGGCTGTTATTGGCGAAAGGTCTACAACTTTTGTATCACTGACATCTAGTCCGCGAAGGTTTTCGAGATTCTTGACCGCAGATAGGTCCGTTATCAACGTGCCACCAACATGCAAGCCCTTCAAGTTGCTTAGGTTGTCAATTGGGGTCAGGTCGGAGACGAGAGTATTGGACGCGAATATCCGCTCCATGTTTCCCGATGACGAGAGCGGCGCCAAACTGTGAACTTTGGTGTTACTAAGATTTATGCGCAGGATTCCGTTCAAACCGGAAAGCGGAAAAAGATCCACCACGTCAGTCGCGTCTACGTTGATCCGGTTTAACCTGCGTAGTCCGGCCAAGGGCCCAAGATCTTTGACCCGAGTGCGCCCGATATCTAACTTTCCAAGCTCAGTTAGGAAAGCTAGTGGAGAGATATCGGTGATTTTGGTGCCACGACCTCTGACGACGCGTAAGTCGAGAAGCGACGAAAGTGCCGCGATGTTCGAAACCCTAGTGTTATCGAAGTCGATACGTTGCAGCTTCCTAGCACTAGTAAGAGGCTGAAGATCGGCGACTGGCGTGTTTCTAATAATGAAGACGCGTAAGGCCGAAAGTCTTGCGAGCGGAACAAGGTCCGAGACTTGCGTATCGTTGATCTCCAGGCGCTGTAGTTGGATCAACTCGCGAATCGCATCAATTGTCGAGATGGATGTCTTGTACGCGACCAGAACTTCAAGACTGGTCACCGTACTGAGCGGTGCGAGGTTGGTGACGCGTGTTCCGGATACGCTCAGTGAGCGGAGGCCCGGGAGCGTGGCGATGGGCGACAGATCTGATACTTGAGTATTGTCGATTGCCAGGCGGCGAAGCGTAGAGATACCGGAGACGGCAGACAGGTCGGTGATCTGTGTGTTGCGAATGTTCAGAGTAGTTAGTTTGGACAAACGAGAGAGTTGGCCGGGCAACGTTTCAAGCCCACTCAAATCATCGAAACTTAGAGCCGTACGACCGTCCTCAATCGCTGACATAACTCTCGTTGCGGCAATCAGCGAGTGATTGCTGGCAGGTCGAGACATGCTAGGAGACCGAACCATTTAGCGACTCTTCTGCCTGCAACTTTAGAGTGCTTTGCGTAGGGATGCATCTCCCATTAGGAGAAAATCCAGTTCAACATCGATCGCATCGCCGTTATCGCACCAAGGTTCGCCGGCTCAACAAGGCTGGGCGTGCACAAGCTGAATAGCTGGTATTAAGCCGTCAGGCCGCCGTCACAGACGAATTCGGAGCCGGTCGAGAAGCTCGATTCGTCCGACAGCAGGAAGAGGATCATGTCGGCCACTTCGCGGGCCTCGCCGAGCCGGCCGAGCGGATGGAGTTCCTCGAGCCATTGCCGGCCGCTCATGTTGCCGATCGGCTGTTCGAGCCGGGGTGCCACCATGGGCGTGTCGATGTAGCCCGGATGGACCGAGTTGCAGCGGATCCCGTACTTCATCTGCGCGCAGTGCAGCGCCACGTTCTTGGTGAGGGCGCGCACCGCGCCCTTGCTGGCGCAGTAGGCCATGGCATGGGAGGCGCCGCGCAGGCCGAGCACCGAGGAGATGTTGACGATCGAGCCGCCGCCCGACCGCTTCATCGCCGGGATCGCCGTCTTGCAGCCGAGGAACGTGCCCATCGAGTTGATGTCGTTGACCAGGCGGTAGTCCTCGAGCGTGCAGCTCTCGATGTCGGTGCGCGTGCCGATGCCCGCGGCGTTCAGCAGCCCGTGCAGGGCGCCGAAGGCCGCCACCGCGGCGTCGACCGCCTCGTGCCACGACGCCTCCCGGGTGACGTCGAGGGCGACGAACCGGCCGCTGCCGCCGAGCTCGCCGGCGATCGCGCGACCCTTCTCCTCGTCGCGGTCGGCGACGACCGCCTTGCCGCCCTCGCGCACGACGCGCCG
This sequence comes from Enhydrobacter sp., assembly GCA_025808875.1. Taxonomy (NCBI): domain Bacteria; kingdom Pseudomonadati; phylum Pseudomonadota; class Alphaproteobacteria; order Hyphomicrobiales; genus Enhydrobacter; species Enhydrobacter sp. The sequence goes on along the minus strand of CP075528.1, from coordinate 3,410,973 downwards.
CGCCGTCTCCGCGCCGATGCCCGACGCGCCGCCGCTCAGCAGCACCACCTTGCCCTCAAGACGCGCCAAAGGCCCTCCTCCGGGACAGGCCCGACGTGAGCGCGCCGTCGACGGTGAATTCCGCGCCGGTGACGTAGCTCGAGCGGTCCGACGCGAGCCACAGCACCATCTCGCCCAGTTCCCTCGGTTCGGCCATGCGGCCGATGGGATGCACGCCGCCGATCAGGGCCTTGGCCTGTTCGTGACCCATCGCCTGGTAGAGCGGATTGAAGATCGGCGTGTCGACGCTGCCGGGATGCACCGAATTGCAGCGGATGTCGTACTTCTTCTCGGCGCAGTGGAGCGCCACGCTCTTGCTGAGCAGTCGCACCGCGCCCTTGCTGGCGCAGTAGGCGGTGGGGCCCGCCGAGCCGATCAGGGCCGCGACCGACGAGACGTTGACGATCGAGCCCTTCGGCGCCGGCTTTGTCCTGCCCGTCTTCTTCATGCCGCCGATCGCGTGCTTGCAGCCGAGGAACACGCCCTCGGAATTGACCGCCTCGACCCTGCGCCAGTTCTCGACGGTGGTGTTCTCGATGTTGGACCAGCCGCCGCCGATGCCGGCGTTGTTGACCAGGATGTCGAGCCGGCCCTCGCGACCGAGGACGTCGGCGAGCAGGGCCGTCCACGATTCCTCGGAGGCGACGTCGTGCTGCACGAAACGGCCGGCGCCGTCGCGGGCCGACTGCAGGTCGGCGACGACGACCGTCGCGCCCGACTCGGCGAGCAGCGCCGCGGAGGCGGCGCCGATGCCCGAGGCGCCGCCGGTGACGATCGCGACCTGTCCGGAGAGTTCCGCCATGTTCGAGCCAAAGAAAATCCCCTCCGGCCGGTCGGGCCGGAGGGGATGGACGGTTCAGATCAGAAGCCGAGCGGCGGGGTCACGCGGGTCCACTTGCCGCCCTTGGCCTCGGCCAGGAACGACGAGTTGGCGCCCTGCCGGATGTTCGGGCCGAACGTGACCGCCGGACCGTTGAAGATGTCGTGGTAGTTCTTGATGCCTTCCATGCCGGCGACGAAGCTGTCGAGCGTCAGGTTCTTGCCGGCGTTGATCAGGCCCTGGATGGTGAGGTCGGCGGCGACGTAGCCGTAGACCGCGCCGATGTTCGGATCGATCTTGTACTTGTTCTTGTAGGTTGCGACGAACTCGCGGACGGCGGGCGCTTCGCTGTCGGCATAGGGCATCGCGGTGAGGCCCATGGTGAAGAAGCCCTCCATGCCCGGGGCGGCCGCCACGACCAGGTCGTAGGACGCGGCCGAGCCGAGGAACGTCACGTCGTTCCAGCCGCCCTTGCGGGCGGTGACGTACGGTACGATGGCGTCACGCACGATGGTGCCCATCGCGATCAGGTCGCAGCCGGCCGCCTTCAGCTTGGTGATCGGCGCGGTGAAGTCCTGGTCGGTCGGCTTGTGCGCCGTCACCTCGGTGATCTTGATGCCGAGCTTCTTGGCCTGCGCCTCCGCGCCTTCCAGGATCTCCTTGCCGAAGTCGGTGTCCTGGTACATCACGCAGATCTTGCGCTTGCCCTTCTTGTAGAAGTAGTCGATGCCGGCCCGGATCTGGTCGACGTAGGACGCCGCGCCGTAGAACTTCAGCCGCTCGTAGGGCTCGTACATCGAGCGCGCGGCCGACAGCGGGAACAGGTTGGGCACGCCGGCCGCAAACTGGTCCTTGAAGCAGGCGTTGTTCATCGGCGTGCCGAGCGCACCGACGAAGGCGAACACCTTGTCGCGATTGATCAGCTTGTTGCAGGCCTGCACCGCCTTGGGAACCTGGTAGCCCTGGTCCTCGACGATGACCCTGAGCTTGCGGCCGTGCACGCCGCCGGCCTCGTTGATCTCGTCGAAGCGCATCTTGACGGCGTTCGACGACGAGACGCCATAGGTCGCCGCCACGCCCGACAGGTCGGTCGGCATGCCGAACGTGACCTGCGTGTTGGTGACGCCGCGGGTTTGCGCCGAAGCGGCCGACACCACGACGGACGCCGCGAGCGCCGCCGCAACTCCAACAACCATTCTCGATTTGTTCATGCGTATCCTCCCTCAACCTGACAGAAGTATAGCCGCCTAGACGGCCTCGGCATACATGCCGTCGATCATTCCCCTGTACTTTTCGCTCACGAATTTGCGCTTGAGTTTCATGGTCGGGGTGACCTCGTCGTCCTCGGCCGTGAGCTGCTGCTCGATCATCCGGAACTTCTTGATGGTCTCGACCCTGGCGAAGTTGGTGTTGACCCGCTCGATCTCGGACCAGATCAGGTCGTTGACCTCGCGCGAACGGCACAGCGAGGCGAAATCGGTGAACGGCACGTTGCTGTCCTGGGCGTACTTCGCGACGTTGTCGTAGTCGATCATGATCAGGCAGGACAGGAACTTGCGCTTGTCGCCGATCACCACGGCATCGGAAATGTAGGGCGAGAACTTGAGCTGGTTCTCGATCTCCGAGGGCGTGATGTTCTTGCCGCCGGCGGTGATGATGATGTCCTTCATCCGGTCGGTGATCTTGATGTAGCCCTCGTTGTCGACGAGGCCGACGTCGCCGGTGTGCAGCCAGCCGTCGCGCAGCGTCTCGGCCGTCTTGTCCGGCTGGTTGAGGTAGCCCATGAAGACGTGCGGTCCCTTGAGCAGGATCTCGCCTTCCGGCGATATCCGGGCCTCGGTGCCGGGCGCGGCGACGCCCACGGTGCCGAGCTTGATGCGGTCGGGCATGCCCGTTGCCAGGCCGCAATTCTCGGTCTGGCCGTAGACCTCGCGCATGTCGATGCCGAGCGCGCGGTACCACTTGATGAGATCGGGCGCGATCGGCGCGGCGCCGGTGCCGGCGAACTTCACCCGGTGCATGCCGATCGCGCGCTTGATGTTGTCGAGCACCAGGAAGTCGGCGATCGACTGGGCGAGCCTCAGCGGCGCCGAGGGCTGCCGGCCCTCGAGTTCCTGCCCGGCGACCTTGAGGCCGATGCCGAGCGCCCATTCGTAGGACTTGCGGCCGATCCAGGTCGCTTCCCGCATGCGGATGGCGATACCGGAATAGAAGCGCTCCCAGATGCGCGGCACGGCGAAAAAGGTGGTCGGCGCCACCTCGCGCACGTTCTCGGGCACCGTCTCGACGCTTTCGGCGAAGTTGGCGACGGCGCCCGAGCGCAGTGGCAGGAAGACGGTGAAGGTGCGCTCGGCGATGTGGCAGAGCGGCAGGAAGGCGAGCTGCTCGTCGTCGGTGCCGAGCGGGATGAAGGCGTCGGCGTTGGCGAGCTGGAAGACGACGTTGCGATGGCTGAGCATCGCGCCCTTGGGCGGGCCGGTGGTGCCCGAGGTGTAGACCAGCAGCGCCAGCTCCTCCGCCTTCGAGCCCTCGACCAGCTTCTCCCATAGGCCCGGACTGGCCTTGTCGTGCTCGCGGCCGAGTGCCATCAGCTCCTCAAGCGGCATCACCATGGGGTCGTCGAAATCGGCCAGGCCTTCCATGTCGAAGACCAAGACCTTGACCAGGGTGGGACAGCGCTCGCGCACCTCGAGGAACTTGTCGAGCTGCTCCTCGTTCTCGACGAACAGGAAGCGCGACTTGCTGTCGTTGACGATGTAGTCGACCTGCTTGGCCGAATCGGTCGGGTAGATGCCGTTACTGACGCCGCCCGCGCCCATGGTCCCCATGTCGGCGTACAGCCACTCGGGCACCGTCTCCGCCAGGATCGAGACGACGTCGCCGCGCTTCAGGCCGAGCTTGACCAGCCCCATGCCGATGGCGCGTGCCCGCTCGCCGTATTCCCGCCAGGTGGTCGCCCGCCAGATGCCGAGCTTCTTCTCGCGAAAGGCGGTGCGGCCGTCGCGCGCCTTCACCTGGTGCCAGAACAGCTTGGGAATCGTATCGCAGCCCTCGACTTCGATCCGCTCCATCGTGGCCTACCTCCAGGTCTTCCGCTTCTTCCAGCGCCGCTTGCCGCGCGCGCCTTCTTCCTTGATGCCGAGATAGAATTCCTTGATGTCCTCTTTCTGCATCAGCCGTTCGCAGGTGTCGGCCATGACGATGCGGCCGACCTCGAGCACGTAGCCGAAGTCGGCGGTCTGCAGCGCCATGTTGGCGTTCTGCTCGACCAGCAGGATGGTGACGCCGCGCTCGCGGTTGATGCGCAGCACGATCTCGAAGATGTCCTTCACCAGCTTGGGGCTGAGGCCGAGCGACGGTTCGTCGAGCAGCATCAGGCGCGGCCGCGACATCAGGGCGCGGCTGATCGACAGCATCTGCTGCTCGCCGCCCGACAGCGAGCCGGCGCGCTGGTCGGCGCGCTCCTTCAGCACCGGGAAATAGCCGAACACCGCCTCGAGGTCCTGCGCCACCTCGTCGGCATTGCGCCGGGTGTAGGCGCCCATGCGGAGGTTCTCGCGCACCGACAGGAAAGGGAAGACCTCGCGGCCCTCGGGCACGTGGCTGATGCCGAGCCGCATCACCTTGTCGGGGTCGGTGCGCTGGATCTCGCGGTCCTCGAAGGTGACGCTGCCCTTCTGCGGGTCCATCACGCCGGACACCGTCTTGAGCACGGTGGTCTTGCCGGCGCCGTTGGCGCCGAGGATGGTGACGATGCCGCCCTTGGGCACCTCGAACGACACGCCGCGGATCGCCATGATCGGACCGTAGTAGGTCTCGATGTTGCTGACCTTGAGGATGGTTTCGGCCATGAGCTGTTCCCTCAACCGCCGAGATACGCACGGACGACTTCGGGATGCGCCTGCACCTCGGCCGGCGAACCCGTCGCGAGCGGGCGGCCGTAGTTGAGCGCCAGCACGCGGTCGGACACCGCCGACACCAGGCTCATGTCGTGCTCGACCATGAGCACGGTGATGCCGAGCAGGTTCTTGATGTCCTGGATCCAGAAGGCCATGTCCTCGGTCTCCTCGACGTTGAGCCCGGAGGAGGGCTCGTCGAGCAGCAGCAGCTTGGGGTCGGTGCACAGCGCGCGCGCCAGCTCCGTCACCTTGCGCACGCCGTAGGGCAGGTTGACGATGAAGCTGTCGCGATACTGCTGGAGATCGAGGAAGTCGATCGCCTTCTCGACCGCCTCGCGGTGCTCGACTTCCATCTGCCGCACCGACGGCAGGAAGAGGAGCTCCTGGAAGAAGTTCGACTTCTTGTGGGCGTGCCGCGCCAGCAGCAGGTTCTGCAGCAGGGTGGCGTGCTCGAACAGCTCGATGTTCTGGAAGGTGCGGGCGATGCCGAGCGCGGCGATGCGGTGCGGCGCCACGTTGGTGATGTCCCGGCCGTCGAACACGAGCTTGCCGCCGCTCGGCTCGTAGATGCGGCTCACCAGGTTGAAGATCGTGGTCTTGCCGGCGCCGTTGGGGCCGATGATGGTGAAGACCTCGCCCTTCCGGACGTCGAAGCTCACGCCGTCGACGGCCTTGATGCCGCCGAAGTTGATGGAGAGGTTGTCGGCGGTGAAGAAGCTCATCGCAGGCGCTCCGAGCGCATGTAGCTCTTCTGCCGCTTGAAGGTCGCCCGCTTGTACATCGGGAAGGTCGAGAAGAAGACCCGGATCTTGACCCAGCGGCCGTACATGCCGAGCGGCTCGAGCAGAATCACCAGCACCAGGATGAGGCCGAAGATGCCGGCTTCCACGCCGGGTGCGCTGAGGAAGCCGCCGATCGCGTCACCGACGCGGCCGATCAGGGCGATGCCGGTGCCGCTGCCGACGTCGTTCATGGTGGCGGGGATGGAGTCGCGCAGGATGGCGATGGTGGGCGGCAGCAGGGCGACGAAGATCGCGCCGAACACCGCGCCGTGCAGCGAGCCCAGGCCGCCGACGATGACCAGCAGCAGGAACTGGATCGACAGCAGGATGTTGAAGATGTCGGGCGCCAGGTAGGCGATCTTGTGGGCGAACAGCGCGCCGGCCAGCCCCATGACCCCGGCGGAGTAGGCGAAGGCGGTCGACTTGTAGATGGCGAGGTTGACGCCCATCGACTGTGCGGCGATCTCGCTGTCCCGGATGGCGATCCAGGCGCGGCCGGTCGGCGCGCGCAGCAGGTTGCGCGTCAGCCACAGCACGACGACGAGGAAGAACAGGCAGAGGAAGTAGAAGGCGCGGTCCTCCTCGAACGGCACGCCGAAGATGACCGGTCGCGAGACCGGCATGCCGGCGAAGCCGTGGGTGACCGATTCCCAGCGCGTGAAGACCTCCTGGATGATCACCGAGAAGGCGAGCGTGGCAATGGCGAGATAGATGCCCGTCATGCGCAACGCCGGCAGGCCGACGATCAGACCCGCCGCCGTGGTGATCAGCACCGCCAGCCCCATCGCCGCGACCCAGGGCATGCCGCTTTGCAGGAAATAGGCGTGGGCATAAGCGCCGATGCCGAGGAAGGCCGCGTGGCCGAGAGAGATCAGGCCGGTAAAGCCGACCAGCACCATCAGGGAGACGCCGCAGATGGCGTAGATGAATACCCAGGTCGTCTCGCCGACGTAGTAGTCATCGAGCAGGAACGGCAGGACGAGCACGGCGACGCCGAGTAGGCCGTACCAACCGAGATCGACCTTGTCGCGAAACAGCCTGATGTCCTGAGCGTAGGACGTCTTGAACAGGAAACGCATGCGCGGACGCCTACACTTTCTTGCGCGTCATGGTGCCGAACAGCCCCTGCGGGCGCACGACCAGCATGAGCAGCAGCACGATATAAGGTGCCGTGTCCTTGAAGCCGTCGGGCAGGGTCGCGCCGGCGTAGAGCTCGATCAGGCCGATGATGATGCCGCCGACCAACGCGCCGGGGATCGAGCCGAAGCCGCCCAGCACGGCGGCTGCGAAGGCCTTCAGAGCAACTGCCAGCCCCATGTTGATGTCGATCAGCGTAACCGGCGCCAGCAGGACGCCGGCCGCCGCCGCCACGCCCGCCGAGATCGCCCAGATCAGCGAGAAGATCAGCTTCACCGGGATGCCCATGTAGTAGGCGGCGAGCTGGTTCTGGGAGGTCGCCTGCATGGCGACGCCGATGCGCGTGTGATTGAAGAAGCTGTAGAGCAGGCCGCACAGCACCAGCGTGCCGAAGACGATCGACAGATACTGATGGCTCAGCGTCACGCCGCCCACGTTCCAGACGCCGCCGAACGGGTTGGGCAGGGTGTAGATCTCGGAACCCCAGGTCACGCTGGCGAAGGTGCGGAACATCGCCCCCAGGCCGATCGTCAGCATGACGATGGCGAACTGCGGCTGGCCGATCACGTTGCGCAACACCCCGGCGTCGAGCAGCGCCCCGAGCACCGCGACGGAGAGCACGGCAATGCCGAAGGCGATCCAGTAGTCGAGACCCCACCAGACCACGGCCATGTAGCAGACGAAAGCGCCCAGCATCAGAAGGTCGCCCTGGGCGAAATTCACCAGTTCGGTGGCCTTGTAGATGAGCACGAAGCCGAGCGCGACCAGGCCGTAGATGCATCCGACCGCAAGCCCGTTGAGGGTAAGCTGAAAAAAAGTAACCAGTTTCCGTCCCCTGCCACGGGCGGTCTCCCGCCGCCCCTCGCCCCGCAATATGAACACGTGTTCAGCGGAGTCAACGCACTGTCGTGGAAACATGAAAGGTGTAACAACCGCCCCGAGGAGTCCCACCGATGACCGCTGTAGAATCGAGCCGGCCGATCCTGCCCGAAGCCGCGCCGGCGAGCCCGTTCTATTCCGAGGAGCACGAGGCGTTCCGCCGCACCGTGCGGCGCTTCGTCGAGCGGGAAATCGCGCCCTATGTCGACCAGTGGGACGAGGCCGAGGAATTTCCCCGCGATCTCTACCGGAAGGCGTCCGCAGCAGGCCTGATGCAGCTCGGTTTTCCCGAGGAGTATGGCGGCGTGCCGACCGACCCCTTCTTCGGCATCGTCAAGGCCGAGGAGATGGCGCGCCATGGCAGCGGCGGCCTCAACGCCAGCCTCAACAGCCACACGATCGGCGCGCCGCCGATCGCCGCACTGGGACCGGAATGGATGAAGCGCAAGCTGCTGCCCGAGATCCTGGCCGGCGAGAAGATCAGCGCGCTCGCCATCACCGAGCCCTCCGGCGGCTCGGACGTCGCCAACCTGAAGACGACGGCGCGCCGCGAGGGCGACCACTATGTCGTCAACGGCTCCAAGATGTTCATTACTTCGGGCATGCGTGCCGACTACTACACCGTGGCGGTGCGCACCGGCGGGCCCGGCGCCAGCGGGGTGTCGCTGCTGTTGATCGAGCGCGAGCGCGAGGGCTTCTCGCGCAACAAGCTGAAGAAGATGGGCTGGTGGGCTTCGGACACCGCCCAGCTCTTCTTCGACAATGTGCGCGTGCCGGTCGACAACCTGATCGGCCCGGAGAACAAGGGCTTCATCGGCATCATGCTGAACTTCAACCAGGAGCGGCTCGGCATGTCGGCGGGTGCCTGCGGCTACGCCAGGCTGTGCCTGGAGGAGTCGATCGCCTATGCGCGCGAACGGCACACTTTTGGCAAGCCCTTGATCGCCAACCAGGTGGTGCGTCACCGTCTCGTCGACATGGCGATGCGCATCAATGCCGTGAAGTCGACCCTCGACCTGTTGGCCTGGCGGGTCGGGCGGGGCGAGAAGCCGGTGGCGGAGATCTGCATGCTGAAGAACCTCGCGACCTCGACCATGGAATACTGCGCCAACGAGGCGATGCAGATCTTCGGCGGCGCAGGCTACCTGCGCGGCGCGAAGGTCGAGCGCATCTATCGCGAGACCAAGGTGATGGCGATCGGCGGCGGCTCGATCGAGATCATGAAGGACCTCGCCGCACGCCAGATGGGGCTGTGACCATGGACAAGGGCGAGCGTCTGGCGCTGTTCCAGCAATGGTTCTCCGACGCCATCCCGCACAACAAGGCGCTCGGCCTGAAGGTGATCGACGCACGGCGCGGCTTTGCCGCCATGCAGCTCGAGTGGCGCGAGGAACTGGTCGGCAATCCCGAGACGGGCGTGCTCGCCGGCGGGCCGCTGACCGCCATGCTCGACGGCTGCTGCGGCATGGCGGTCGCCACCATGCTCAAGAACCCCGAGCCCTTCGCCACGCTCGACCTGCGCATCGACTACGTGCGGCCGGCCGATCCGGGCAAGCCGGTGATCGCCGAGGCCGAGTGCTATCGGCTTACCCGATCGGTCGCCTTCACGCGCGCCTTCGCCCATCACGGCGACGCCAAGGACCCGATCGCGGCAGCGGCCGGCACCTTCATGCTCGGCACCAAGGGCCGCCCCAAGCGTTTGCCGGGGGACGTCGCGTGAGCGGGCTCCTGAGCGGCCTCGCGGTGGCGCGCAAGTCGGGCGACGTGGCGCGGCTCGCCGAGGCGATTCCCTACGCCCGCTGGATGCGGATCGCGCCGGAGAACGCGACCGGCGAGTTGCTGACCCGCATGCGCTTCCATCCCGAGCTGATCGGCAACACCTTCCTGCCGGCGATCCACGGTGGCACGCTGGGCGCGATGCTGGAGATGGCGGCGATCTTCCATCTTCTCTGGGAGACCGAGACCGAGACGGTGCCCAAGATCGTCAACATCACCGTCGACTATCTCCGCTCGGCCCGGCCGCTCGATGTGCTCGCCGCCGCCAAGGTCACCAAGCAGGGCCGCCGCATGGTCAATGTATATGCCGAGGCTTGGCAGGACGACCGCTCGAAGCCGGTCGCCACGGCCAATGCCCACTTCCTGGTCAAGGCCGCAATCGACGAACCTTCCGCCCTCTGATGGACTACGATTCTTTGACGACGAGCCGCGACGATGCGGTGCGCGACGGTGCGGCCCCCGAAGCCTACGGCCGTGCAGGCGATCTGATCGACTCGGATCATCCGAAGGTCGTGGCTTACGCAAAGCGGGTCGCGGGCGAGGGCAGTGATCGTGAACGCGCACTGCGGCTCTACTATGCCGTGCGCGACGGACTGCGCTACGACCCTTACAACACGCCGATGAAGCGCGACGCCTACCGAGCCAGCGCCACGCTGGCGGCGGGGCATGGTTATTGTGTCAACAAGGCGGGGGTGATGGCCGCCGTGTGCCGGGCCGTCGGCATTGCGGCGCGCGTCGGCTACGCCGACGTGCGCAACCACATGACGACAAAGCGACTGGCCGACCTGATGGGCTGCGACGTCTTCTACTATCACGGCTACACCGACGTGTGGCTCGACGGCCGCTGGATCAAGGCGACGCCGGCGTTCAATCGAGAGCTGACGGAGAAGTTCGGCCTGAAGCCGCTCGAGTGGGACGGCGTCTCCGATTCGATCTATCACCCGTTCGATCTCGGCGGCCGCCGTCACATGGAGTATCTCGCCTATCGCGGGGTGTTCGCCGACATCCCGTTCGACGAGATCCGCGGCGCGTTCCGCCACTATTACCCGCGCATGACCCGGCAGCAGGAAGCGATGCCGCTGGGCGGCGATTTTGGCGCAGAGGGCGCGGCGGAAGCGAAGCGATAGTGCAGTTGCGTCCGCGTTCCGGTGGGTACATCGCCTTGCTCGTGGCGCTGGGCAGCTTCGGCCCGCTGACCATGAGCATCTACACGCCCGTCATGCCGTCGGTCGGCCACGATCTCGGCGCGTCGGCGGACAGCGTGCAGCTCACCCTCACGACCTACATGCTGGGCTTCGCCGTCGGCCAGCTCTTCTACGGGCCGTTGAGCGACCGCTACGGGCGCCGGCCGGTGCTGCTGGGCGGGCTGTTCTTCTTCACGGCGACCACGCTCGCCTGCTCGCTGGCGCCGTCCATCGGCGGCCTCATGGGATTGCGCATCCTGCAGGGGCTGGGCGCGGCGTCGGGGTCGGTGCTGGGCCGCGCGCTCACCCGCGATGCCTACAGCTACCAGGAAATGCCGCTGGTCATGAGCTGGATCTCGCTCGGGCAGAACATCGCTCCCTCGCTGGCGCCCTTCGTCGGCGGCTTTCTCGGCGAATGGATCGGCTGGCAGGCGACGTTCTGGTTCGTCGGCGTCTTTGGCGCGATCCTGCTGGTCGTGACGCTGGTCGGGCTCGGCGAGACGAACCGCCACCGCAGCGAGCACATCGACCTCTCCGTGCTCCTGAGCGGGTCGCGCGAGATGCTGCGCGACCGGCGGTTCCTCGGCCATGTGCTGCCGCTCGGCTTCTCGTTCGCGATCAACTTCGGAATGCTGGCCGGCGTCCCCTTCGTCATGCAGGAGAGCCTGGGGTTCAGCCCGCGCGAGTTCGGCCTGATCGTGCTGCTCTCGGTCGCGGGGTTTGCGGCCGGCACCTTCGTCAACAACCGGCTGGTCGGCCGCGTCGCGTCGACCACCCTCATCCGCCGGTCCGGCTGGTTCCATGTCGCGGCGCTGGCCGCCATGGGCGCGCTGTCGCTGTCGGGCATCCTCACCTGGTGGGCCATCATCGGCCCGCACATGGTGCTGAGCTTCGGCACCGGCCTGATCGTGGCCAACGCCAATGCCGGCGCGGTCGGCATGTATCCGCGGCTTGCCGGCACGGCGTCCTCGCTCGCCGGCCTCGCCCAGATGGGCATGGGCGCGATGGGGACCGTCGCCGTGGCGGTGCTGACGCCGATCGGCAGCCGCTATGTGGCACTGCCGCTGGTGCTGGCTCTGGCGCCGTTCGCCGTCGCCACGCTATGGAGCGCGCGCCTGTTGCGTCCGCGCGGCGGCGGCGCCAGTCTGAATTCCTGACGCAAGCGAGAGGGAGCGAGAAGATGACGGACATGCTGAAGGGCAAGGTCGTGCTGGTCACCGGCGCCGGCGGCGGCATCGGCCGCGAGATGGCGCTGCTGGCCGCCCGGGAAGGCGCCAACGTGGTGGTCAACGATCTCGGCGGCGCGGTCGACGGCGAGGGCTCGGGCTCGGCGACGCCGGCGCAGAAGGTCTGCGACGAAATCGCCGCGGCGGGCGGCAAGGCCGTCCCGAACGCCGACAGCGTGACCGATCCGGCGGGTGCGGAGCGCATGATCAAGACCGCCGTGGAGAATTTCGGCCGGATCGACGGCGTCATCAACAACGCCGGCATCCTGCGCGACCGCATCTTCCATCGCATGAGCCACATGGACTGGAAGATGGTGATCGACGTGCATCTCAACGGCGCCTTCAACGTCAGCCGCGCCGCCGCCAACTATTTCAAGGAGCAGAAGTCCGGCGCCTTCGTGCACTTCACGTCGACGTCCGGCCTGGTCGGCAATTTCGGCCAGGCCAACTACTCGGCGGCCAAGATGGGCATCGTCGGCCTGTCGCGCTCGATCGCGCTCGACATGGCGGCGTTCAACGTGCGCTCCAACTGCATCTCGCCCTTCGCCTGGACGCGCATGATCGGCACCATCCCGGCCGACACCGAGGCGCAGAAGGCCCGCCTCGAGCGTTCCAAGAAGATGACGCCGGCCAAGATCGCGCCGATGGCGGTGTTCCTGCTGTCGGATGCCGCCGATGGCATCACCTCGCAGATCTTCGGCGTGCGCATGAACGAGATCATGCTGTTCAACGCCAACCGCCCGGTGCGCTCGGTCCACAATTCCGAGGGGTGGACGCTGGAGGCGATCGCCGAGCATGCCGTGCCGTCGATGAAGCCCTACTTCACCGACATGAAGCGCTCGCCCGAGTACTTCACCTGGGATCCGGTCTGATGGCCAGGGCCGCCCACGGCAACGAACCGAGGATCGATGCCGACGATGTGCTCGCCGGCATCGTCGAATGGGTGTCGATCGAGAGTCCGAGTCACGACTCGAGGTCGGTCAACAGGGTGGTCGATCATGTCGAGGGCCAGTTCCGCGACCTCGGCCTGACGCTCGACCGCATCCCCGGCAGGGACGGCTTCGGCGACATCCTCGAATGCCGGACGCCGGCGGATTGGAGCGAGAGCCAGGGCAAGGGCATCCTGGTGCTGGCCCATCTCGATACCGTCCACCCCATCGGCATGATTGAGAAGGAGCTGCGGATCCGCCGCGAGGGCGATTCGATTTTCGGCCCGGGCATCTACGACATGAAGGCGGGCGGCTACATCGCCTACTACGCGCTGCGTCACCTCGTGCGGCAGGGCAAGAAGACCCGCCTGCCGGTGACCTTCATGTTCATTCCGGAGGAGGAGGTCGGCAGCCCGACCTCGCGGGCGCGCATCGAGGAGGCGGCACGCGGCCACAAGTATGCGCTGGTCATGGAACCCGGGCGCGACGGCGACAAGGTCGTGACCTCGCGCAAGGGTGTCGGCCGCTTCACCCTGAAGGTGAGGGGCAGGGCCGCCCATGCCGGCGTGCGCCATCAGGACGGCCGCAGCGCCATCCTCGAGATGGCACGGCAGATCGTGCGCATCGAGGGCAAGACCGATTATGCGCGCGGCATCACCTGCAATGTCGGTCTGGTGCGCGGCGGCACCGGCGTCAACGTGACTCCCGCCGAGTGCGTGGCCGACGTCGATCTGCGCGTGCCGAGCCAGCAGCTCGCCGAGGAGATGACGCACTGGTTCCTGAATCTCGAGCCGATCGGCCAGGAGGTCGAGCTCGTGGTCGAGGGCGGCATGAACCGGCCGCCCTACCAGAAGGACGCCGGCATCGCCGACCTGTTCGGCAAGGCGCAGGCGATCTATCGCGAAATCGGCAAGGAGCTGCAGGACGTGCCGCTGACCGGCGGCGGCAGCGACGGCAACTTCACGGCCGCGCTGGGCATCCCGACGCTCGACGGATTGGGCGCCGACGGCAAGGGCGCCCATGCCATCGACGAGCAGATCTACTATTCGTCCCTGGTGCCGCGCACCTATCTCTGCGCACGGCTGCTCGAAACGCTGGAGTGACCTCCGTGGTGGCGATCTACCACGCGCCCAACGCCCGTTCGCTGCGCGTGCTCTGGCTGCTCGAGGAGATCGGCGTGAAGGCCGACATCCGGACGCTCGCCTTCCCGCCCCGGCGCCTGCAGCCGGAGTATCTTGCGGTCAATCCGGCCGGCACGGTGCCGGCCATGGTCGACGGCGACCGGGTGATGACCGAATCGCTGGCGATCTGTGAGTACCTGGCGGCCCGGCAGGGCGAGACGTCGCTGGTCGTGGCGCCGGGCGACCCGGAGCGCGCGCCGTACCTGCAATGGCTGTGGTACGGCGAGTCCACCGTCATGCTGCCGATCGGCTTGATGGCGAGGGTCAATCGCCTCAACGTACCGGGGCCGGCATCCGACGCCATCCTCGCCGATGCGCGCGAGACGCTCGTCGCCCGCCTGGCGCCGCTGGAACAGCGGCTCGAGGGCCGTGACTTCCTGGTCGCCGGCCGGCTCACCCTGGCCGACATCTCGGTCGGCTACGCCCTCCATATCGCCACCGTGTTCGGCCTCGCGAAGATGCTGGGCCCGCGCGTCTCGGCCTACTACGAGCGCCTGCGAGCGCGGCCGGCCTTCGAGAAGGCGGCGGCGATCGAATGAGCGACGACGAAGGATAATTGACAAGGAAAGATCGACTGGATAATTTGTACGATCGTCGCGTGATCGGAAAAACGGTCATCTCATCGAAAGGAGCCGGATCTGGGAGGTTTCCGCAGTTAGCGCTGGTGCGCTACCCCCATCAGCACAGTTGGGGACACTGCAATTTGTACGATTTCCGGGGTTTCCGCGGGCATGCGGCGGGCCCGCGGGTCACGGGCCGGCTTTCCGCAGGATGTCGCGAAGCGCCTGCACCGTGTCGGCGGGCGCTTCCTGCGGAACGTTGTGGCCGACCCGCGGGATGATCCGGCGCTCGTAGAAGCCCGTGAAGTTGCGCCCCTGCGTGTCGGTCTCCGGAACCGGCGAGACGCCGTCGTGGCCGCCATGGAGGTTGATGGTCGGTACGGAGATCTTCGGCTGCCCGGCGAGCCGCGCCTCGATATCGAGCAGCGAGGGATCGCCCGGCGCATTGCCGTAGCGATGGCGATAGGACTGGATGACGACGGCGACGAAGTCGGGATTGTCGAAGGCCAGCGCGGTCCGTTCGAAGGTCGCGTCGTCGAACGTCCATTCCGGCGACCACAGCGTCCACAGCAGGCGGGCGATGTCGCGGCGATTCTTCTCCAGGCCGCGGACGCCGCGCTCGAGGTGGAAGTAGTACTGATACCAGTTGCGCTGCTCCTGCATCGCCGACGCCGGGTTGTTCATCGCCGCGGTGACGAAGATGTTGTAGCCGCCGCCGCTCACGAGGCCGCGCACGCGCTCGGGCCAGAGCGCGGAGACCACGCAGGCGGCGCGGCCGCCCCAGTCGTAGCCGCCGAGCGTCGCGCGCGCGATGCCGAGCGCATCCATGAATTCGCGCAGGTCGTTGCCGAGCGCCGCCTGCTCGCCCGAGCGCGGCGTCTCCGGCGCGAGGAAGCGCGTGGCGCCGTAGCCGCGCAGCCACGGCACCAGCACTCGGTTGCCGTCCTTCGCCAGCGGCGGCGCGACCTCGTCGTAGGCGCGGCCGTCGTAGGGGAAGCCGTGCAGCAGAATGACCGGAGATCCGTCGGCGGGCCCCTGTTCCTCGTAGGCGATCTCGAGTGTTTTGGTGCGGATGGATTTCATCCTGCGAGCCTAGCGCGCTTTCGTTGACAGAGTCCCTGTCCGCGCCCACGCTTTGCGAAAGCAGGAGGAGACATGGCCCGGTTCGATCGCGTGATCCGCGGCGGCATGATCGTCGACGGCAGCCGCCTGCCGCGCTTTCGCGGCGACATCGGCATCAAGGACGGGGTGATCGCCGAGATCGGCCGGATCGGCGGCAACGAGGCCGACGAGACGATCGACGCCGGCGGGCTGATCGTGGCGCCGGGGTTCGTCGATCTGCACACGCACTATGACGCCCAGCTCTTCTGGGACCCGTACTGCTCGCTGTCGAGCTGGCACGGCATCACCTCGGTCGTGATCGGCAATTGCGGCTTCGGCTTCGCGCCGGTGCGGCCGGCCGAGCGTGAGCGCGCCATGCTCACCATGACGCGCGTCGAGGCGATCCCGCTCGAAGCGATGAAGCAGGGCATGCCTTGGAACTGGGTGACGTTCCCCGAGTTCCTCGACGCCGTCGATGCCGCGCCCAAGGCGGTCAAC
The DNA here is from genome assembly GCA_025808875.1 of Enhydrobacter sp. Classification (NCBI taxonomy): domain Bacteria; kingdom Pseudomonadati; phylum Pseudomonadota; class Alphaproteobacteria; order Hyphomicrobiales; genus Enhydrobacter; species Enhydrobacter sp. Next base: position 3,394,962 of record CP075528.1, on the reverse strand, counting down.
ATCCTGCCCTACGTGCCGGTGGCGCCGATGCTGATCTGGGTGATGGGCTTCGAGGCGGCCAAGGCCGGCAGGCTGCCGACCGCCGAGCAGCACGCCCAACTGCGCAAGCTGCTGCACGAGGCGATGGATGCCGGTGGCTGCGGCTGGTCGGCGCAGCGCATGCTGCCGACCGGACCGGCCTCGGTGCAGCGCGACCATGACGGTACGCCGATGCCGACCGACGTGATGCACGACGAGACCTGCCGGGAGCTCGCCCGCGTGCTGGCCGAGCGCAACGACGGCTTCATGCAGATGCTGCTGGTGTCCGGAGACAATGCCCGCGACCGTGCCTTCTACGAGGAGATGGCGACGCTGAGCGGCCGTCCGATCATCATGAACGTGGTCCAGGCCTTCGACGACAGGCCGCATATCCACCGCCAGGTGCTGTCGTGGTTGAAGAGCTGCCGCGAGCGCGGCATCCGCGTCGTCGGACAGGGCCTGACGACCGACGCCGGCTTCACCTTCACCTTCGAGGATTGGAACCTGTTCGACGACCAGCAGGTCTGGTGCGACGCCACCACCGGCACGCACGCCGAGCGCCTGGCCAAGCTCGCCGATCCGGCGCGGCGGGTGGCGCTGCGCGCCAACCTGCCGGTGACGGCGACCGGACCGCTGCCGCAGATCGCCATCGTCGGGCCGCGGCTCGAGAAGAACAAGAAGTGGCTCGACCACACGCTGGCCCACGCCGGCCAGAAGATGGGCAAGCATCCGGTCGACGTCATGCTCGACATGGCGGTCGAGGAGGATCTCGAGACCGAGTTCTTCGCCGCGCCGCCCAACGGCAGGATCGAATATCTGAAGGAGCTGGTCGACGACCCCTACATCCTGTTCGGCGTGTCGGACGGCGGGGCGCACACCAAGTTCCTGACCGCCGGCCGCTACCCCACCGAGACGCTGTGCAAGGTGGTGCGCGAGCACAAGATGCTGAGCCTGGAGGACGTGCACTGGCGCCTGTCGGCGCTGCCGGCCGAAGTGGCGGGCTTCCGCGGACGCGGCATGCTCAGGAAGGGCGCGCCGGCCGACATCGTGGTCTACGACTTCGACGGACTGCGCGTGCTGCCCGACGAGATCGCGCACGACCTGCCGGGCGGCGAATGGCGGCGCATCCAGCGCGCCGAGGGCTACAAGTACGTGCTGGTGAACGGCGAGGTCACGATCCGCAACGACCGGCCGACCAACACGCATTCCGGGCGCCTGCTGCGCCACGGCGGCGCGCGTGCTGCCTAGGCCGACGGACTATCTCGGGCCGGCGCAGATCGGCGACCTGCGCGGCAAGTCGAACGCGATGGGCGCACTGCTGGTACTGCACGCCTGGGCGCTGATTCTGGGCAGCATGGCGCTGTTCGCATGGTGGCCCAACCCGTTCACGTTCCTGCTCGCGGTCATGATCGTCGGCTGTCGCCAGCTCGGCCTCGCCATCCTGATGCACGACGCCGCGCACGGCCTGCTGTTCGCCGACCGGCGGCTGAACGATTGGGTCGGCGCGTGGCTGTGCGCCTTTCCCGTCTTCACCAGCCTCGCGCTCTATCGGCCGTACCACCTGACCCATCACCGGTTCACCCAGCAGGCCAACGATCCGGATCTCGGCCTTTCGGCGCCGTTCCCGATCACGCGCAAGAGCATGTGGCGCAAGGTCCTACGCGACCTGACGGGGCAAACGGCCTTCCGGCGGCGGCGCGAGCAGTTTGCGCGTGGCGTGGCTCTCCGTGAGGGCATCATCGCCAACGCAGTGCTGTGGGCTCTGCTGGCGATGGCCGGCTACTGGTGGCTTTATCCGGTGCTGTGGCTGCTGCCGCTGGCGACCTGGTATCAGCTCGTCTCGCGCATTCGCAACATCGCCGAGCATGCGGTGGTGCCCGACAACGACGACCCCCTGCGCAACACCCGGACGACCCGCGCCGGCTTTCTCGAGCGGCTGTTCATCGCACCCTATTGGGTGAACTACCATCTCGAGCATCATCTCTTCCTGTTCGTGCCGTGCTGGCGACTGCCGGCCGCGCATCGCGCCCTGCTTGCCGCGGGTCGCGGGCCGCAGATGGAAATCGCGGCGGGCTATGGTGCCGTGCTGCGTGCCGCCACCTCCCACCGCGTCGAGTCCGGCGGCGACAGGGGGCCACGGCCATTGCAGCACATCTGACCCGGTTGCTCTGGAAAGGCCCTGTCAATCGAAGGTAATATTCCCCCCGTCTAAGTCTTGGGGAGAGGCTCATGTTCAAGAAACTGCTGGCCGTGGTGGCGGCCGCCATGCTGTTGAGTGCGTGCGAAGAGCCGCCGCCGCCGGCCCCGACGCCTCCGCCGCCGGTGCGCAACTTCCTGGTCTTCTTCGATTTCGACCGCTCGACGCTCACGCCGCGGGCGATGGACATCGTCAAGGAGGCGGCCAACGTGGCCAAGTCCGGCCAGAACGCGCGCGTGACCTGCACCGGCCACACCGACACGGCTGGCCCCGCCAATTACAACATGGCGCTGTCGCTGCGCCGGGCCAACGCGGTCAAGGAGGCGCTGGTGCGCAACGGCGTTCCGGCGACCTCGATTACGGTCATCGGCAAGGGCGAGGAGGCGCTGCTCGTATCGACCAAGGACGGGGTGCGCGAACCGCAGAACCGCCGGGTGGAGATCGTCATTCGATAGCCGACGCGGCCATCGTCGCGAAACAGGACGGCGGTCCGCAAGGACCGCCTTTCCTGCGTCGCCCGATCAGGCCCTGGGGCAGGGATGGATGTTCATCTCGGGGCCGAGGTCGTAGGGCGGCGGTGCCTGGGTGATCGACGTCACCCGCGGGTCGAGCGCCCACTCGAGTGCCCTGAGGCTGCGGCTGCAGAACTCGCGGTCGACCGGAGCGCGCTGCGCCATGCGGTTGGCGAACTCCGTGACCAGCACGTCGATGTTGAAGCGCTTGCGGCGCGACAGTTGCTGGAGGTCGCGCGCGTTAGCGGCGAGTTCGGCATTGAACTTGTTGAGGAAGCTCGTGTAGATGCCCTCGAAGGCGCGGCCGCCGCCCGGCGTCTGGCACTGCAGCGTCGCGACGGTGAGTTCTTGCTGCAGCATGCGCGCACGCATCACCGCGATGTCCGCGTCGTTGTAGCAGATGGCGCTGATCCGGCCCGCCGGCGGCGGCGGCGTGGTCGATGCCACCTGATAGTCCGGCGCCGCCGGTCGCTTGGCCGGGGCCGCAGTCTTGGTTCCTTCCATCGGACAGCCACCCAAGGCAAGCCCACCCGCGACCAGAACCACCACCCGCAACAACTTGCTGACCATTCGGCACTCCCAACGCAACGGCCGGAAAGAGGCCAGCGGGTACAACAGTTGGCAGCCCGTTTCAAACGTTTAGTGCTGTATCGGGTCGGGTGCCTTGTCGAAAATTTCCAACCCGATCCGGCCGGTACCATCGGCCGTCACGCCATCCGCGGCGCCTCCAGTGCGGCGCGTACCAACGGCAGGCGGTCGTTGCCGAAGAACATCGCGCCGTCGACGAACAGGGTCGGGCTGCCGAAACCGCCGCGCGCGATCAGCTCGTCGGTGTTGGCCCGCAGCCGCGCCTTGCAGGCATCCGATTCGATCCCGGAGAAGAAACGCTGGCGGTCGAGGCCCGCTGTTGCCGCGATATCGGCCAGCACCTCCTCCTTCGAGATGTCGCGGTCGTCACTCCAATAGGCCTCGAAGGCGGCCGTCGTGTAGGGAACGAGCTTGCCGGCGTCGAGCGCGACGAAGGCGCCGCGCATGCACTTCACGCTGTTCACGGGAAAGACGCTGGGCGGGAAGACGATCCTGAGTCCGTACAGCTTCGCCCAGTCCGCCAGATCCTTCAGCATATAGGCCTGCTTCCGCGGATTGGGCCGGGCGCGGTTGTCGTAGACCGTCTGATTGACCGCGTTGAAGACGCCGCCGACGAGGATCGGCTTCCATGCCACTTCCGCGCCGAACTCCGCCGCGAGAGGCTGAACGGCGTGGAAGGCGAGATAGGTCCACGGGCTGGAACAGTCGAAATAGAACTCGAGTCGGCGCGCCATTTCGTCCCTCCTGTACAGCCGTGCCTTGTCGTTGCCACAACCCTTGCATATCTTGCAAATCCATGACGGTACCGGCTGACAAGCCCAAGAAAGTAGCCATAGTCGTGCATCAGGAGCACTCCCGACCCGGCCGGGTCGGCGTATTCCTTCAAAAGCGCGGGTACGAGCTTCACCGTCTTTGCCCCAATCTCGGCTGCGAGCTGCCGGACGACATGTCGGACTACGCCGGCGTGGTGATCTTCGGCGGACCCATGTCGGCCAACGACTGCGGCACGCTCGCCGGCATCAAGTGCGAACTCGACTGGATTCCCAAGGTCGTCGAGGCGGGGGTTCCGTTCCTTGGACTTTGCCTCGGCGCCCAGCTTCTGACGCGCGCCGTCGGCGGTCGCGTCGCCGCGCACCCTGAAGGCAAGGTCGAGGTGGGTTATGTCGACATAGAACCGACCGAGGCCGGTCGCTCGTGGTTCAAGGCGCCCATGAAGGTCTACCAGTGGCACCGGGAAGGCATGGATATTCCCCGTTGTTGCGAACTACTGGCGACCAACGACACCTATCCTGTGCAGGGCTTCCGCTATGGCCCGAACGCCTTCGGGTTCCAGTTCCATCCCGAGGTGACTCTCGAGATGAAGCAGATCTGGACGCTCAAGGCTGCGGAGCGACTGAAACTCCTGGGCGCCCAGCAGCGCGGCGTGCATCTTGCCATGCACCCGCTCTACGATCCGCCCCTCGATCGCTGGATCGATGGCTTCCTGGATCGCTGGCTGGCGACCGACGTCAGAGCCACGAGCTGATCTCGCCGAGCGGCTTCCTGAGGCCGCCATGGACGGGAACCATGCACCCCGGCTTCGGGTAGCCCGCCACGAGCAGGATGGTCGGCTTCTCCCAGGCGGGGCGGCCGCAAATTTCGTTCAGGAACCCCATCGGGCTCGGCGTGTGGGTGAGCGTCGCGAGGCCGGCGTGATGAAGGGCGAGGATCAGGAAGCCGGTGGCGATGCCGACCGATTCGGGCACGTAGTAGTGCGTCACCTTGCGGCCGTCGGGCCGCGTGCCGGAACGCTGCGCGAAGATCGCGATCAGGACGGGCGCGTGCTCGAGAAACGGCTTGTCGGCATCGGTGCCGAGCGGCGCGAGTGCTTCGAGCCATTCCTTCGGTGCGCGGCCGGCGTAGAAGGCGTGCTCCTCGGCCTCGGCCTCTTCACGGATGCGCTTCTTGAGCGCGGCATCCTGGATGACGGCGAAGTGCCAAGGCTGCAGGTTGGCGCCGGACGGCGCCGTGCCGGCCGCGATCAGGCAGTTCTCGATCACTTCGCGCGGCACTTCACGCGTGTCGAAGTCTCGCACGGTGCGGCGGCGCGCGATGTCGGTATGGAAATCGCGGGTGCGTCGCACCATTTCGTGCGGTGGGTACGAGCGGTAGTCGGGCAGGGGCTCGAGGCGGACGGGTGCGGTCATCGCGGCGTCATAGCCGGATGATGGCGCTTCAGCTAGGCTGGCCGCCGAAAGTCGCGAGGGGGCGTCATGGAACCGTTGATCTTCGTGCTGGCCTTGGTGCTGGTGGCCGTCGTCTTGGTCTTCGCCGGCGTCAAGACCGTGCCCCAGGGAGCGAACTGGACCGTCGAGCGTTTCGGCCGCTACACGCGCACCCTGGCGCCGGGGCTGCACCTCATCATTCCGTTCATCGACGCGATCGGCCGCAAGATGAACATGCAGGAGAACGTGCTCGACATCCCGGCGCAGAAGGTCATCACCAAGGACAACGCCACCGTCCAGGTCGACGCCGTCGCCTTTTATCAGGTGATCGACGCACCGCGGGCGGCCTATGAGGTGCAGAATCTGCATCTCGCGATGACCAATCTCGCCCTGACCAATATCCGCAGTGTCATGGGCAACATGGCCCTCGACGAAGTGCTGGCCAAGCGCAACGACATCAACAACACGCTGCTCGCCGTCATCGACCAGGCGACAAATCCGTGGGGCGTGAAGGTGCTGCGCATCGAGCTCAAGGACATCGCGCCGCCGGACGATATCGTCGTCGCCATGGGCCGGCAGATGAAGGCGGAGCGCGAGAAGCGCGCCACCATCCTGGAGGCCGAGGGCGTGCGCGAATCGAGCATCCAGCGCGCCCAGGGCGAGAAGCAATCCGCCATCCTGATCGCCGAGGGTCGCCGCGAGGCCGCCTTCCGCGAGGCCGAAGCACGCGAGCGCCAGGCCGAGGCGGAAGCCAAGGCGACCGAGGTCGTGGCGCAGGCGATCGCCGGCAACGGCGCGCAGGCCATCAATTACTTTCTCGGCACCAAGTACGTCGAAGCGCTGGGCAAGATGGGGGCGAGCACCAACTCCAAGGTCTTCTTCCTGCCGGTCGAGGCGGCCGGTGTGATGGCGTCGATCGCAGGCATCGGTGAACTCGCCAAGGAAGCCCAGGTGCGCGCTGCCGCGGGCGATGGATCCGGACGGCCGCGCGGTTCGGTGCCGAGCTCGAGCTGAGCCATGTTCAAGATCGTGTTCTGGTACTGGTGGGCGCTGGCGGCGGTGCTGCTGGTGGCCGAGATGACCCTGCCCGGCGTGGTCTTCCTGTTTCTCGCCATCGGCGCCGCGGCGGCCGGGGTCGTGCTCGTGGTCGTGCCCGAAACCTCGATCGAGTGGCAGCTCGCGGTCTTCGCGGTCTTCGCCGCCGCCTCCGCCCTTGCCTTGCGGCCGATCTTCAGGCGTCTCCAGCAGGCCCGCGCCGGCGACGCCACGCTCAACTCGCGCGGCCAGAGCCTGGTCGGCCGGACCATCGTGCTCGACGAGCCGATCCTCGGCGGTCGCGGCCGCGTGAAGCTCGGCGACGGCAGCTGGAGCGTCACCGGCCCCGACATGGTGGCCGGGGCGCGCGTGCGTGTCGCCGCCGTCAACGGCACCGAATTACGGGTCGAGCCGACGCCCTGACGACCGTTACGACGGAGCGCGGGCCGGCGACACGGCCCGCGCGTCTCGTCTGCGACGGCTCCCTATGGGCCGACCCGCACCGTCGTCGAGGATGCGACGGGTGCCGGATCCGTCGTGTAGACCACTGTCGAGGCGGGCACCGCCGTCGGGGGCCGTTCGACCACCGTTCGCTCGGTCTTCACCGAGCAGGCGCCCACTAGGCCGCCGAGAGCCACGGCGACCATCAGAACGTACCGCATGTCGTCCACTCCCTTCGTTGGGCCACCCTCAACGGGGAAGCCTGCCCGCCGGTTCCGTGCGGCTGCCGGTTGAGGCTTGCCAATACTTAACCATATGGTTATGTTTATTGCCGGCAATCGAGGGATCAGCATGAAGCTCTATTACGGATGGATCGTCGTGGCGGCTGGCGCCCTGCTGGGGTGCGTGGCCATGGGCGCGACTTTCTCGCTGGCGGTTTTCCTCCAGCCGATGGCGGATGCCACCGGCTGGTCGCGCACGGGCGTGTCGAGCGCGATGACGATCGTGTTCCTCACGATGGGCGTCGGCGGTTTCGCGTGGGGCGCACTCACCGATCGGTTCGGGCCCTTGCCCGTCGTGCTGTCGGGGGCCGTGCTCCTCGGCCTCGGCCTCGCGCTGGCCAGTCGCGCCTCAACCTTGCTGGAATTCCAAATCGTCTACGGTCTCGTGGTCGGCGGGGCTTCAGCGGCCGTGTTCGTGCCGATGATGGCGACGGTGACGGGCTGGTTCGACAAGCATCGCAGCCTCGCGGTGTCGCTGGTCTCGGCCGGGATGGGCGTGGCGCCGATGACCGTTTCGCCCTTCGCGAGCTGGTTGATCTCCAACTACGACTGGCGGACGGCGCTGCTCGTCATCGCCGTCTTCGCGTGGGCCACCCTGATTCCTGCGGCACTCCTGGTGCGCCGCGCGCCGCCGGAAGGCGCCGGGGCGGCGCAGAGCCTGCCGGGGGCGGCCGACCCGGGCATGACCGCCGGCCAGGCGCTGCGCTCCCCACAATTCATCGTGCTGGCGTTGACCTACTTCTGCTGCTGCGCCACGCACTCCGGGCCGATCTTCCACACCGTCAGCTACGCAATCGCCTGCGGCCTGCCGATCATCACCGCGGTCACGATCTACAGCGTCGAGGGCCTCGCCGGACTGGGCGGCAGGGTCGTCTTCGGATTGGCCGGCGACCGGTTCGGCGCCAAGCGTGTGCTCATCGTCGGGCTGCTCCTCCAGGCCGTCATGGCCGGCGCCTATTTCTTCGTGCGGCAGCTCGGCGAGTTCTACGCCGTGGCCGTGCTGTTTGGCATGGCCTACGGCGGCGTGATGCCGCTCTACGCGGTGATCGCCCGCGAATATTTCCCGATGCGCATCATGGGCACGGTGCTGGGCGGCGCCTCCCTCACGGCAAGCCTCGGCATGTCGTTCGGACCGGCGGTCGGCGGCTGGATCTTCGACACCACCGGCAGTTACGGTTGGCTCTATATCGGCTCGTTCGGCATCGGCTTGGGCGCGGTCGCCATCGCCATGCTCTTCCCGCCGTTGCCGTCGCAACGGCGGGCCGTGGTCCAGCCGGCGTGATGCGCCGGCGGTCGCTCAGGCCTTCTCGACCTGACCGCCGGAATCGATCCAGCCCTTGAAGCCGCCGAGGTTGCGGACATTGGCGTAACCCATGTCCTTCAGGACCTTGCCGACCAGCGCCGAACGCCCGCCCGAGGCGCAGTAGGCGACCACCGTCTTGGCGCGGTCGAAGGCCGCGTCATGCATCGGCGAGGACGGATCGGCGCGGAACTCGACGAGGCCGCGCGGAATGGCGAGCGCACCGGGCACCTTGCCGGAGGCCGCGACTTCGTTGGGCTCGCGCACATCGAGGAACACCACGTCGGCCCGCCCCACCAGGCCCTTCGCCTCCTCCGGGCTGATGGCGGGCACGGCGGCATTGGCCTCGGCAATCATCTGCTGCACGGTCTTCATGGTTCATCCTCCGATCAGTTTCTTTTCCATCATGCAATGGACGCCCTTGTTGCCGTCCACCGTTTGGGTGATGTGCAGGTCGCCCTTGAGGCTGCACAGCATGTAGGCGTCGGCCGCGCTGAGCCCCGTCTTGGCGGTGATCAGCCGGATCATGTCGCGCAGCGCCTCCTTGGCGGCATCGTCGAGATCGACGTCGAAGCCGTGGGTGATCCAGTGCGTGGCCGTCTCGGCGCGTGGGTTATTGAGCTTCATGTCCTTGCGCACGGTGAAGCGGAACGTGCCCGACAAAGACGTCTCGAGTGCCGTCAGGTTGACCTCGCCGTCGCCCTGCACGCCGTGGCCATCGCCAGTCGAGAACAGCGCACCCGGGGCGAACACCGGGAGATAGACCGTCGTGCCGACGTTGAAATGCTTGTTGTCGATGTTGCCGCCGAAGGCGCGCGGCTCGACCGAGCTGCATTGCCCCCATTCCGGCGGCGGCGCCACGCCCATGATGCCGAAGAACGGCTTGAGCTCGATCTCGGTCCCCCAGGGCATCGTGCAGACGCCGCGATTGGCGTCGATCGGGATATGGGTCAGCCGATAGAACTGGAAATCCTCCGGCAGGGTGCCCATCAGCGGCCGCTGCACGTTCCAGCCCCAGTTGGTGCGGAACTTGATGTCGAGCACCTCGACTGCCAGCACATCGCCGCGCTCGGCGCCCTCGACATGGACGGGACCGGTGAGGATGTGGCGGCCGATATGCGGCTTGAGCTTGGCCAGGATGTCGCGATGTTCCGGCAGCACGTTCATCGGCGGCTGTGGCAGGATCTCGGCGGCGCCCGATACGCAATGGATGGTGGCCACGTCGCCCGACTTGATGGAGAGGGAGGGCTTGAGTTGGCTGTCGAAGTAGCCCCAATGGCAGGTTTCGGGTGAGGAGTGCAGTTCGTGCGTGGCCATCGAGAGTCCTGGAGGTGAGAGTGCGCCGGAAGTTTGAAGCACGAACCGGGCGCCGGGTAAACTCGCCGTCCATGGTACGGGCCACGGCACTCATCGTCTTGGCGGCATTGACGGCTTCCGGACCGGCGCGGGGCCAGCCGCCGCTTTCGCCGCCGCACGAGGTCGTGCTCTACGTCCATCGGGAGCTCGAGCCCACGGATTTTGTCGAGCCGCTCGTCTGCGAGTTGTCGCGCACGCTCGCAATGCCGGTCCGCGCCCGACCGGTCGACCTGCCGCTTGGCCTGAACCTGATGATCTCACCTACGCAGTTCGACAGCGCACGGCTGACCCGCAGCCTGTTGCAGGCCACCGCGGACGATGGCGGCTTGACGACGTACAAGTTCCTGTTGTTCCCGCACGATCTGAGCGCTGGCACCTATCGCTACGTTTTCGGCTCGAGCTTCGGCTATCCCTACTACAGCGGCGTCGTGTCGACGGCTCGGCTGCGTCCGGCCGGGCGCGATGTGCCGGAGAAACGCGCCAGCGCCGTCACCGTGTCGCGCGCCTACAAGATGATCGTGCGCTACGTCGCGCAGCTCTCGGGCCTGTGGGGCGCCGACGGCTGCGTGCTCAGGATGCCGACGAGCATCGATGAACTGGATGCCAAACCGTCCGACTTCTGCGACGACGATCGCATGGCTTTGGTCGCCGCGGGCGTGATCAAGGAGCGGCCGGGCGGCGCCTGCGCGCCGGTCGCGACGGTGCGGCGATGAACTACCGGCACGGCTTTCATGCCGGCAATTTCGCCGATGTCCTCAAGCATGTCGCCTTGGTGGAACTGGTGGGACTTCTCACCGCCAAGGACAAGAAGCTGTTCGTTCTCGACAGCCATGCCGGGGCGGGCGGTTACGACCTCGGCGACGCACCGGCGACGCGTACGGGCGAAGCGGCAGCAGGCGTCCTCAGGCTGATGTCGGCACAGCGCGCCGGGATGCCCGGTGCGGTTGGACGATATCTCGCGGCCGTGTCGGCATACGACCGCAAGTTCGGCCGGTCGGACCGGCTGCGCCACTACCCGGGTTCGCCGAGGCTGGTGCGCGCCGGGTTGCGCAGCGGGGACCGTCTGGTGGCGTGCGAACTTCAGCCGCGGGAGTTCGGCCTGCTGAAGCGTGAATTCGCGGGCGATCGTGCCGTCGAGGTGCGCGAGGAAGACGGCTATCATGCCCTCAAGGCGCTGCTGCCACCGCCCGAACGACGCGGATTGATCCTGATCGATCCGCCTTTCGAGCGGACCGACGAGTCCGAGCGTCTTTTGCGTGCCATCGGCCACGGGCTGCGCCGGTTTGCGACCGGATGCTATGCCGTCTGGTATCCGATCAAGGAGGAGGCCGCGGCCGCCGGGCTCGCCGACGCGTTGAGGGCAAGAAGGTCGTTGCGCCTGGAACTTCGCCTGCCGGTGCGCGCGCCTGGCAAGCTGGCCGCGTGCGGGCTGATGGTGATCAATCCGCCCTGGAAGTTCGCCGAGTCGATGGCGGAGGCACTGCCGTGGATTGCGTCTGCTCTCGGGGCACAGGCCGACGTGGAGGCCCTGCAGTCGGCATGAATTCGACGGGCAGGCGTCACTTGGGATTGCCGTTGGTCTTCTTGTTGTTCTTCGGCTTCCAGCCCCAAAGCTCCCCGGCCGCTTCGACGATGCGCGGGTCGAGGGTCTGTTCCGTGAGCTCGATCTTGTGCCCGATCGTGTTGGCGATGATCTCGAGGCCGGTGAGGCGCGCCAGTTTCTTGTCGTCGGTCGCGATGACGTGCCAGGGCGCGTTGTCCGTGTCGGTCTTGTCGAGCATGTCGCCGTAGGCCTCGAGGTACGCCTCGCGCTTGGCGATGTTGCGGAAGTCCTCCAGTCCGACCTTGTAGCGCTTGTGCGGCTTGTCCAGCCGCTCGATCATCCGCCGCTTCTGCTCCTCGGCGCTGACATGCACCAGCAGCTTGACGATGCGGATGCCGTCGTCCGTGAGCTGGCGCTCGAATTCGTTGATCTCGCGGTAAGCCCGCTTCCACTCCGTCTTGCTGCAAAAATTCTCGATGCGCTCGACCAGGACGCGGCCGTACCAGGTGCGGTCGAAGATCGCCCAGTTGCCCGGCGCGGGAAGGCGCTGCCAGAAGCGCCAGAGATAGTGCCGGCCCTGTTCGTCGGGTGTCGGCGCGCCGATGCGCCAGACATGGGTGGAGCGCGGCTCGAGGTCGAGCACGGCCCGCTGGATCAGGCCGCCCTTGCCGGCGGCGTCCCATCCGTCGATGCAGATGATGGCGCGGCCGCCATTTTGCAGGTCGTTGATCTGGAGGTCGAGCAGGCGGAACTGGAGCGCCTTCAGGCGACGTTCGTAGGTCTCATCGTCGATCGAGCCCTCGAGCATCTTCATCTTGTCGAGCGTCGGCCTGCCCATCGCGCCCTCCCCGGAGGATCGTGCCAGCCAACGACGGAGGCGGCAATGTTCGCGCGGCAATTGACAGGCGTACGGCACCAAACGACTAATCGACGCGATGACCGAGGCCGAACCCACGATCCTGTTCTCCGAACGCGCCGGGGCGCCCGTGCTGAAGGTCGGTGGCTCGTGGACCGTCATGAGCATTCGCGGCATCGCCCGCCGCGCCGACCTGGCCGCGCGCAAAGCCGCCGGCGGACGGACGATATCGGCCATCGACGCCACCGGCGTGCGGCAGCTCGACACGGCGGGCGCACTCGAGATCCTGCGTCTCGCCGGTGGGCACAGGGACATCGAAGTGAAGTCCGAGGACGCCGCCCACGTCAATCTGTTCCGGGTCGTGCAAGCCAACCTGACGGCGCCACGCGCGGAGCGGAGGGTCGGATGGCTGGTCGGCTGGCTCGAGGCGATCGGGCTGGCCGCCAAGCACTTCCAGGAACAGCTCGTCAACCTCGCGGCCTTCTTCGGCGAGATCCTCGTCGTCGTGTTGCAGGCCTGCCTCGACCCCAAGCGCTTCCGGATCGGCGCCGTGGTGCGCCAGATGTTCGAGGTTTGGGTCAAGGCCCTGGCGATCGTCGGCGTGCTGTGCTTCCTGATCGGCGTCGTCATCGCCTACCAGGGCGTGCAGCAGCTCCGGCAGTTCGGCGCCGAGACCTTCACCGTGGAAGCGGTCGGCATCGGCATGTTCCGCGAGCTCGGCGTGCTGCTGACGGCGATCATCGTCGCCGGGCGCTCGGGCAGCGCCTTCACGGCGCAGATCGGCACCATGCAGGTCAACCAGGAGGTCGATGCCATGCGCACGATCGGCCTCAACCCGATCGAATGGCTGGTGTTGCCGCGCATCATCGCGTTAGTCCTGTCGATGCCCTTGCTGACCTTCTGGGGCAACATGACGGGCCTGCTGGGCGGGGCGGTGGCCTGCACGATCTATCTCGACTTCACGCTGGTGCAATTCTTCGACCGGCTGCGCGACACGGTCGGCGTGTGGCATTTCTACACCGGCATGATCAAGGCGCCGGTGTTCGGCATCGTGATCGCCGCGATCGGCTGCTTCGAGGGACTGCAGGTCAGGGGTAGCGCCGAGAGCGTCGGCCAGCTCACAACCCGATCCGTGGTCGAATCGATCTTCTGCGTCATCGTGCTCGACGCGATCTTCTCCATCATCTTCCTGTTGGCGAACGTGTGATGCAGGAGGGGGGTCAGCTCATCGACCACCGAGACGGCCGCGAGGTCGTGCTGCGCCTGCGCGGCGTGCGCACCCAGTTCGGCGACCACGTCGTCCACGACAAGCTCGACTTCGACGTGTTTCGCGGCGAGATCGTCGGGCTGGTCGGCGGCTCCGGCACCGGCAAGTCGGTCCTGTTGCGCACGATCATCGGGCTCAATCGCGCCCGGCAGGGCCGCATCGAGATGCTGGGCGTCGACACCCGCAGCGTACACGGCAACGCCGAGCGCGCGCTGCAGGCGCGCACCGGCGTGCAGTTCCAGGATGGCGCGCTCTTCTCGTCCCTGACTGTGGCCGAGAACATCATCGTGCCCATCCGCGAGCACGCCGCGCTCACAGAGGACACGATGCGCGCCATTGCCGCCCTGAAGATCGCGCTGGTCGGCTTGCCGCCGGACACCGGCGAGAAGAAGCCGTCGGAACTTTCGGGCGGTATGCGCAAACGCGCCAGCCTGGCCCGCGCCCTGGCGCTCGATCCCGAGCTGCTGTTTCTCGACGAGCCGACGGCTGGTCTCGACCCCATCGGCGCGGCGCACTACGACGAGCTGGTCAGGAACCTTCAACGGGACCTCGGATTGACCATCTTGATGGTGACCCACGACCTGGACAGCCTCAACGCCGTATGCGACCGCATTGCCGTCCTGCTCGACAAGCGCGTCGTGGTGGGTACGATGGCCGAGTTGCTGGTTTACGATCATCCTTGGGTTCGGGAGTACTTCCACGGGCCGCGCGGACGAGCGGCCCGGCAGGAGTAAAGCGGCGCCGGATGGAAAGAAAATCGCCCTATGTGCTGATCGGAGCGGCGGTGCTCGTTTTCGTCGCTGCGGTGATCGGGTTCGTCGTCTGGAAGCTGCGGGCCGGCGACCAGACGTCGTATGCATACTACGTCATCTATTTCTCCGGCGACGTGCAGGGGCTGACGCCCGACTCGCCGGTCTTCTATCGCGGCCTGCGGGTGGGGCGCGTGGCCAGCATCGAGCTCGCGTCGCGTCGCGACATACAGCGCAGCACCGGCCGCGAGAGGCTGAGCGAGAAGATCCTGGTCACGGTCGCCGTCGATTCCGCCATCGACATTCGCGAGCGCTCCTACGCCGTGTTCGAGAAGCCGTTCATCGCCGGCGCCTCCTACATCCAGATCGTCGGCCGGCTCGATGTCGACCAGGTGAAACCGAAGAAGAAGCTCGGCGAGACCCCCTATCCCGAGATTCGCGAAGGTGCCTCCTTCCTGCAGGCCACCTCGAGCTCGGCGCAGGAGGTGCTGTCGAAGACGAGCGTCACGGTCGACCGGCTCAACGAGCTGCTCAGCCCGGACAACCTCGCCGCCGTGAGCGATGCGCTCAAGAACCTGTCGACCGTCACCGGCAGCCTGGCCAAGCAGGACGCGGCGATCCAGGCGACGCTGACCGAGCTGCCCAAGGCCATCGGCGACTTTCGCGCGACTTTCGACAGGATGAACGGCCTCGTCGACAATCTCAATCTCATTGCCCTCGAGCTCGGGCCGCAGGACGCCGAGACCCGCAAGGCGCTGGCCGGCAAGCAGCCCAGCGAACTCACCAAGACCTTCACCGAAGCGCGCGCGGCCATCGCCAGCATCGACAGCGCGGCCGGTCAGCTGAATCGCCTGCTGGCAGACAGCCAGGGACCGGTCCGGCAGTTCTCGGAGACGGGCCTGACCGAGTTCTCTCTCGCCATCCGGGAGTTGCGGCAGCTCACGGCCAATCTCAACGTCATCGCCACGAAACTGGAGCGCGATCCTGCGGGCTTCGTGTTCAGCGGCAAGCAGGGATACACGCCCAAATGATCTCTCGCCTGGCCGCCGCGGCCGCGGCGACCGTTCTCCTCGCGGGCTGCGAGCTGATCAACGCCGCCACCGAGCCGACCGACCTCTACACGGTCACGCCCAAGAGCACCTTCGACGCCGACATTCCGTCGGTCTACTGGCAGCTCGCGGTGGAGGTGCCGGCGTCGGCGGCCAACCTCAACACCGGCCGCATCGCGCTGGCCATGACACCGACGTCCTCCGACTACTACGCCAAGGCGGCATGGACCGACCGCGCGCCGCTGATGGTGCAGACGCGCATCGTCGATTCGTTCGAGAACACCGGCAAGATCGTCGCGGTCGCCCGCGAATCGATCGGCCTGCGCGCCAACTACCAGCTGCAGCCCGACCTGCGCAACTTCGAGGCGATGTACTTCTACGGCGGCACGCCGATCGTGAAGGTGCGCATCATCGCCAAGCTGGTGCAGTTGCCCGACCGGCAGATCATCGGCGTGGCGACGTTCGAGCGCTGCGTGCGCGCCCGCGAGGACAAGATACCGAGCGTCGTGCGCGCCTTCGACCAGGCGCTCGGCAGCGTGGTCAAGCGGCTGGTCGCGTGGACGCTGCGCACGCCGCCGCCCCGCCTCGGCGTGGATTTCTCGGCCCGCGACTACGCGCGTTTCCGCGATCCCAGGAACGCTCATGTCGATTCGGCGGAGTGCCCGCGCAGGAACGACACGTCGATGGTGCCCTACACCGACGAGTGATCAGGCGCGCTTCTCGACCATCGACCAGCCGAGTTCGGACAGCACGCGGGCGCGGTCGCCATACTGGGTCGCGGTCGTCGACGAGGCGTTGCCGTCCAGCCCGCGCTTGTAGACGCCCTGCACGATGGCGGCGAGGCGGAACAGCGAGAAGGCGAGATAAAAGTCCCAGTGCTCGATGCGCTCGCGCCCGGTGCGCCGCGCGTAGGCCGCGAGATACTCCCGCTCGGTCGGGATGCCGAACGCCTCGAGGTCGGTCTCCGCATAGCCGCCCGAGGCGCCGAAGCCCTCGCCGAAGTGATACATCATGCAGTTGTAGCCGAGGTCGGCCAGCGGATGGCCGAGCGTGCTGAGCTCCCAGTCGAGCACGGCGACGATCCGGGGCTCCGTCGGATGCACGATGGTGTTGCCGAGCCGGTAGTCGCCGTGGTTGATGCGCGTCTCGTCGCCCGGCGGAATGTTGGCGGGCAGCCACTGCTTGAGCCGCTCCATCGCCTCGAGATGGGTGGTGCGCGCGAGGTCGTACTGGCTCGACCAGCGCGCGATCTGGCGCGCGATGTACTGGCCCTCGCGGCCGAAGTCGCCGAGCCCGACGGCGCGGTAGTCGACGTTGTGGATGCGCGCCAGCACGTCGTTCATCGAATCGAAGATCCTGCGGCGGTCGGCCGGCGAGATGCCCGGCATCTTGGGGTCGGCGAGGATGCGGCCGGGCAGGAACTCCATGATGTAGAAGGCCGTGCCGATCACCGCATCGTCCTGGCAGAGCGCGTAGGGCTTCGGCACCGGAACGTCGGTATGGTCCGACAATGCCTTGATGACGCGGTACTCGCGGTCGACCTGGTGCGCCGAGGGCAGCAGCTTGCCGGGCGGCTTCTTGCGCAGCACGTACATGCGGCCGCCGCCGTCGGTCAGGTGGAAGGTCGGGTTGCTCTGCCCGCCCTCGAACTGCAGCACGCCGAGGCCGGCGCGATAGCCCTCGACACTGGCCTTCATGTAGTCGGCGAGGCGGCCCTCGTCGAAACGGTGGGCGTCGCGGACGGGCGTGAGATTGTCGGGGAGGTCTGTCATGTGCTCGCTCAATTGACCTGACGCTGCTGGTCGGCCCAGTAGGCCTTGCGAAGTTCGCGTTTGAGGATTTTGCCTGTCGGGTTGCGCGGCAGGGCGTCGATGAAGTCGACCGACTTGGGCAGCTTGTAGCCGGCGATGCGCTCGCGCGCCCAGCCGATCAAGGCGCCCTCGGTCACCTGCGCGCCCGGCTTCCGGACCACGACCGCCTTGACCGCCTCGCCCCAGCGCTCGTCGGGCACGCCGATCACCGCCACGTCGGCGACGGCCGGATGGCCGAACAGCGCGCTCTCGACCTCGGCGGGATAGATGTTCTCGCCGCCCGACACAATCATGTCCTTCACGCGGTCGTAGATGTAGAGATAGCCCTTGTCGTCGAGATAGCCCGCATCGCCGGTGAAGAACCAGTCGCCCTGGATGGCGCGCCGGCTGGCCTCGGGCAGGCGCCAGTAGCCGGCCATGATCTGCGGCGAACGCACCACGATCTCGCCGACCTCGCCCGTCGGCATGTCCTTGCCGCCGTCGCCGACGATGCGCAGCTCGACGCCTTCCTGCGGGAAGCCGCAGGACAGGAGTTTCCTGGCATCCGCCGGGTCGTGGTCCTCGGGCGGCAGCAGGGTGATGGCCCCGGTCGTCTCGGTCAGGCCATAGACCTGCTGGAAGCCGCACTTGAAGATGCTCATCGCCTGCTTGAGCAGCTCGGCCGGGATCGGCGCGGCGCCGTAGACGATCAGCTTCAGGCTGGAGAGGTCGGTCTCACGGATCTGCGGCGTCTGCACGAGGAACAGGATCATCGCCGGCACCAGCAGCATCACCTGCAGCCGCTCGCGCTCGACGGTCTCGAGGATCTGCGCGGGCACGAATTCGCGCATGACGTGGTTGGTGGCGCCGGCGAACAGGCCGGCGATGCCCCAGCCCGCGCCGCCGATATGGAACATCGGCAGACAGACCAGATTGGGCACGCCGGGCGCCAGCGACCACGACTTCACCCACAGTGGCAGCATCCAGGCGAAGTTGCCGTTGGTCAGCTCGGCGCCCTTGGGCAGGCCGGTGGTGCCGCTGGTGTAGAACTGGACCGCGGTGTCGCCCGGCCGCGCCGGCAGGCGCGGGTCGATCGGCTGCTGGCCGTCGCGCCACGCGGCGAAGGACTCCCACGCCGCGTGCCGGCCCTCCAAGGTCACGATCTTGCGCACGGTCTTGAGCTCGCGCCGGATCTTCTCGATCAGCGGGAAGTATTCCTCGCCGACGAACAGCACCTCCGCCTCGGCGTCGTTGACGATGTGCTGCACCTCGGGCGCCGCCAGCCGCCAGTTGACCGAGACCATCACGGCGCCCGCCTTGGCGACGCCGAACAGCAGCTCGAAGAAGAGGTCGTTGCTCTTGTCGAGATGGGCGACGCGAGCCTGCGGCTTCACGCCCGCCGCGATCAGCGCCTGCGCGACCCGGCTCGCCGCCCGGTCGAGGGCGGCATAGCTGGTCCTGCGGCCCCGGTAGACGATCGCCGTCGCCTCGGGCCGCTCGGCGGCGTGGCGGCGCACGATGTCGGCCAGCCCTTCGATCTTGATCCTCCCCTCGATCTCGATCCCCATCGCCTTTCCCCGAGCGTTTCCCTGGCTAGACGAAGTGCGACGGTTTGGGAGTGATTTCAAGAGCTTGATCGCCTAGTGTCGGCGGCAGATCGCGTGGCGGGACTCAGGGGCGACATGGGCAAGCGGATACTGGTGACCGGGGGCGCGGGCTTTCTCGGCTCGCATCTGTGCGAACGGCTGCTGAAGGCCGGCCACGACGTGCTGTGCGTCGACAACTACTTCACCGGCACCAAGCGCAACATCGCCGGCTGCCTCGACAATCCGCGCTTCGAGCTGATGCGCCACGACGTGACCTTCCCGCTCTATGTCGAGGTCGACGAGATCTACAACCTCGCCTGCCCGGCCTCGCCCATCCACTACCAGCACGATCCGGTGCAGACGACCAAGACCAGCGTGCACGGCGCCATCAACATGCTCGGGCTGGCCAAGCGGGTGCGCGCCAAGATCTTCCAGGCCTCGACCAGCGAGGTCTACGGCGATCCGACCGTCCACCCGCAGGTCGAGAGCTATCGCGGCAACGTCAATCCGCTGGGCCCCCGCGCCTGCTACGACGAGGGCAAGCGCTGCGCCGAAACGCTGTTCTTCGACTACTGGCGCCAGCACAAGCTGCGCATCAAGGTGGCGCGCATCTTCAACACCTACGGCCCGCGCATGCATCCCAACGACGGCCGCGTGGTCTCGAACTTCATCGTCCAGGCGCTGCGCGGAGAGGACATCACCATCTACGGCGACGGCAGCCAGACCCGGGCTTTCTGCTACGTCGACGACCTGATCGACGGCTGGTTGCGCCTGATGGACCACACGCCGGACGACTTCACCGGCCCGGTCAATCTCGGCAACCCGGTCGAGATGCCGATCCGCGTCCTCGCCGAGAGGGTGCTGAAGCTGGTCAACGGCAAGTCGAGGCTGGTCTTCCACCCGCTGCCGGTCGACGACCCCCTGCAACGCTGTCCCGACATCACCCTGGCGCGCGACAAGCTGAAATGGGAACCCAAGGTCGCGCTCGACGAGGGGCTTGCCAAGACCATCGCCTATTTCGACGGCCTGCTGCGCGGCAACGAGGATTTCGGCAAGGTCGGCCGATAGCCAGTC
Organism: Enhydrobacter sp.; assembly: GCA_025808875.1. Taxonomy (NCBI): domain Bacteria; kingdom Pseudomonadati; phylum Pseudomonadota; class Alphaproteobacteria; order Hyphomicrobiales; genus Enhydrobacter; species Enhydrobacter sp. Next base: position 3,375,116 of record CP075528.1, on the reverse strand, counting down.
AACCCGGACGATCCCCTCTCGCTCATCGGGTGCAGTCCCCTCCGACCTCGTCGCGGAAATCGCGGAAATCGCGGAAATCGATCTCGGAAACCTCGGAAACCTCGCAAACCTCCGGCGGGGTGTCGCCGGACGACCGACGTCGCGGGCAGCCGCCCGAGATGCCCTCAGGGTGGTGTGCCTGCTCTCTGCCGGAATGCGTTGCGCAAACTGCGGGAACTGCGCAAACCTCCGGTCACGGGTCGGGAGGGCGGGTCGGCGGACGATTGGCGAAGCAGAACGTCGATACGGGAAATCCCGCGCGGCCCTCGCGGCCGGGTGTGGTCATGGTGCTCATGCACGCATTTTACCTCGACGCGCCCTCGAGGACCTAATCGGGTCGATGGATTCGGTCCGATGCCGATGGCGTCTGCATCGGAAGGCGATTCGACCCCCCGATTCCGGCGCCGAGCGCGAATCTGACTCTCCCGACTGCCGCATCCCGTTGGGGACGAGGCCGCCGCAAACCTACTGCGCCGCCAGCGCCTGGCGGGGCAGCGCGTTGACCACCGACTGCTTGCCCGAAGTCATCTCGTCGTGGATCCACTTGTAGGTCTTCTCCATGCCGTCCTCGAGACGGATGGACGGCGCCCAGTTCAGGAGCTTCTTGATCAGCGTGTTGTCGGAGTTGCGGCCGCGCACACCCTTGGGGGCGTCGAGCTTGTATCTCCGCTCGAGCTTCACGCCGGCGATCTTCTCGACGATGTCGACCAGGCGATTGATGCTCACCAGCTCGTCGCTGCCGATGTTGAGCGGCTCGACAATGTCGCTCAGCGCGAGCTTGATCGTGCCTTCGGTACAGTCGTCGATGTACATGAACGAGCGGGTCTGCTCGCCGTCGCCCCAGATCTCGATCTCGTGCTTGCCGCTGAGCTTGGCGGCGATGACCTTGCGGCAGATCGCGGCGGGAGCCTTCTCGCGGCCGCCGTCGTAGGTGCCGTCCGGCCCGTAGACATTGTGGTAGCGGGCGACGCGGGTGGCGATGCCGTAATCCTCGCGGTAGTGGCGGGCCATCCGCTCGCTGAACAGCTTCTCCCACCCGTAGCCGTCCTCCGGCATGGCGGGGTAGGCGTCCTCTTCCTTGAGCGCGGTGACGTCGGCACGGGTCTGTTTGTCGCCGTTGTAGACGCAGGCCGAAGACGAATAGAAGAAGCGCGGCACGCCTGCTTCCTTGGCGGCGACCAGCATGTGGGTGCTGATCAGAACCGACAGCATGCACTCGGCCTTGTGGGTCTCGATGAAGCCCATGCCGCCCATGTCGGCGGCGAGGTTGTAGATCATCGCCGCTCCCTTGGCAGCGGCGCGGCAGGGCTCGAGCAGGGCGAGGTCGCCCACCTGGTTCTCGACGCCCGGATGCTTCTGGTACCACTCCTCCAGCGGCTTGACGTCGACGGCCCGGATCTTCGTGTGGCCGCGTTCCTGCAGGACGCGCACGAGATGGCCGCCGATGAAGCCGCCGGCGCCGGTGACGACCACGAGATCATTCTTGGACATGAACCAGCCTTTCGAAGGGGCGAGGGCTTTTAGCCGAGTTTTCAACGAGTTGCGAGGCTTTGCCCGTGGATATGCATGGTGCGCCGTCGTTTGCGCGCTGGCCGGCTCCGCGTCAAGCTTCGCCATGCCGCAGACCGGGCGAAAGCGGTGGTCGGGGCAAAAAAACTCTCTTATACCAGCCACATAGCTCGTGCTCACGGACATCACCCCCGTCATCCTCACCTATAATGAAGCGCCCAACATCGGCCGGTCGCTCGACCGCCTGACATGGGCGCGCGACATCGTCGTGGTCGACAGCTTCTCGACCGACGAGACGCTCGCCATCGCCGGCCGCTATCCCAATGTCCGGGTGGTCCAGCGCCGCTTCGACAGCCACGCCCGCCAATGGGCGTTTGCCGTCGAGGAAACGGGCATCGCGTCCGACTGGGTGCTGCGGCTCGACGCCGACTACATGGTCGAGTCGGCGCTGCGCGACGAGATCGCCGGCACGGCGCCCGATCCTGCGACGGCCGCCTACGAGATCGCCTTCACCTATTGCATCGAGGGTCGCAAGCTGCGCGCCTCGCTTTATCCCTCGCTGCCGGTGCTGTTCCGACGCGACCGCGGCCGCTTCGTCGATGACGGCCACACCGAGAAGCTGCGCATCGACGGTCCGGTGGCGCGCCTGAAGAACCGCCTGCTGCACGACGACCGCAAGAGCCTCGAGCGCTGGCTGCAAAGCCAGGTGCGTTATCAGGCGATCGAGGCCGACAAGCTGCTCAGCCGGAAGTGGTCCGAGCTGAGCTGGCCCGACCGGCTGAGGCTCAGCCGCGTGCTCGGGCCGCCCGTCGTGGCGCTGCATTGCCTGCTGGTGAAGGGGCTGGTGTTCGACGGCCGACCCGGACTCATCTATACGGCACAGCGCATCACAGCCGACGTGATCCTCTCCATGCACCTCCTGCGCCGCGACCTCGAGCGATGACCTACGTCCTCGGCCTCAACGCCTATCACGCCGATGCCGCGGCCTGCCTCGTCAAGGATGGCGAGCTCGTCGCCGCCGTCGAGGAGGAGCGCTTCCGTCGGGTCAAGCACTGGGGCGGCTTCCCGAGCGAGTCGATCCGCTACTGCCTGAAGGAGGCCGGCATCGGCCTGGGCGATGTCGATCATGTCGCGGTCAACACCGACAACAATGCCAACCGCTGGCGCAAGCTGGGCTTCGTGCTGACCTCGGGCATCAGCCCGGCCTACGTGCTGAAGCGCCTGCGCGCGCGCGGCGAGCGCACCGACATCGCCGGCAACCTCGCGCGCGAGCTGCCCGAACAGCAGTTCCGCGGCACCGTGCATGCCGTCGAGCATCATCTCTGCCATCTCGCCTCGGCTTTCCTGGTGTCGCCCTACGACAAGGCGGTCGCGGTCTCGGTCGACGGCTTTGGCGACTTCTCGTCGGCCGCGTGGGGACTGGGTGAGGGCGGGCGGCTCGCGGTCGAGGGCCGCGTCTACTTCCCGCATTCGCTCGGCGTCTTCTACGAGGCGATGACGCAGTTCATCGGCTTCCCGCACTACGGCGACGAATACAAGGTGATGGGCCTCGCGCCCTACGGCGAGCCGGTCTACCTCGAGCAGATGAAGCAGATCGTGCGGCTGAGGGACGACGGCGGCTTCGCGCTCGACCTGCGCTACTTCCGCCACGCTTCGGGCGAGGGCGCCAACTACCAGGTCAAGGACGGCATCCCCTCGGGCGGCCGTCTGTGGAGCGATGCGCTCGAGGACCTGCTCGGCACGCCGCGCGAGCCCGACCAGCCGCTTGAGGACCGCCATCGCAACATCGCGCGCTCGGCGCAGGCGACCTACGAGAATGCCTTCTTCAATTTGCTGGGCGCACTGCACAAGCGCTACGGCTGCGACGCCGTCGTGCTCGCCGGCGGCTGCGCCTACAACTCCGTCGCCAACGGCAAGATCTTCGACCGCTCGCCCTTCCGCCACGTCTACGTGCAATCGGCGGGCGGTGACGCCGGAGGCTCGATCGGCGCGGCCTTCGCCACCTGGCACAAGGTCGGGGGCGACAAGGCCAGGCGCCACTTCGTCATGGATCACGCCTATTGGGGGCCGTCGGCGACGCCCGAGGAGATCGCCGGCGCGATCGCCGCGCGCCGCGCCGACTTCGAGGCCGCGCACTGCACGATCGAGCGGATCGCCGACGAGGCCTCGCTGTGCCGCCGCACGGCGCAGGCGATCTCGGAGGGCAAGGTGATCGGCTGGTTCCAGGGACGGCTGGAATGGGGCCCGCGCGCGCTCGGCAACCGCTCGATCCTGGGCGATCCGCGGCGCAGCGACATGAAGGACATCCTCAATCTCAAGATCAAGCGGCGCGAATCGTTCCGGCCCTTCGCCCCGTCGGTGCTGCGCGACGCGGTGAACGACTGGTTCGAGACCGACGACGACGTTCCCTTCATGATGCAGGTCTTCAAGATCCGTGAAGAGAAGCGCAAGGAGATCCCGGCCGTCACCCATGTCGACGGCAGCGGCCGGTTGCAGACCGTGACCTGGGAGGGCAATCCGCGCTACGCGCGGCTGATACAGGCCTTCCGCGACCTCACCGGCGTGCCGATGGTTCTGAACACCAGCTTCAACGAGAACGAGCCCGTCGTGTGCAGGCCCGAGGAGGCGATCGACTGTTTCCTGCGCACCAGGATGGATGTGCTCGTGCTCGGCGACACGTTCATCGCGCGATGATCGCCTTCGTCCTCAACGGCGAGAGGCGCGAGATCGATGTGCCGGCCGACAAGCCGCTGCTCTGGGTGCTGCGCGAGGATCTCGCCGTGCTTGGTCCCAAGTTCGGCTGCGGCGTCGCGGCCTGCGGCGCCTGTACCGTGCATGTCGACGGCAAACCGGTGCGCTCGTGCTCGTTCCGTGCCGCCGCCGCCGCCGGCAAGCAGGTCGTCACGGTCGAGGGGCTCGGCGAGGGCAGGCTGCATGCCGTGCAGCGTGCCTGGATCGAACAGCAGGTGCCCCAGTGCGGCTACTGCCAGCCCGGCTTCATCATGGCCGCGGCGGCGCTCCTGAAGGACAAGCCGCGGCCGACCGACGCCGAGATCGACGACGCCCTCACCAACATCTGCCGCTGCGGCACCTACAGCGCGATCCGCCGCGCCGTCCATCGCGCCGCGGCCATCCTGGGTGGCGCGTCGTGAGGAAATGGACGCGCCGGACCTTGATGATCGGTGGCTTCGTCGGTGCCGGCCTGCTGGGCGTCGGCTTCTGGTTCGCGCGCGAGCGCGATCGGCTGGGGGCCCGGACGCTGTTCAACGTCAGGCCGGGCGAAGCGGGCCTCAACGGCTGGGTCAAGATCACGCGCGACGACAAGGTGGTCGTCGCCGTGCCGCGCGCCGAGATGGGGCAGGGCATCCACACCGCGCTCGCCACCTTGGTCGCCGAGGAAATGGATGCGCGCTGGGACCAGGTGCGGGCCGAGGATCCGCCCGAGCATGTCGTCTATCGCAACGTTGATATCCTGCTCGACGGCCTGCCGTTCTCGCCGGAGGAAACCGGCACGGTCGTCGATGTGGCGCATTGGGCGGCCAGCAAGCTGGGGGGCGTGCTGGGCGTACTGGCGACCGGCGGCTCGACGGCGACGCGCGACGCCTGGCTGCCGATGCGTACCGCCGGAGCAGTGGCGCGCGACCTGCTGCTGCGCGCCGCCGCGCGCCAGGCGGGCGTTCCCGCGGGCGAACTCGTCGTCGTCGATGGCGAAGTCCGCCGTCGCGACGGCGGCAGGGTGGCGAGCTTCGGCGAGCTGGTCGATTCGATCGGCGATCTCCAGCCGATGCGGTCGGCGCCGCCGCTCAAGCAGCCGTCCGAGTTCAAGCTGATCGGCAAGGAGCTGCCGCGGCTCGACGTGTCGGCCAAGGTCGCGGGCTCGGCCACCTTCGGCGTGGATGTGCGCCTGCCCGGCCTGCTGTTCGCCGCCGTGCGTAACGCGCCGACCTTCGGCGGCGAGGTGAAGTCCTTCACGCTCCGACAGGCCGCGCTGCCCAGCGGCATCGAGAAGGTCGTCGCCGTGCCCGGCGGCATCGCCGCGATCGGCGCGAGCTGGTGGCAGGCCGATGCCTTCCTCGACAAGGGTGTCGAGATCGAATGGCGGGCCGGCCCCGAGCCGCGACTCGACAGCGCCTCGCTGTGGGAGCGCTACGGCGCCCTGCTCGACAAGGGCGATCCGGCATTGACGCGAACGCTCGGCTCGGAGCCGAAACCCGGCGGCCGCACGCTCGAGGCGGTCTATCGCGCGCCCTATCTGGCGCATGCGACGATGGAGCCGATGAACTGCACCGCGCTGGTCGCGGATGGGAAGAAGGTCGAGCTGTGGATGCCCAACCAGTCGCCGACCCTGATGCGGCTGGTCGCGGCCAGGACCTCCGACTTGCCACGGGCCGACGTCACGGTGCACACGACGCTCTTGGGCGGCGGCTTCGGCCGGCGTGCCGAGGTCGACCTGGTGCGCCAGGCCGTGACCTGCGCCATGGCCATGCCGGGCCGGCCGGTGCAGGTGCTGTGGTCGCGCGAGGAGGACATGCGGCACGATTTCTATCGGCCGATGGCGCTGGCGCGCTGGCGGGCGACGATCGACACGTCGGGAGGTGCGCCCCGACTCGCCGGCGTCGCCAAGAAGCAGGTCGCGCAGTCGCCCACCGCGCAGTTCCCCACGCGTGTCATCGGCCTGCCGTCGCAGGCCAAGCCCGAGGGCAACGCCGTCGAGAACCCGCCCTACGCCTTTCCGTACTACAAGCTCGAATCGGTCGTCGCCGACGGCTCGGTGCCGGTCGGCTTCTGGCGATCGGTCGGCCATTCCCACACCGCCTTCTTCGACGAGAGCTTCGTCGACGAGATGGCGCACGCGCTCGGGAAGGATCCCTACGCCTTCCGGCGCGAGCTGCTGGCGGGCAAGCCGCGGTTCCTCGAGGTGCTGGAAACCGCGGCAAAGGAGGCGGGCTGGGGCTCGGCCCTGCCGGCCGGGTCGGGGCGCGGCATCGCGCTACGCGCCTCGTTCGGCTCGATCGTGGCGCAGGTGGCCGAGGTCGCCGTCGCGGACGACACGATCCGCGTGAGGCGCGTGGTCTGCGCCGTCGATTGCGGGCCCGTGGTCAATCCGGCGATCGTGCGCGCCCAGATGGAGAGCGGCATTGTCTACGGACTGTCGGCGGCGCTCTACGGCGAGATCACGCTGTCGCAGGGCGCGGTCGAGCAATCCAACTTCACCGACTACGACGCGGTGCGCCTGGCCGATGCGCCGGAGATGGTCGTGCATCTGGTCGATGGCGGCAGCAACCGCATCGGCGGCGTCGGCGAGCCGGGCACGCCACCCATTGCGCCGGCCGTCGCCAATGCCGTCTTCGCCGCCACCGGCAAGCGCCTGCGCGAACTGCCGTTGCGGCTCATCTAACGCGGCATCGCGCGGCGCCAGCGCAGCGTATCCTCGATCTGGGCCGAAAGATCGCGCGACGGCGTCCAGCCGAGCTCGCGCGCCGCCTTGGCGATGTCGCCCACCAGCCTGGGCGAATCGCCGGGGCGACGCGGTCCGGTCACGTGCGGCACCGGCCGGCCGACGAGGCGGGCGGTCTCGCGCACCACCTGCTTGACGCTGTGGCCGGACCCGCTGCCGAGATTGAAGGCTTCGTGGACGCCGCCGTCGGCGCTGCGGCGCAGCCATTGCAGCGCCCGGAGATGGGCGTCGGCGAGATCGGTGACGTGGACGAAGTCGCGCACGCACGAACCGTCGGGCGTGTCGTAGTCGTCGCCGAGCAGGGTGAGTGCCGGCCCGAAGCCGAGGGCGGCGTCGGCGGCGAGCGGCAGCAGATGCGTCTCCGGTTCGTGCGCCTCGCCGATCTCGCCACCCGGGTCGGCGCCGGCGGCATTGAAATAGCGCAGCGACGCGGCGCGCAGTCCCGAGCGCGCCGCGTCGCGCAACGCCGCTTCGACGCGGGCCTTGGAGTCCGCATAGGGGCTGATCGGCGCGATGCGGTGCGCCTCGTCGAGATGCTCGGCCTGCGGCAGGCCGTAGACGGCGCAGGTGCTGGAAAAGACGAAGCCGTTGACGCCATGACGCGCCGCCGCCTCGATCAGCACCCGGGTCTTGGTCGCGTTGTTGTGCAGGTAGCGCTCGGGCAGGCGCACCGATTCGCCGACCTCGATGTAGCCCGCGAGATGGATCACGGCGCACGGCCGGTGCCGGCGGAACACCTCGGCGAGCCTTGCGGCGTCGCCGATGTCGCCGCGCTCCAGCGGTCCCCAGCGCACCGCCCAGTCGTGGCCCTTCTCGAGCGTGTCGTAGCAGATCGGCGTGGCGCCCGATTCGGCCAGGGCCTTGCAGACATGGCTGCCGATATAGCCGGCGCCGCCGGCGACGAGGACTGAGTCGCTCATGGGCCCTCCTGCGCCAAGGCCGCGGAGGGCAGGATGGTGCCGGGTGAGGGATTTGAACCCCCGACCTTCGGTTTACAAAACCGCTGCACTACCACTGTGCTAACCCGGCCCCGGTCGCAACGGTAGCAGCGTATAGTCTCGGCGCGCGCGAACATAAAGAGAGTTGTCACCCCGCTGAGCGTCGTCGCGCCCACTCATATGATGCGATCGCGGCGGCATTCGAGACGTTGAGCGCCGCCAGGGCCGCGTTCGTGGGGATGGTCACCAGACGATCACATTTCTCCGCCGTCAGCCGGCGCAAGCCCTCGCCCTCGGCGCCGAGCACGACGCAGGCGCGGCCGCCGAGGTCGAGCGTGCCGATCGCGGCATCGCCGCGCTCGTCGAGTCCGTAGAGCCAGAAGCCTGCCTGCTTGAGCTGTTCCAGCGCGCGCGCGAGGTTGACGGCGCGCACCATGGGCACGATCTCGAGCGCGCCCGAGGCGGCCTTGGCGAGCACGCCCGTGTCGGACGGCGCGTGGCGCTCGGTGACGATCAGGCCGGCGACGCCGAAGGCGGCGGCCGAGCGCAGGATGGCGCCGACATTGTGCGGATCGGTAACCTGGTCGAGCGCCAGCACCAGGGCGTTCTCGCCGCAGCGCGCCAGCACGTCCTCCAGTTGCGGCTCCTCGAGTGGCGCGACGAGGGCGGCAATGCCCTGATGGACCGCGCCTGCCGGCAGGCGCTGGGCGAGTTCCTCGCGCGACAGGATCTGCGCCCGGCCGGCGAACTCCGCGGCATGGCGGTCCGCCGTCTCGCGGGTCGCCAGGATGCGTTCGATGCGGCGCTCCGGATTGGCGAGGGCGGCCAGCACGGGATGGCGGCCGTAGAGCCACACCGAGTGATGGCCGCCGCGCCGACGATCGTTGGGCGGCCGGTTGGGGCGGTGCGGTCGGGAGCGCATGAGACCTTATCTATAGGGGGATTTGCCCCTTGACGTAACTCATTGGATTTGCGAGCAACGCGCGCCCGTTTTGGCGGGTCGAACAGGCTATCTCGCGCCGTGCGTACCGCAGGTTCGGAGGGGTGGCCGAGCGGTCAATGGCAGCAGACTGTAAATCTGCCGACTTCGCGTCTACGAAGGTTCGAATCCTTCCCCCTCCACCAACGGACCTCGGCGTGTGTTGGCCCTGTTCGGGAGTTTGCGGGTGTAGCTCAATGGTAGAGCTCCAGCCTTCCAAGCTGGCTATGCGGGTTCGATTCCCGTCACCCGCTCCAGTTTGGACGGCCGTCGAGAAGGATCAAGCGAGGTTCGTGGCATCATGACGAAGGCGAAGTTTGAGCGGAACAAGCCGCACTGCAACATCGGGACGATCGGGCACGTGGATCACGGCAAGACGTCTCTGACGGCTGCGATCACGAAGATCCTGGCGAAGACGGGCGGCGCGACGTACACGGCGTACGACCAGATCGACAAGGCACCGGAGGAGCGCGAGCGCGGGATCACGATTTCGACGGCGCATGTCGAGTACGAGACGCAGAACCGCCACTACGCGCACGTCGACTGCCCCGGCCACGCGGACTACGTGAAGAACATGATCACGGGGGCGGCGCAGATGGACGGCGCGATCCTGGTGGTGAGCGCGGCGGACGGTCCGATGCCGCAGACGCGCGAGCACATCCTTCTGGCGCGTCAGGTGGGGGTTCCGGCGCTTGTGGTGTTCATGAACAAGTGTGACATGGTGGACGATCCGGAGCTTCTGGATCTGGTGGAGCTGGAGGTTCGGGAGCTTCTGAAGAGCTACCAGTTTCCGGGGGACGACATTCCGGTTGTGCGGGGCTCGGCGCTGATGGCGCTGGAGGACAAGAACGCCGAGCAGGGCGAGCAGGCGGTGTTGAAGCTGATGTCGGAGGTCGACCGCTACATTCCGCAGCCGACGCGCGACAAGGACAAGCCGTTTTTGATGCCGATCGAGGACGTGTTCTCGATTTCGGGTCGCGGCACGGTGGTTACGGGCCGTGTCGAGCGGGGGATCGTGAAGGTGGGCGAGGAGATCGAGATCGTCGGCCTGAAGGCGACGACGAAGACGGTGGTGACGGGCGTTGAGATGTTCCGCAAGCTTCTGGACCAGGGCGAGGCTGGGGACAACATCGGGGCGCTGCTGCGCGGCGTGGGGCGCGAGGACGTGGAGCGCGGCCAGGTTCTGGCGAAGCCCGGGTCGATCACGCCGCACACGAACTTCGAGGCTGAGGCGTACATCCTGACGAAGGAGGAGGGCGGCCGTCACACGCCGTTTTTCACCAACTACCGGCCGCAGTTTTACTTCCGGACGACGGACGTGACGGGGGTGGTGACCCTGCCGGAGGGGACGGAGATGGTGATGCCGGGGGACAATGCGCGGATGGCGGTGGAGCTGATCCAGCCGATCGCGATGGACGAGGGCCTGCGCTTCGCCATCCGCGAGGGCGGCCGAACCGTCGGCGCAGGCGTCGTCACCAAAATCGTCAAGTAGTGCTATAAGCACGGGCTGCCGCCGGTCTCTGGCCGGCGGCGGTCGTAGGAGTGTAGCTCAGTTGGTAGAGCATCGGTCTCCAAAACCGAGGGTCGGGGGTTCGAGTCCCTCCACTCCTGCCATTTCATGAAGAACGGCGAGCATGTCGAAGAATCCCATCGAATTCGTCCGCGAAGTCCGTGCCGAGGTGTCCAAGGTCACCTGGCCGACCCGGCGTGAGACCCTGATCACCACCAGCATGGTGTTCATCTTCGTGGTCATCGCCGCCTTGTTCTTCCTCGTGGCCGACAAGATCATCGGCTACGTCGTCAAGCTGTTGCTCGGGGTGTGACATGGCTCATCGTTGGTATGTCGTTCACGCCTATTCGGGCTTCGAGAACAAGGTCGCCCAGTCGATCCGCGAGCAGGCCGGCAAGAAGGGGCTGGGCGAGGAGATTTCCGAGGTCATCGTGCCGACCGAGGAGGTCGTCGAGGTGCGCCGCGGCGCCAAGGTCCAGACCGAGCGCAAGTTCTTCCCGGGCTACGTGCTGGTGAAGATGGATCTCAACGACGAGACCTGGCATCTGGTGAAGAACACCGCCAAGGTGACGGGTTTCCTGGGCGGCGGCGGCCGCGGCAAGCCGGTGCCGATCTCCGACGCCGAGGCGAACCGCATCCTCAAGCAGGTCCAGGAGGGCGTCGAGCGGCCCAAGCCCGCCGTCAGCTTCGAGATCGGCGAGCAGGTCAAGGTGGCCGACGGCCCCTTCGCCTCGTTCAACGGCACCGTCGAGGATGTCGACGAGGAACGCGCCCGCCTCAAGGTCGCCGTCTCGATCTTCGGCCGTTCGACCCCGGTCGAGCTCGACTACGCGCAGGTCGAGAAGCTCTGAACCGTCCCCATATTGCGCTGCAAATGGGGGGTTGTACCGGGTCGGGGACTTTGCTACACCCCGCGCCCTCGGAAGGGCTGGCCTCGCGCCGGCCTTTTCGCATGAGGCCGGGCAATCCTGAGAATCCAATCGGATCAAGGGGTTGACTGGAACATAGGGTGCGGGAGGCCGGCCATGGCCGTACCGCGCCGCCCAGAGGAGGGGCATTCATGGCCAAGAAGGTCCAGGCCTACGTCAAGCTGCAAGTGCCGGCCGGCAAGGCCAATCCGTCGCCGCCGATCGGGCCCGCGCTCGGTCAGCAGGGCGTCAACATCATGGAATTCTGCAAGCAGTTCAACGCGCGCACCCAGAAGATGGAAGCGGGCATGCCGATCCCGGTGGTCATCACCGTGTTCCAGGACCGCAGCTTCAGCTTCATCACCAAGACGCCGCCGGTGAGCTACTTCCTGAAGAAGGCGGCGGGCATCGAAGCGGGCGCCAAGATGGTGGGCACCCAGATCGTCGGCAAGGTGACCAGGAAGCAGGTCGAGGAGATCGCCAAGCAGAAGATGCCCGATCTCAACTGCGATTCGGTCGAATCGGCGATGGCCCAGGTCGTGGGCTCGGCCCGCTCGATGGGCCTGCAGGTGGTGGAGTAGGGCCATGGCACACGGCAAGCGCTACAAGTCGGCCTCGTCCGCCGTCGATCGCGAGAAGATCTACCCACTCGCCGAGGCGGTGAAGATCGTGAAGGCCAACGCCAAGGCGAAGTTCGACGAGACGATCGAGATCGCCATGAACCTCGGCATCGATCCACGCCACGCCGACCAGGCCGTGCGCGGCATGGTCGAGTTGCCGAGCGGCACGGGCAAGACGGTGCGCGTCGCGGTGTTCGCGCGCGGTCCCAAGGCCGACGAGGCCAAGGCCGCCGGCGCCGACCTGGTCGGGGCCGAGGACCTCGCCGAGAAGATCAACGGCGGCGAGATGAACTTCGACCGCTGCATCGCCACCCCGGACATGATGGGCGTGGTCGGCCGTCTCGGTAAGGTGCTGGGCCCGCGCGGCCTGATGCCGAATCCGAAGCTCGGCACGGTGACGCAGGACGTCGCCGCGGCGGTCAAGGCCGCCAAGGCGGGCTCGATCGAGTTCCGCGCCGAGAAGGCGGGCATCGTCCATGCCGGTGTCGGCAAGGCCTCGTTCAGCGAGGACGCCATCGCCGCCAACGTCCGCGCGCTGGTCACGGCGATCAACCGTGCCAAGCCGAGCGGCGCCAAGGGCACCTTCATCAAGAAGGTGTCGCTGAGTTCGACCATGGGGCCGGGCATCAAGCTCGACCCCGCCACCGCCCTCAACGCCTGAGGCGGAGAGTTTACGAGTTTCGTCGCCCGCCTTGGCGGTCGGCGGAAATCCTGTCCGAGACCGCCGGTGCTTCGTCCCAAGTCCTTCGTGACCGGGGACAGGCCTAAAGGGGAAACCCGCCAGCGCAGACGGGGGCAAGGGAATCGGGGCACGCATGTCTTGTGCGTGCCGAGAGACCCGAACTTCCGGGGCAGGCGCAGCGGGCCGCAAGGCCCAATCGCAGCCGGTCCGATCCGGATCCTCCGGGTCGGGCCATAGTTGGAGAACGCCGTGAATCGTTCGGAAAAGGCCGAAGCGATCGCCGAGCTGAACCGGACCTTCAAGGACGCCAACCTGGTGGTGGTTACCCGCCAATCAGGTCTGACGGTCCAAGAAGTGACGGACCTGCGCCGCAAGGTGCGGGCGGCCGGCGCGAGCTACAAGGTCGCCAAGAACCGGCTCACGCTGCGTGCCCTCGAGGGCACGCCCTTCAAGGCGCTCGGACCCCTCTTCACGGGCCCGACCGCCATCGCCTACTCCAAGGATCCGGTCGCCGCGGCGAAGGTGGTTTCCGCCTTCGCCAAGGGCAACGAGAAGCTGACCATCGTCGGTGGCGCGCTGGGTGAGAACACGCTGGACGTCGCGGGCGTCCAGGCGCTCGCCATGCTGCCGTCGCTCGATGCACTCAGGGCCACGATCATCGGCCTTCTGCAGGCCCCGGCGACCAAGGTCGCGGGCGTGCTGCAGGCGCCGGCGGGTCAGGTCGCTCGTGTGTTCGGCGCCTATGGAGCCAAGGACGGCGCGAAGGCCGCGTGAGTTCGACGCATCCACTCAACGTCTACGAAGTTCGGGATATCTAGGAGAGAGACAATGGCTAATCTGGAAAAGCTGGTCGAAGAGCTTTCGGCCCTGACGGTCCTCGAGGCCGCGCAGCTCAGCAAGCTCTTGGAAGAGAAGTGGGGCGTCAGCGCCGCCGCTCCGGTCGCGGTCGCGGCCGCTCCGGGCGCCGCTGCCGGCGGTGCCGCCCCGGCGGAAGCCAAGGACGAGTTCACCGTCGTGCTGGCCGCGGCGGGCGACAAGAAGATCAACGTCATCAAGGTGGTGCGCGAGATCACCGGCCTCGGCCTCAAGGAGGCCAAGGATCTGGTCGAGGGCGCGCCCAAGTCGGTCAAGGACGGCGTGCCGAAGGCCGACGCCGAGAAGCTCAAGGCCAAGCTCGAGGCCGAGGGCGCCAAGGTCGAGCTCAAGTAAGGCGATTTCCGTCCGGGCGGGCTTCGCGAGAAGTCGGCCCGGACGGGCCCCTTATCCAAGCGGATGCGCGCATCCGCTTCGACAAGTGGCCCTCTGCAACGGATGGGGCGAACGGCTGGCGGGCCGCGAGCTCCGAGAAAGCAGCGGGTGTTTCTCCGCCCTTGAACCGATCGAGGACGCAGGATGGCCACGGCCTTCAACACGCGCAAACGAATCCGTCGCTTCTTCGGCCACATCGAGTCGGTGGCGCCGATGCCCAACCTCATCGAGGTGCAGAAGAGTTCCTACGAGGGCTTCCTCCAACGCAACGTCGCCCCGGCCAAGCGCACCCAGTCGGGCCTGCAGGAGGTCTTTCGCGGCGTGTTCCCGATCAAGGACTTCGCCGAGCGCGCCAGCCTGGAATTCGTGAAATACGAGTTCGAGGATCCCAAGTACGACGTCGAGGAGTGCCAGCAGCGCGGCATCACCTACGCCGCTCCGCTCAAGGTCACGCTCCAGCTCGTGGTGTGGGACATCGACGAGGAAGCCGGCTCGCGCT